>DAOUAN010000160.1:0-31403 GCA_034433385.1 Anaerolineales bacterium | reverse complement strand
CGTGTTCACGGTCACGCCATCTGTCACCCCCACGCGATAGGTTGGCATATTTTCTGGACAAAAACAGCGCTCTCATGTAAAATACCGCTCCGCGGTGGATTACGCCACCATTTTCGGGAAGATATTTTTGGAGGAAGACCTTGGCAAACATCAAGTCTCAAATCAAACGCAATCGTCAGAATGAAAAGCGCCGCCTGCGCAATCGCATTTTCCGCGGCATGGCTCGCACGGCAGTGAACAAGGCACGGCAACTCATCGCGAACAATGCCCCCGAAACCAAAGAGGCCGTCCTGAAAGCCATCAGCGCCCTGGATAAGGCCGCCGAAAAAGGCATTATTCACCCCAACAACGCCGCCCGCCGCAAAAGCCGCCTGATGAAACAATTGGCGAAAATGCAAAGCGCCAGTGGCGCATAACAACCTCTAAATCATTCCTTTACCTGTTCAACGCAGCTTGTCCAGGCGAGAGTCTCAAAACCGACTCTCGCCTTTTCCTGTATCCGACAATAAAGAGGGAGTATGCTTTTCGGAGTGTAACAGAGCAAGGGGGATACAGTATAATCCGCAGCACAACGGCTTATGAGAAAATTTATCTTTTCAACCCTTACGCTGATCCTCCTCATCGCCCTGGGCTTTCCAGCCAGTAGCCAGGCACAAGAAATCTCCCCCGAATCAGAAAGCGGCGCGGTGGTCTGTCCGCCGGCAGTTTATTGGGTGGAACCGGCAGACTGCATGCCCCTCGGCCCTTCGGCCTACCTGACCGAACTCGCCCAAATGGGCCTCACCATCCCCCCTATGCCTCTGCCCGCCTCCCCCCCGGACCCAAGCCTGGCCGACCTGCCCTATCGTTACTTCCACCTGGAGAAGACCACCGTTCCCGTGTACACCGCACCCGATGGCAGCTCAAGCGCCGGCCTGACGTTTCCACCCGGCTTCGTCTACGTCTCCTACGTAAATCGCCTGGACACCGGTCATGGCATCTACTACCTGCTGCCCAATGGCGGCTGGATTCCAGGCATGGGAGCGCGCGTCTCTGAGATCTCCCGCTTTCAAGGATTGGTCTTTCACCAGACGCCGCGCAATTCCTTCGGCTGGCCTTTTGAATACATCCCGATCAAAAGCGCCCCCGGCTACAACACTCCCGAAACCGGCGAATGGCTCAATCCTTTCGACGTCATTCAAATTTACACCACCCAGAATGTAGATGGCATGGATTGGCACCTGATTGGCCCCGACCAGTGGGTCGAAGGTCGCAAAGTGGCCCAGGTACTGATCAACACCACCCCACCCGAAGGAGTCACCACTGGCCGTTGGATTGACGTGGACCTGGCCGAACAAACTCTGGCCGTCTATGAGAATTCCCAGCTGGTCTTCGCCACCGTCATCGCCAGTGGTTTAGAGCCCTTCTGGACACGCCCCGGCCTCTTTCAGATTTATCAAAAAAAAGAGACCGAGACCATGCGCAACAACGATCCTTCGGATTTTTATTACCTGGATAATGTGCCCTGGACGATGTACTTCGACGGCGCTCGCGCCCTGCACGGTGCTTATTGGCGTACCCGCTTTGGTTACCCGCAATCCCATGGCTGCGTGAACCTGTCCGTTGGCGATGCACACTGGCTCTTCAACTGGGCGCATGAGGGCGATTGGGTCTATGTACATGACCGAACCGGTCAGACACCTACCGATCCGGCTGTTTATTCTGGCGGAGCATATTGACAGGGTGCAATGTGTATGATAAACTATCGCCCGCTTGTAAAAATGGTCCCGTGGTGTAGCGGTTAACATGCGGCCCTGTCAAGGCCGAGATCGCGGGTTCGAATCCCGTCGGGGCCGCCAGATAAAAAGCGCCTGGAAAGATGGTTTCCAGGCGCTTTGCTTTTTGCTTTCTAACCTTGCTTTACCCTTCCCCAAAGGCGGGCAATTCGAGGGTCTCTTCGCCGGCGCGCACCAGGTAATAAGGTAACCAGGCCACACCAAAGAGTTGAACGAAAATATCTGTCTTTTTCGGGGTCAGGGTGATCTCGGTAATCTGATTGACGACATCACCCCAACGATTGTTAATCTCCTCAATCAATTCCTGGCGCTGCTTTTCCAACTCGGCCAATTCTTGCTTGTATTGGGCAATAGCCTCTATAGATTCTTCTACATCGGCTTTGGCCTGCTCGGTGAGGCGACGTTTAGCAAGCGAGGAGGAGAGTTTGCGCGTGGAGCGCCGCCCGCCGAACAAACCCAGCACGTTTTCCGCATGGGTCCCCAGTTCTTCAATTTTGCGCTGATTGTATTCGGCTTCGTCCTGACGTAATTCGCGCTCTTCGCGGGCCAGTTTGTCTTCCAGGGCTTTGATTTTCCGCTCCAGGGCCGCGCTCTGGCGAGCGATTTCGGCATCGCGCGCCTGGCGGGCAGTGTCGGCACAGGCTTTCATGAATTCAGCCTGCGAGACATCTGGCCCGGCATAGACTTTTAGGGCTTCGTTAGCCCGCGCCTTGATGGTCGTCGAGCGATAGACCCAATCTACAAAATCGCGTTGCAGGGTGGTTATCGTTTTGGCGTCGTTGAGAGGGGCATCCAGCATGGCGAAGCGAGCCGAGGGGGGCGGGGTAGTCTCAATTTTTTCCAATGCCGGGCCGCGATAGGGGTAATCCTCCCAACGCAGGGCGCCGCGTTTTTCGGGAGAAAGCACCAGGGCGGCGCGCAGGATTTCGTTATCCACGCCATATTTGCGATCCAGGAAGCGCACCTGGGCCGCCGCCAGCAATGCCGGGCGGTAGAGCACGGCTTCAATCGAGGCTTCGGTTGGCATGGGCTGACCTGCCGCCTGGAAGGCCTCCGGCAGGCTGAGGGTTTGCGGCAGGAAGTATTCCGCTACGCCGGCCGGAACGGGGGGGCGGGTGAGCGAGCCGGCGGCGCCAGCCGCTACGTTGACGGGGGTCGCGGCGGCGGTAGTAAAGGCCATTTTGGCGGTATCCACCTGAGCGTCCGGGCGCGAGGCGGGGGCCGCTTTGGGGGCAGGAATCGTCTCTTTCGCACCGACCAGGTCGTTCAGGGCCGGAATCTGGGTACGAGTAAGCGGCCCGGCCAGGAAATTCATGGCCCAACGCGTCTGAAACAGGAGCGGCGCTTTTTCGTGGACATTTTGCATGATGAAGACGCGCTTGCCGAGGGAGGAGATCAATTTATCGAAGACAGAGCGCGAGACGCCGCCAGTGGCGCTTTCCAGGCCATCGAGCAGACGGTTTTTATCTTGTTCGGTTTGCAGTTTGCCGATGAACCAGGTGCCGGCATTGGACAGGCCTTTGTAGTCCACATCTACCGGGTTTTGGGTGGCAAGCAGCAGGCCCAGGCCAAAGGCGCGCGCTTGTTTGAGCATGCGCAGGAGTGGGCCTTTGGAGGGTGGGTTGGCGGCGGGGGGCAGGTAACCGTAGATTTCGTCCATGTAGAGGATGGCGCGCAGGGCGGAGGAGCCCGCCTGGGTGCGCATCCAGGTTTCGACCGCGCCGAAGAGCAGGGTGACGAAGAACATGCGCTCACTGTCGCTCAGGTGGGCCAGGTAAAAGATGCTGTGACGGGGACGTCCTTCGGCGGTAAAAAGCAGGGATTGGATGTCCAGCGGTTGGCCCTCACGCCAGGCCTGAAAGGCCGGGGAGGCGAGGATGTTGTTGAGCGCCATGGCCAGTTCCATGCGGTCTTTGGGCGGGAAGAAGGTATCTACCGGAAAAGCGCCCAGTTTGTCGAAAGGCGGCGATTGGGTTTGCAAGATAAGTTCAGTCAGGTCAATATCGCGACCCTGGCTCCAGGCGACCTCGAACAGATTGGAGAGCAAAATATGTTCGCGCGAGCGAATGGGGTCCACGTCATTGATGCCGACCAGACCCAACAAGGCGGTGACGGTGCTGGAAATGCGTTCGCGCAGGGTTTCGCGATGGGTTTCCCAATCCAGTGCGGGGGCTGCCAGCGAGGAGAGCACACTGACCGGTATGCCTGCATCGGAGCCAGGGGTGTAGATGGCAAACTGGACGGCATGGGTTAGTGCTTGCAAACGTTCCGGTTGGATGCCCCATTCGGCCAGGCCGTTGCGCCAGGAGAGGGCGGCTTCGGTCGCGGCCTGTTCGAGCGTCTTGCCGGCGCGGCGAGCCACATCGGGATCAATCCAGGGTTGAAAATCCTGCGGAGCCAGGTTAGGGAAGTGCAAAAGGAGGTTGGTCAGGTCGCCTTTAGGGTCAATAATCAACGCCGGGATGCCCTGTAAGGCGGCCTCTTCGAGGAGGGAAACGCACAGGCCAGTTTTCCCCGAACCCGTCATGCCGGTCACAACGGCATGGGTGGTCAAATCGGCGGGGTCATATTCCAGGGGCACGGCCGTGGCCTTCCCTGCTTTCAAATCGAAAATTCGCCCCAGGTAAAACGTGTTCGCTGCCATGAACCATCTCCTGCATGGATTTTAGAAAGAGTGAGCTGAAAAATGCTTTCCCCCATTTTAGCCCAAAAGGGAAAAAGTAGCAGGACAACCCTGGAAGAGTCGTCCTGCTCGTTGTGTGAAGGAGGGGGAACGCTCAAGCGACGGCGGCAGGATGGGCAAAGGCCCAGTTAATCCTTCTTTTCGTTGTCGTTATGATTTTCGTTGTCATTGTGATTTTCATTGCCGTTGTGATTTTCGTTCTTGTTTTCATTGCTATTGTGATTGTCATTGCCTCCGCCGCCCTTGCCTTTATCCTTGTTCTCATCATTGCTGGAGGACTTTACTTCGACCTTTGTAGCGATGAACCTGCCATCTGACTGGAAGTAGCCTTTAATCTCGACCAGTGCGCCGGGGGCAGGCGTACCCTCAATACGAGCATCGGCCACATACACGGTCAGTTGATTCACCATCCAGACATTCCCATTCATCGATTCCAGGATGCCTTTGATCTTGAAAGGCGTACGTTGAGTGGAAGAACTCCCATCCTCGTTTTGATTTTGATTCTGCGGCGCTTCGTTGCCGGATGGTGAGCCTGGTCCCGTACCCGATTCATTTTCATTCCCACCGCGGGATTCATTGACCGCTCCCTGGCCGTTTTTCTCGCTTTCAGAAGGCTGCCCCGCCGAAATGCCCATCGGTACGACTGCGCCCAAGGGGAGCAACCGAATTTCCACTGCCCACACAAAGCCCTGGGCGCTGGTGCGCCCAATGACTCGCACGGAATCACCGGTCGTCAGGGGGGTGGCGGGCAAACGCGTCTGCGCCGAGATCACCACCGGTATGCCGGAGACGGTGATCTGCCCAGCCTGATCGTTGAACACCCCTTCAAAGTCCACCGGCGCTTCACGTCCCTTTGCCAGCAATTCCAGGATTTCATGCAGACGTTCTTCCTCATGTTCGCCTTCCAGGGCTTCGCGCGCCTCCTCGTTGAAAACGAGCAAGAGCCGTACTCCTTCCCAGGTACGCTTGACCGGATAGAGGCGATCCCCCGGAAGGGTGGCTGAGGAAGCGCGTACCAGGCCCGTGCCGCTCAAAAGGAAAACGGCGGCCAATACCAGGGCAATGGCCATTCGTTGCAAAGCCGGGGCGCCCCACCAACGACGTTGCACAAGGCGAGAACGAGTTCCTTTGGCCTGACGCATCTGAGCCGCTGTTTGCAACAGGCGCGCCCGGCCGCGTTGCATCCCTTCTGCCGAGGGCGCTGCCGATAAGGTCTGTGTGTGCAGAGCCATCTGCAACAAAGGACGTAACTCAGCAGCCAGCTCAGGGTAAGGGGCCAGGGCGGAATCCAAGTCCACGCCCTGCTCGAGGGCCTGCAAGCACTTTTCTAAAGCATCATACAACTTAATGTTTTCACTCATTCCACACCTCTCCGATCTGACGCTGGAGGGCAGCCAGCGCTCGAAACTGGAGGGCCTTGACGGCATTGATATTTTTCTTCATGACCTGGGCCGTTTCTTCCAGAGAAAATCCCTGGCCAAAACGAAGCGCCAGAACATGTTGCTGCTCCGGCGTCAGGCGGGCCAATGCCTGACGGACAAGACGGTTTTGTTCACGCAAATCAAACTCAGCATGCGGTTCAGGATCGCCATTTGCAAAAGATTCGGATAAAGCTTCTAGCGGGCGGCGATAACGGCGGCGTAGTTGGTCGGTAACCACATGAGCAGCGGTGGAAATTAACCAGCCTTTCAAATTGGTCTGTGGGCCACGCCCCTGCTGGCTTGCTTCCAGCAAGCGGACGAATACATCACTGGCAAGGTCTTCAGCGGTCGTTTCATCCCCAATGCGATACAAAATATATCGATACACCTGCGGATAAAACTGATCATAGACCGCGCCGATGACCTGCGGATTGAGATCTCGCAGGCCATCCAGAATGCTTCGTTCGTCGGCAGGTAACATAGCGCAGGCAATGCCCTTTGGGTTTGGAATTACGGCTGGCAATTCCATCGTAGTATACCATTCCCGGCCCACAGGCACGTAAGTGAACCGGGAGCAACAAAAGGGCGGCTATCGTTCCCTGTTTCGGTTGTTAATCGTCCTCATTCGAATTGCCGTTCGAATTGCCATTGTTCGAGTCGTCATCTTCATTGGAGTTATCGTTACCCGAATGGTCATTGCTATTCGACTGATCGTCTTCGTTGATGTTGACATTGCTATTGGAATTGCTATCGTCGCCGTTGGTGTTTCCGTTGGAATTCTGGTCATTGACGTTTGAATTCCCATTGGCGTTATCGTTGCCCATGCTATCGCTGAGCGAGACCTCCACAACTACGAAGGAACCATCCACGGCTACCTGGTAATGAACTTTGACCAGATCGCCCACGGCCAGCAAATCTTTAATCTCAGACGCAGAAGTGAGCAGATAAACCTGTCCATTGACCGTAATACTGGCATCCGAAATGGCTTCCAAAACACCAATTACTTCATTGACATCAGCCATCGAAGCGGGGGTTATCGCGGGGTCAGGGGTTGCCGTGGTAGCGTCGAACGCCGAGGCTGAAAAGGCCGGTGCAGCGGGCCCGATGCGCGTGGCTACCAGGCGACCATCCTGTCCAACCGTCCCCTCAACACGCACTTTATCACCGACTTTGATCGCCGGATCTTGCAATGTTTTGGGATCCACGGCTACGGTTTGCCCACTGACAACCCATTGGTCACCGTTCATGGCTTCGACAACGCCCAAAAAAGCGACCGGGGCTGCTTGCACCTTCTGGCCTGTAGCCGGGCCAGCAGGTGCTGCCGGTTGAGCTGGCAGGGCCCCACCACAGGCACTTAGCACATAGGCGGCCAAAGTCAGTACCAGAAATACCAGATAATGTGTTGATTTTTTCATTTCACTCTCTCCATAATAAACAATAGTTGGTTTCACCAGAGTAGTCGCTCCAGAACAAGATTAGTTACTGGCATAAAAAACAGGGCAGCCCTTGAAGGACTGCCTTGCAAATGCTAGCGGAAAACCTGGCTTATGGTTGCGCCTGCGAAAAGACTCGTTGAAATTCGGCTGTGAAGTAGCCCGCCAGGGTGGGGTTGTAAATCACAATCAGGTTTTCATCGTTGCGCGTTTCGGCGCTGGCGGTAAAGTTATACGAGCCGGTCACCACAATTTGCCCATCCAGGATGATCACTTTGTGATGCATCTGACCCGGGTTGCCATCACGACGGACATCCAGCCCGGCCTGACGGAAGGCCTCGAACTCACTGCCCTGGTTGGAATCGATTTGCGCCGATTCCATTACGCCGGCCACCTGCACGCCGTTGGCTGCCCGCTCTCGAATGGCCTCCGCCAACGGATCGGAGGTGAACGAATAGGCCAGGAAGTAGATACTCTGGCTGGCGTTATGGATCAAGTCGAGCAGGGCGTTGGCTACGCCGTCATCGGGAGAAAAATAAATGTCGAGCGGTGTCCCGTCCAAAGTCACGCGCGGATACGGGGTAGGCGAGCCTGCATCGGGGCCAAATTTATCATCCACAAACATCTCGTTAAATTCGGTAGTGTAATCTTCGGCCACTTTGGTGGAGCGAATGCGGATCAGGTTATTGTTATCGGCGTATGTGCCGCTATCGGTAAAATTCATGGAGCCGGTCCAGACCTCGGCGTGATCGATGACAATGAATTTGTTGTGCATCAGCCCCTCACGGCGATCGCCCAAGACGGGGATCCCCGCTCGAATCAAAGCCTGTGGATCGGCGCGGTCGCGATTATCGCTTTCCATCACCACCCGAACTGCCACCCCGCGCTGATAGGCACGGATCAAGGCATCGCGGACGCTATTCAGGCTGAGGCTGTACATCGCTGCATCCACGCTCAGGCGGGCGGCGTCGATCGCCTCGACGAGGGGAGTATCCGCCCCACCCGTTTTTTGCGAGGCGGCCGGGCTTTCGGGATCGGTGAAATAGAGTTCAAACCAGGAGCCACGCACTCCATGGGCTGCCGGCAAGGAAATATCTACCACCGCCGGTGTAAGGGTAGGCGGCGCAGGAGGAGGGGGCGTCGCCGGCACACAGGCCGCCAGGACAAAGAGCAGCAAAAGGGCAAAACGAGACATCCATTTCATGAGCCATTCTCCTAAAGCAAAGTCCCCCGCACAAGGGGGGACTTGAATTGTAGCACATTTGTTCCTGAATGATGTCACGGTTTTGCCTGGTCGAAAATCTGTTGAAATTGCGCCAGAAACTCTGCGGCGATGAAGGGATTATCGAGGATCAAAATGTTTTCGTCGTTGCGATTCTGGGCGCTGGTGGTGAAATTATACGAGCCAACCATGACGAGATGCTCATCAATGATGAGCACATTGTTTCGCATTTCACCAGCATCCAGGCTTTTGCGCACCTCAATCCCGGCATTGCGGAAATTGCCAAACTCGCTGAGCGAGCTGGCCGTCACGCCGCTGGCGTCCATCACCCCTTTCACTGTCACCCCACTGGCTGCTTGCAGGCGTATCGCCTCGGCCAGTTTGGAGGCTGTGAACGATTCGGCCATGAAATAAATGCTCTTTTTTGCCTGGGAAATCAGGTCAATCAGGGCTACCTGCACATCATCGTCCGGGGCAAAATAAACCGAGACATTGGTACCTTCGATATTGACATGCTGATATGGCGTCGCAGCGACAATATCCGCCCCAAATTTTTTATCCACAAACATTTCTTCAAACTCTTTGGTGTAATCTTCAGCAACCGCTTCGGAGCGGATACGCAGCAAGTTGTTTTCGGCTTTGTAGATGCTGGCATTGGTTAAATCTGCCGAACCGGTCCAGACTTCGCTGCGATCAATCACGAGAAAGGTATTGTGCATCACGCCATCAGCGGAATCGATCACCACTGGAATGCCCGCCTCGATCAGCGCCTGCGGGTCGGTACCGCCGACGTTGGCATTTTCCATCACCAGCCGCACCTGCACGCCGCGGCTATGGGCACGCAGCAACGCCGAGCGAATCGTGTTCAATGTCAGGGCGTAGATCGCCGCATCAATGCTGGAGCGAGCCGAATCAATGGCGCTCCCCAGGGGGCCATCCACTCCGCCCACGCCCAGGCTGGCCTGAGGGCTGTTCGGATCGGTAAAATAAATTTCGAACCACGAGCCAGCGATGCCACGCCCTACCCGCAATTGCACCGGCACGGGAGAAAGTTGGGGCGCGGCCGCCGGAGTCTCGGTTGTGTTTGTCCCGGCAACCGTTGGGGTTGGCGCCGGAGGTGTTCCTGCCGGCAGATTGCAACTCACAAGCAAAAAAAGTAGCAGTGCAAAAAGGGGGAAGATTTTTTTGGACATGAAGTTCACCTTTGCCAAGCATATTTTCGATCACTTTATTTTTGCCCCTTATCATAACAGTCTGCCATGTATCACGGTGAGAAGACTTGAAAGGCCAGCGAAACAGCCCCAACAAGCCGGCGAGATTGATTCGCTGCTCCAAAGCAGGAACCTGCACCTAAGCTTATTGAGATAGATAGTTCTCTGATCTGACATTGTATTGCCAGAGATATCTCAAATTATTATAGCATAGGGTTTTCGCGGGGTTCCTGTCGGCAGGCTCTCAGTCCCTTCGACTACCGGTGATATAATCGCGCCGCTATGCCTTCTGCCCCCTCTTCTTCTGCTAACCGTCAGATTGCCCGCGCTGCCGGCACGGTGATGTTCGCCATCGTCCTCGGCCAGATCACCGGCCTGATTCGCAGCATCCTGGTGGCGCGCGCCTTCGGCGCCTCCCCCGAACTGGATGCTTTCTTCGCGGCTAACCGCGTCTCGGAGACGCTCTTCCTGCTGGTAGCCGGGGGGGCGCTTGGATCGGCGTTCATCCCGACCTTTACTGGATTCCTGGCAAAGGGCGATCGCGTCGCCGCCTGGCGATTAGCCGCCTCCCTCGCCCGCCTCGTCACCCTGACTTTGAGCCTGCTGGCCGTTCTCGCTGCGGTTTTCGCCCCCCAAATTGTGCGCTACGCGCTCGCCCCCGGTTTTGCCACCAACCCGACGCTTTTTTCGCTCACCATTCACCTGCTGCGTATTCAGCTCATTTCGGCCGTGTTATTCGGATTGGGCGGCCTGCTGGTTGGGATTTTGAATGCCCATCAGGTCTTTCTCGTCCCGGCACTGACGCCGGCCATGTACCAGCTAGGCATCATTTTTGGCACGCTTTTCCTGGCGCCCAACATGGGCATTTATGGCCTGGCCTGGGGAGTGGTGCTCGGTGCAACCTTTTATTTGCTGATCCAAATTCCAGCCCTGCTCAACTTGCCCCTGGAGCAGCAGGCGATCCTGGCTCCTCGCTGGACAAGCGGGCTGGATGATCCGGCTGTGCGCCATGTGTTGCTGCTGATGGGGCCCCGTCTGCTGGGGGTGGCCGTGGTGCAGGTCAATTTTTGGGTCAATGCCAACCTGGCCTCGCGCATGGGCGAGGGGAGTATGTCGGCATTGACCTATGGCTTTTCGCTTATGCTCATGGCTCAGGCAGCCATCGCTCAATCGGTGGCCATTGCGGCTATGCCCACCTTTTCGGCTCAACATGCTTTGGGCCAGGTGGATGAATTGCGCGCCTCGCTGACCGCAGCCTTGCGCGGGGTGATCTTCCTGGCCTTGCCGGCCAGTGTTGGGCTGATTATGTTGCGCCACCCGCTGGTGGCGGCGCTATATCAACGTGGGGAGTTCGGTGAACGGGATGTGCAGCTGGTTGCCTGGGCCTTGTTGTGGTATGCCGCCGGGTTGGTGGGGCATTCGATCCTGGAAGTGCTCACCCGCGCCTCGTATGCTCAACACGATACGCGCACACCGGTGATCATCGGCACAGTTGCCATGAGCCTGAATGTGGTGTTCTCGCTGGCGTTTTCGCGTCTGTTCGCTCAAATCGGTTGGATGCCGCATGGCGGGCTGGCATTGGCCAATTCGCTGGCCACCGCGCTGGAGGCGACGGCGCTTTTCGTGGTGATTCGACGCAGATTAGGCGGTTTGGGCGAGGCGCATCTGGCACGCGGTGCGGGGCAGGCCAGCCTGGCAACGCTGGGGATGTGTCTGATGCTTGGGGTGTGGATTCCGCTGGGGGGGAGTCTGAATCGCTGGGTAGCCGCTTTGGGCGGGGTGGCGCTGGGGGGGGCAGTGTACCTGTTGGGGGCAGTGGCGCTACGTGTCCCCGAAATCCAGAGCGTGTTGCGCTTTGTAAAACGCCGGCTGAAATATTAGCGCACAAAAGTTGGGCTAGCCATCGGTTTATTTCCAGAGCATCCAACCTATCGTCGGTACGAGGATGCCAAGCAGGATGCCGCCCGCCACTTCCAGCGGAGTGTGTCCCAATACTTCGCGCAGGTCTTTTTCGGAGATGGGGTGGCCGGAGAGGAGTTCATCTATGATCAGGTTGATGCGTTGGGCATGAATGCCGGCCTGACGGCGTACACCGGCAGCATCGTAGGTGACGATCATGGTGATGGCCAGGCCAAGGGCAAACGCCGGACTGTCAAAGCCAAAATAGAGACCGATGGCATGGGTCGTGGCGGTGATCAGCGCGGAGTGGGAGCTGGGCATGCCGCCAACGCTCACCAGCAAAGCCCAATTCCAGCGACGCGTGCGCAGGTATTCGATGGGGAGCTTTAGCAGTTGTGCCAGGCTCCAGGCGATGAACGCCAGGATCAAAACTTTGTTTGCGAAAATGGCCTGCAGGTTCATGGGGTTTCTTCTTCAAAGGGTAGGAGAGTTTCGCCAGATAGCTGGCGCACTTTCATTTCGGCGGCTTCGAGCAAGGCGCTACAGCGAGCGACCAGTGCCTGGCCGCGCTCAAACAGGCGCATGGTCTCTTCGAGCGGGTTTTGCTCTGCCTCCAGGGTGGCGACGATTTTCTCCAGTTCGGCCAGGGCTTCTTCGTAGGACAGTTCTTCGACAGGTTTGGGAGAAGACGTTTTAGGCATGAGGATTCCTTTGAGTTAGATTTTTCGCACTTCGAATTCGCCGTCGCTTACGCGCACGATCATTTCGGCGCTGGCCTGCGCTACCCGGGTCACCAGGCCACCATCTTCCTTGCGGCGGACCAGAGCATAGCCTCGGCGCAGCACAGCCAGCGGATTGAGGGCTTGCAGGCGACGGTTGAGGCCATCCAGCCGGGTATTTTGCAGGCGCGAACGCTGCAGCATGGCCCAGGCGGCGCGGCGGGAGAGGTCATCTAGCCTTTGGCGCTCGGATTGAATGCGGCGCGCCGGCGAGTGGAAGCGCAAGCGCGTGTTCAATCCATCCAGGGCAGATTGCTGCCCGGCCAGGTACTCATCCGCCGCCGTGAGCAGACGGTTTTCAAGCATTTGCAGGTAAGCAAGCAAATCTTGCAGGGTGGTTTGGGTAGCGAGTTCGGCGGCAGCGGTGGGGGTAGGGGCACGCAGATCGGCAGCGAAATCGCACAGGGTGAAATCGGTCTCATGACCCACACCGCAAATGATCGGCACAGGAGAAGCGGCCACTGCTCGCACTACCCGCTCATCGTTGAAAGCCCATAAGTCCTCGATGGATCCGCCGCCGCGGGCCAGCAAGATGACATCCGGTTTCTGGCGCGCCAGAGCACTGAGCGCCTCTACCAGCGCCAGGGGCGCTTCCTCTCCCTGTACCAGCGAAGGCGCCAGAATGACCTCCACTACAGGGAGGCGACGGCGCAGGGTGTTGAGCATATCGCGAATGGCCGCACCACTGGCCGAGGTGACAATGCCAATGCGTCGCGGCAAGGCCGGAATGGGACGTTTGCGCGCCGGGTCAAAAAGCCCTTCGGCCTCCAGCAGCGCCTTGAGCCGTAAAAACTCCTGAAAAAGTGCACCCTCGCCCAGCGGGCGAATGCGATCGGCATAGAGTTGATACTGTCCTGCCGGCTCGTAGATGCCAATACGACCATGGACTTCCACGGCCATGCCATCTTGCAAGCTCAGGCGGTTACGGAGCACGTCACTGCGCCACATCACACAACGCAGGGCGGCGCCGGCATCCTTCAGGGTAAAATACACATGCCCGGAGGCCGGGCGGGAAAGATTGGAAATTTCTCCCTCCACCCAGACATCCTGCAACGTGCTATCGCCTTCCAGCAGCGCGCGCAAATAGCGCGTCAAAGTAGTAACCGTCCATGGAATGGTCTCAAACAGCGAAGGTTGCATGCGGCGAGGATACTACAATTTTGGCCAATCCACCAATTTTTCTGCTACAATTCAGGGCATAAATCGCTCCGCTGAAATGCCTGGTTTTTGCACCGCCGGTCGGCGCAGGCCGACCTGGCAAGCCGTAGCCCGAAACTTTAGTTTCCGGGCGGCGCCGCCAGACAGGATGGACGATCGCGGTTTGATCTTCGCCTCACCCCTCCGCATGGTCGGCACAGGCCGACCTGGCAAACCGTAGCCCGAAACTTTAGTTTCCGGGCGACGCCACACACCAAGCCAAGAAGGCAAAGCAAAAAGATACAACCCACCCATGAATCACCTCTGGTCACCCTGGCGAATGACATACATAGAAAATCACACCAAAGAAGAAGGCTGCATCTTCTGTAAAGCAGCCAGCATGTCTGATGGCCCTGAAAACCTGATCGCCTACCGCGGTCAGCTGGCCTACGTCATCCTCAACCGCTACCCCTACACCAGCGGACATGTGATGATCGTCCCGTACCAGCATCAATCCACGCTCGAGGCGCTGGACGCGGCCACGCGCGCCGAAATGATCGAACTAACCGCCCGCAGCATGACCGTCTTGCGCAACATCTATCACCCACAAGCCTTCAACATGGGCGCCAACATCGGCGAAGCCGCCGGCGCCGGCGTGAAAGAACACATCCACATCCACGTAGTGCCGCGCTGGGCAGGGGATACAAACTTCATGTCCACCCTCGCCAACACGCGCGTCCTGCCCGAAGCCCTGGAAGACACCTACTATCGCATTCGCGATGAATTTCAAAAAATGACCTCTCGCTGAAAACACAGCGTCTACCTGGCTGGGTCTCTGCCCAAGACAAAACAACCCTTGTGCACAGACCCAGCCCTCCCCTCTTTCCCGCTCTTTCACACGATGATGCCCTTCCGCCCTCTCGCGCTTGTTCTCACCCTCTTCCTTCTCACCCTGTCCGCCTGCCTGCCGCAGAGTGCAACCCCAACCGCATTACCCACCGCCAACAACCACCCGCCGACCGCTACCGCCGCGCCCACCATCCCCCCATCCCCCACCCCCATTCGCCTGCCCACAGACATCAACCCCCTCAGCGGCCTGACCGTCTCCGACCCAACGCTGCTCAGCCTCCCCGCTCTGCTGGTGTCCATCTCCCACTTCCCAGCCACCGGCCGTCCCCAAGCCGGCCTCTCCTTTGCCCCCTTCGTGTACGAAATCTACATCACCGAAGGCGCCACCCGCTTCCTGGCCGTCTATTACGGTGAATTCCCCGCTCCCGAAACGCCGCTCAGCGGCGAATGCCCGATCCGCCAGGGCGCCTTTGAGCAAACCGCTGCGCTGGCAGGCGGCCGCATCTGGCTAGATACCAACGGCAACGGCCAGCAAGACGTAGGTGAAAACGGCATCGGCGGCATCTGTGTCCGCCTACTCGATCTCTCCGGTCAGCCACTGCAAGAAACCAGCAGCGATTCCAACGGCTACTACGGCTTCAACGTCCCCCCCGGCTCTTATTGGATTGAAATTCACCCCCCCGCCTGGGCACAAATCAGCCCGGCAGATCAGGGGCAGGATTCCCGCGATAGCGACATCAACCCCCAAAACGGCCGCGCCCCGCTCGAGGTCCAGGGGAGCACTTCGCTGCGGGACGTTGGCCTGATTCCGCGCCCCGAGGCCGTTCCTCCCCCCACAGCGACTCTGCCAGCAGCGCAAATCGGCCCCATCCGCTCCGGGCGGCTCGTTTACGGTCATCTCGCCAACTCCTACCCCCATAGTTGTCTGATCTTTGCGGGCGCCTCCGGCGAAGTGCTGGTGCACCTGCCCTATTGCTACCTGGTCTATCACCAACTCTCCGGCGGCGGCTACATGCTAGACCTCAGCAAAATGCGCCAGCTGGCCGAAGAACAACGCCAGAGCAAAGGCAGCGATTTCAACTACACCAGCAACATCTTCAGCGACGATCCCCCCACGTTCGGCATCCCGGCCAGCCGCCTGGATGTGTACATCGCCTACCAGAATCAATCCGCCTGGGTCTACGACCCCCTCTACCGCGCCTACCTGCGCTACGTGGATACCTCCAAATACGAGCTGGCCGGCATCCTGCACCCCGAAATAGACCGTCTGACCGGTCGGCAACTGCACTTTGAAAACGTGATTGTGCTCTTTGCCGAACACGAGGTCATCTCCCCCACCAACCTGGATATTCACCTGGAGGCCGGGCGTAGTGGCAAAGCTTTGCTCTTCCGCGACGGACAAATGTACCCCATCCGCTGGCGCATGGATGACAAAAACCGCCGCCCCCTCGCCTTTCTGGATGAAAACGACCAGCCTTTTCCTCTCAAACCTGGTCATACCTGGGTGTTGGTCGTCACGCCCCAAACCCAAGTGGACGAGAAATCTTCGGGCAACTGGTTCCTGCGCTTTGTGGCCCCCGCCGGGGCGAAATAAAAAGCGAATCCTGGCAGGCTTTCCAGCCCGTTTCAGCGCGATCCATCAGTCCACTTTGTGCACACCAATATCTGAAATCGGGCAAACTTCAAATGTCTCCAGAGCCTCGCTCAGATTGGTACAGTTTTCACAAGCCAGATAAAAGGCTATAATTGAATTGAAAAACTCGCCACAGGGATGGAACAGTCCGTACCGCCCTCCCTGTGATTCCCCAGGAGGAGCAATCATGAGCACGTCAGAAGCCGTCATCCTGAGCGCCGTGCGCACGCCGAGCGGCAAATTTCAGGGCAGTCTTTCCGCTATTCCAGCGCCAAAATTAGGGGCCATTGTGATCAAAGCCGCGGTAGAACGCGCCGGGCTGGAAAATCCTGCCGATATTGATGAAGTTTTCATGGGCAACGTCGTCTCCGCTGGCCTAGGGCAGGCCCCGGCGCGCCAGGCCGCTATTCACGCCGGTTTGCCCCATTCGGTTGGAGCCACCACCATCAACAAAGTCTGTGGATCGGGGTTGAAAGCTGCCATGCTGGCCGCCCAGGCCATCAAAGCCGGGGATGGACAGCTGTTCATCGCCGGCGGATTCGAATCCATGAGCCGCGCCCCCTATCTGGTTCACGGGCGCAGCGGCGAGCTACGCTTTGGGCACCTGCAATTGACCGACGCCCTGCTCAACGATGGTTTGTGGTGTGCCCTGGAAAACTGGAGCATGGGCGATGCCGCCGAGTTCATCGCCAACGAATACGAGGTCAGCCGCGAGGCGATGGATCAATTTGCCTACGAGAGTCATCAGAAAGCCATCGCCGCCATTGACCAGGGCAAATTCAAGGCCGAGATCGTACCGGTTGAAATCCCCGGGAAAAAAGGCGTGACCGTCTTCGACACCGATGAAACCCCGCGGCGCGACACCACCCCGGAAAGTCTGGCGGCGCTCAAACCGGCCTTCCAAAAGAACGGCAAAGTCACTGCTGGAAATGCCCCCGGCCTGAACGACGGCGCTGCTGCGACGGTGATCGCCAGTCGCGCCTACGCTGAGGCACACGGCCTCAAGCCGCTGGCGCGCATTGTCGGTTATGCGCAGGCTGCCGACGAGCCCAAATATCTCTTCCGTGCCCCGGCATTGGCCATTCCCAAATTGCTCAAGCAAATCGGCTGGACGCTGGCTGACGTAGATTTGATCGAGCTCAACGAGGCCTTTGCCGCCCAGGTGCTAGCCGACGGTTATGCCCTGGCCGATCAGGGCTGGGACTGGAGCAAGGTCAACGTCAACGGCGGGGCTATTGCCCTCGGCCACCCCATCGGGGCCAGCGGAGCGCGCCTGTTAGCGACGCTGATCTACGCCTTGAAGGATCGCGGCCTGAAGCGCGGCATCGCCTCCTTGTGCCTGGGCGGTGCGGAGGCCGTGGCCATGGCCATTGAATTGGAAAATTAAAATCTTCCAGCGAGGAAAAGATGGACATTAAACATATTTTTGTTGTCGGCGCGGGGACGATGGGCAATGGCATCGCCCAGGTAGCAGCCACTTCGGGCTATACGGTCACCTGCATGGATGTTGCCCCCGCTGCCCTGGAAAAAGCCAAAGCCACCATTGCCAAATCTACCGCTAAATTGCTCGAAAAAGGCGTAATCACCGCCGAACAAAAGGCTGCCGCTGAGTCGATTCACTTTGTCACCGATTTGAGCCGAGTACCGGAGGCCGATCTAGTCATCGAGGCGGCCAGCGAAGTCCCCGAGTTGAAATTCAAAATCTTCCGCGATCTGGATGAGCGCGCCCGCCCGGAAGTGATCCTGGCATCGAACACTTCTTCGATTAGCATTACCAAAATCGCTGCGGTGACGAAACGCCCCGATAAGGTCATTGGCATGCACTTCATGAACCCGGTGCCGCTGATGAAACTGGTGGAGGTCATCCGCGGGCTGGCCACATCCGATGTCACCCTGGCCACCACCCTGGAGGTTTGCAGATGGATGGGCAAAGAGCCAGTAGAAGCCAACGATTCGCCCGGCTTCATTTCCAATCGCATCCTGTGCCCGATGATTAACGAGGCGATTTTTGCTTTGCAGGAAGGGGTGGGCACACCTGAGGCTATTGACACTGTCATGAAATTGGGCATGAACCACCCCATGGGACCACTCACTCTGGCCGATTTAATCGGTTTGGACGTGGTACTGAATGTGATGGAAATTTTGCATCGCGACCTGGGCGAGGATAAATATCGCCCGGCTCCGCTGCTGCGAAAAATGGTGGACGCAGGCTATTTAGGCCGCAAAACCGGCCGAGGGTTCTACCAGTATTAAACCAGAACTCTCTCAACAGTCTCAAAATACACAGCGACCGTCGCCACGGGCGGTCGCTGTTTGATCTTCGCCTCACCCCTCCGCACGGTCGGCGCAGGCCGACCTGGCAAGCCGTAGCCCGAAACTTTAGTTTCCGGGCGGCGCCACCAGGCAGGATGGACAATCGCGGTTTGATCTTCGCCTCCCCCTCCGCACGGTCGGCGTAGGCCGACCTGGCAAGGTGTAGCCCGAAACTTTAGTTTCCGGGCGGCGCCAGCCGAGCAGGGCTTGGCCTTTTCAGCCAAGCGGCATAGCGCAACCATCGGCGCGGGGATCGCTTCCCGCGCACAGCACGCCGCTTTGCGCATCGCGCAAGATGACCTGGCCACGCCCAAACAACGCCCGCTCATAACCTGAAACCCAGTAAACGGGATGCCCTATTTCAGCCAGGCCGGCAAACGTCTCCGGGGGCATTCCCTCTTCAATGGCAACGCGCCCCCCCGCTTCCTCCACGTCAATGCAAAAGCGCGGCAGGTCCAGCGCGGTTTGCGGGTCCAGGCCATCGTCCACCAATGCAGAGAGCACCTGAACATGTCCCTGCGGTTGCATAAAGCCACCCATCACACCATAGGAGGCGAAAAGGCTTTCGCCATCCTTCTCAGGGCGAGTCACCATCGCCGGGATGATGGTGTGATAGGGACGCTTGCGCGGGGCAAGGGCATTGGGGTGAGAGGGATCGAGGTGAAAGTTGTGGCCACGGTTTTGCAGGGTAAAGCCCCAACCCTTGGGCACGATTCCGGTACCAAAGCCCATGTAGTTGCTGTTGATCAAGGAGCAGGCATTTCCCCATTGATCCACTACGCTGAGATAAACCGTGCCGGAGGAAACGACCGGCGAGCCGTATTTGGGATTTAACGTGGCGCGTTGGGGGTTGATCAGGCTGCGGCGCGTGGCCGCATATTCTTTCGAGAGAAGCGCCTTGAGGGGGATTTCGGTAAAGGCCGGGTCGGCCACGTACCAGCGCGAATCGGCAAAAGCGAGGCGCAAGGCCTCGATAACGAGATGCAGCCGCGGCGTCGAGAGCGAGGCGAAGGAGGAGAGATCAAACCCCTCGAGCAGGTTCAAGGCCAGGAGAGCAGTCAATCCCTGTCCATTGGGTGGACATTCGTACACGCGCAAGCCACGATAGGTGACCGAAATGGGGTTTTCCCAGCTGGACGTGTGGGAGGCCAGGTCTTCTTCGCTCAGGCAGCCGCCGGCTTGCTGAACAACCTCCGCAATGGCGCGGGCAATTTCGCCTTCATAGAACACACGCGGCCCCTCTTCGGCAATGCGGCGAAAGGTGCGTGCCAGACCCGGATTGCGGAAGATCTCTCCGGCCTTTGGGCCGCGCCCATTCAGGGTCAACTCGTGGCCATTGAGAGCCGACTTGAGCTGACGCTCGGCGCCGCGCTGCCAGAAATAGGCAGTGATCGGAGCGACGGGGAAACCCTCCTCGGCCAGGCGAATGGCCGGCGCCAGGATTTCGCTCATCGGGCGCGAGCCGTGACGGGCGATGAGGTCGAACCAGCCGGCGCAGGCGCCCGGCACAGTGACCGTGTAGGGGTGAAAAGGGGGGAGTTCGTTGATCCCTTCGCGTTGCAGGCGTTCCAGCGAAAGAGCGGCCGGGGCGCGACCGGAACCGTTGAGGGCAGTCACCTGACGGGTATGGGCATCGAAGTACAGGGCAAACATGTCACCGCCGATGCCCGTGGAGGTCGGCTCGGTGACGTTGAGGGCCGCCGCGGCAGCGACCGCGGCATCAGCAGCGTTCCCGCCTTTGGAAAGCAACTCCAACCCGGCAGCGGTTGCCAGGGGTTGGGAAGTAGCGACAATACCCTTACGCCCGTAAACAGGAGAACGGCGGGAGGAGAAGCGGAAAGAAGACATGGTCAATCAGATCTTGTTGCCTGCCGAAATGGCCCCGAAAAAA
Source organism: Anaerolineales bacterium (assembly GCA_034433385.1). Taxonomy (GTDB): domain Bacteria; phylum Chloroflexota; class Anaerolineae; order Anaerolineales; family Villigracilaceae; genus DAOUAN01. The sequence goes on along the minus strand of DAOUAN010000160.1, from coordinate 11,157 downwards.
GGCCGTGGGGGAAAGTAGCCAGGTTCAACGGTTTTCGTGCTGTTCTTTGTCCTGGCCTTGCAAGCCTTCGCGAAAAGCGCGAATACCGCTGCCCAATTCGCCAGCGATTTTGGAAATGCGGCCAGGACCAAACAACAGGACGACGATGAGTAAAATGACCAGAAATTCCGTAGGACCAAAATCGAACATAGGGTTTCCTTTCTTCATGAAATAAACAGCCCATCAACAAAAATTTTTTGACCGGCTGCCCAAGTGGGGCTGTCAATGAACTGGTTTAAATTTTTTACGAACCGATTCAACCTTTTGCTGCGGAGATCATTCAGGGGATAAACGCATCAAATTTTCCGAAGGACACAAACTTTTTTCACAAAATTCGTGCCATTCGATGCCCAAAAATTGGCACATTCCCAGATTCCGCAAAAGTTTGAATCACTTCAATTTTTCTATTGTAATCCAGTTGCCAGAAAGGAATCTTAACTTTGGATTAACACCAGGTCGGGGATACGTTCTTTCACACCGTAGAGACGCGAAGAAGGAGCAACACCACCACAATCTACCTACGGCACTTCAATTTGCACTTCGGCGCTCATCCCCCAGCGCAGACCCTCAGGCGGAGATTCCACAAAGCGCAAAGTCACCTTAAAGATGACATCGCCGCCGAGAATCTCGGCTCGTGGGGCAATCGCCACCACCGTAGCCGGGACCTCCACCCCTAGCGCCTCGATTTTGACAGTCGCCCTCTGGCCGGGCTGAACGCGACGGATGTCGCGCTCGCTCAGGTCGGTCGTTTCGATCCGCCAATCATTCAGGGTAGCCAGTGTCAGGGCAGTTTGATCCGCCGGAAGAAATTCGCCGGGGGTCACCGGAATCGCGGTCACCGTTCCATCAAAAGGCGCGATCAACGTGCTTTCGGCCAACATGGCCCGCGCCACTTCCAGGGCAGCCAGCGCCTGTTGAGCGCGCATATCGGCCATTTCCAACACTTCACGCGGCTCATTGACCCACAGGAATTTTCCTTTGCGATACACCCTCACCTTTTTGGCATGTTGAAGCAAAGCATTGGCCTGGGCGCCGCGATAAGCCGCCTCCGCCGCGCTGAGCGCATATTCCAATTCAGGCGTGTTCAACACCAGCAAGGTCTGCCCTGCCTGCACCTGCTCCCCCTCCTGCACCAAAACTTCCCTCACCGGCGCGGCAATCGTAAAAGCCAAACGCGCCACCTTCGCGGGCACAATCACCGCCGAGGCAGCCACGCGACCAGCAGCGTTTGCCGCAGGAATAGGGGTAGCCGCGGCCGTTCCTTCGGGCCACAGGCTTGTAAACATCAGCGCACCGACCAGAAGTGCCATCAACCCGCGAAACTTTTTCATTTTCGCCTCGCACCCTACGGAGCCGCTTGAATTTTCACATCGGCGCTCATGCCCCAACGCAAACCAGCGGGCTGCGTATCGAAGGCCAGCGTCACCTTGAACACCACATCGCCGCCCAGCGTCGAGGAAAGACGGCCAATATCCACCACCCTGCCCGGCACTTCCTCCCCCAGCGCTTCGACAAAGATCGTGGCGGCCTGCCCGACCCGAACTTTGGACACCACCCGCTCGCTCAGATCGGTTGTTTCCACCTGGAATTGGGAGAGATCGCCCAACACAATGACCACCCGCCCAGGCACAACGGTCTCACCAGGAGCCACATCCACAGCGACGATGGCGCCGGCAAAAGGCGCAGTCAACGTGGCCTGATTCGCCAGATTGGCCTTCGCCAGATCGAGCAAGGCCTGGGCGCGAGCGACCTCCGCTTCGGCGGTCTCCAAATGAACCTGATCACTCCCCAGGCGCTTCAAATAGCGGACCTGAGCCTGGGCTGCCGCTAAATTGGCCTCTGCCTCCCTTACTTTCGCTTCCAGGATGGCCGTATCCAACTGCACCAGCGTTTGGCCCTCCTGCACCTGATCACCAACCTGCACCTCCACCGATTTCACCCGCCCCGCCGCGGGGAAAGCCAGCCGCGCCGTGCGCAGCGGCACAACCACCCCCGAAGCAGAAATCCCATCTTGTGGAGCAACCGGGCTGGCAGAGCTACGCTCAAGAGCAATGGTCGGAATCGGCGTAGGACTGGCCTGAAGCGCCGTGCAAGCGCTCAGCACCATTCCTCCCAGCAAAAACGGAATGACCCAAAAAATTTTGTTCATGTTACCCTTCTCAGGATTGTCCACCATTGACGCGCGTATCGCTTTCAACTCTGCCATCATGCAAAGTCACCACCCGCCGCGCATACTTGATGACGCGCGGGTCGTGCGTGGCAAAGACAAACGTGACGCCCGTCTCCTGGTTTAACCTCTGCATGATCTCCATGACCTGTTTACCGTTTTCGCTATCCAGGTTGGCCGTCGGTTCATCGGCCAGAATCATGCTGGGATTAGAGGCCAGAGCCCGCGCGACCGCCACCCGTTGCTGTTGGCCTCCACTGAGCTGATCGGGGCGATGATGAGCGCGATCGCTCAAGCCGACAGCCTCCAGCATTTCCATCACCCGCGCCCGCCGCTCAGCCGGCTTCATGCCGTTGAGCAACAACGGCAACTCAACGTTTTCGTAGGCGGTCAGCGTAGGAATGAGCGCAAAGAATTGGAAGATGAAGCCAATCTTCCCCTTGCGCATATCGGCTCGCTGATTGCGATTCAGGCGAGTGGCATCCTGCCCATGGATATAAATCGTTCCGCTGGTGGGCTGATCGAGCAGGCCAATCAGTTGCAGCAGGGTGGTCTTGCCCGAACCAGAAGGGCCGACCAGGGCAATAAATTCGCCCTGTTCAATCGCCATGCTCACACCACGCAAAGCATGGGTCTCTACTTCACCCACCCGGTAAACACGGGTGACATTTTCAATTTTTGCGATTTCCATTTTGTTCTCCTTCGTCAATGCAGACAAAAGTTCTATTGAGCGTGCAATGCTTCCACCGGCTCCATGCGCGCTGCGATCACGGCAGGATAAAGCGAAGCAATCAGGGTCACGATGTAGGCGGCAATGGACAAATTGATAGCATCTTGCCATTCAAGATAGGCATAAATCGTATCGCTCATCAACAAACCGGTAATGCCCATGTTCCCGATGTAAAAGCCCTTCCAGTTGAAGAGAGCCACCATCAACACACCAAGCGGCAAACCGGCGATCACGCCGCCGGTAGCGATCAGGCCGCCTTCCGTCAAAAACAAGGCCAGAATCTGGCGCCCTTTCATCCCAATTGCCGAAAGAATGCCAATTTCACGCGTCCGCTCGAAGACGGCCATCACCAATGTGTTGGTGACCACAGTGGCAGTGATGCCCAGGACGATAAGGTAGATCACCACCATATAGGCATTGGCAAAGTCTTCCGTTTGCACGATCAACTCATTCATTTTCTGCCAGGTCAGCACCTGATAGCTGCTGGATTGAACCGCTGCGGCTACTGCCTCTGCTTGTTGATAATCATGTAACAGCACGAAAATCGTGCTGGCGTGATTCTGGGTGCCGGTAAACGCCTGGGCTTTCGAGAGCGGCATGAATACCGTCCCCTCATCAAACGCCGAGGTGCCGGTGGAGTAAATGCCACGGATGGTAAACAGCTGCTCATCCACCTCGCCATTGGCGGTATTGATCAACAAACTGACCTGGTCGCCGACCTGCAATTTCAGTTTGGTGGCCAGTGGTTTACCGATCAAAATCCCTTCGCGGTCATCGGCACGCAGAAACTCACCGACAACCACGCCTTCCCGAAACGGCTGATTTGCCGGCGAATCCGGGTCAATGCCATACACCTGAACGCCTTTGGATTCTTCACCCGCTGCCACGATCCCGCTGGCAAACAGGCGCGGCGTTGCATCCTTCACCTGCGGCAGAGACTTCAATTGGGCTATGATCTGCTCGGGATTTTCTACCAGGTCATCCCAGGCCAGGCTAACCTTTTCTTCATCATAAGTAGCCGCGCGGATTTGCAAATGTCCGCTATGCAATTTCATGGAATTTTGCAGGGTATCGCGCATTTCGCCGCTGATCACCGAAGCCATCAGCAGAAGCAACCCCACGCCCATAGAGACCGCCAGCGCCGAAAGCAGCGATCGTCGTCGGTTGCGGCCCAGGTTGCGGAAGGCCATTTTCAGCAAAGGTATCATTTCAGCCTCCTTATACGTAATGCAAGGCTTCGGCCGGTTCCCGCCGCGAGGCCTCATGCGCCGGCAGGTAAGCCGCCAGCGCGGCGATAATCAACACAGTGAGCGAGCGGCTCACAAGGTTATTCAACCCCAGAGTTGGGTAAATGCGCCCGCTGATCAGCGCCGTGTATTCGGTGAGAGAGGCAAACTGGCTGTAATCCATGCCCACCTGGCCCAACCCGCCATTGAGCAATAGCCCAAGCCCAATGCCAACCACCACCCCCACCACGCCGAGCATGACCCCCTCCATAATGAAGAGCAACGCCACCTGACGCGGCTTCAGCCCCATGGCGCCTAGCAGACCGATCTCGCGCGTGCGCTCATACACCGCCATCAAAAGCAGGTTCAAAATACCAATGCCGGCAATCGCCAGGATGATAACGCTGAAAACGTTCATCGCCGCACCTTTGGAGGAGATCGCCGCTTCCAGGTCGGGGAAATTTTTCTCCCACGATTCCACCTCATAGCCAGGCAGTGCCGGCGCCAGGGCCGCAACCACCCCGGCCTCTTTACCTACACTTTTGAGGGTGATCTGCACCTCCGTGACCTGCCCCGGCAACCCCACCAGGCTTTGCGCCTCGCCCAGCGAAATGTACACGGTGCGCTTTTCGTTGGTCGGCAGGCCAATGTCATAGATGCCCACCACGGTCATCGTCCGCCGCCGATTTTGCTTGTGCACATCGCTCCCCACCAGGGTAATGCGATCGCCCACCTGTACATCCATGGCCTTTGCCAGGCCATTGCCGATCAAGATCACGTCTTGATCTTCGCCGCTCAGGTAGCGGCCGGCCACAATGTGCTCTGCGATCAGGCTGATGGGCGCCTCCACCTCCGGCTCAATGCCCACAATGCTCACCGGGAAGGCCCCCTCCCGGCTGCTGACCAGCCCACCGGTCACAATACGCTGCGCCGCCGCGACCACTTCGGGGTGGCGGAGCGCCGTCTGAACGACGAGCCGGCCATCGGTCAGAGGAAGAAGCGGAGTGCTCTCAATCTTCTCGCGGTAACCCATCGCGTGCACCTGGATGTTCCCACCCAGGACGCGAATTGCATTCCCATAAATGGCCTGATTGAACCCTTCGATTACCCCATCGTAGAACATCATCAAGGCCAGGCCCAGCCCCATCGCCGTCACCACAATTGCGGTGCGCCGCCGATGACGCCAGATATTTCGCCATGCCAACCGCAGATACAGAATCATAATCTTCGCCTTTCTGGCCAGCGCGCCTTTAAGATTTACGCGCCTGCCATTGTTCCAAAGCATTTTCATACAGCATAGCCATCGCATCGGCCCAGGCAATCATCTCTTCCAAACGACCACGGGCCACATCTTGCTCAGGCAGAGCCGCCAACCCGGAGCGGGCAATGTTCTTGAAAGCATTCACTTTCTGGATACTCGCCCGAATCACCTGCTCCCAGGCCGTCTCGGCAATCGCAAAGTAAGTCGAGCGTTGATTCAGAAAAGCCGTTTTCTCCACCAAACCGCTGTTGAGCAACAGACGAATATTGGTCGAGACACTGGCCCGGCTCACCTGGAGGACCTCGGCAATCTCTTCGCCAGAGAGCGGCTTATGCGCAATGAGCAACAGGCCCAGGATGCGCCCTCCGATGCGCGACACGCCCTCGTTCTCAAAATAAATGCCCAGGCTTTCTATGAACTTTGCCGATTCAGGAGAGGGCAAGGTAAATTTTTCAGCACTATCAGGGGGATCGGTATTTTTCATAGGAACTCTCCAGAAAACATCATAGCCAGTTCAGTCCTTTCAGTCAATACTGAAATAAATAACATGTTTTTTCTAACAACAAGCGCCTCGCAGCCCGGACCCCGCGCCGGGCGCGGCCCCAACGTGCCTTTCTGTCTCCATTTTGTTTATCTTCCCGCTAAATCGCCCTCCAAAAAATGCGAAAAAATCAGCCAGACCAGTTGACATGGCGTTTTAACTCGTTATAATAAAATTAATTAGTTGCATCACTACACTAAACATCACCTCCCCTTTCACCACGCCATTCACATCTCTCTCTGGCTAAAAGACAATCACGGTTCACAGGTCTGCTACCGCTTCGATCGCACTCATCATAAGCATCATCTCGAATGATGACGGCATACACCTTTACCCCAAAGAAAGGAGGTGGCGATCGAAAAATTCAACCAGCAACCTTTTCAATTCCTTTAACCTAAATTAGTAAGGAGAGAGACACCATGTCTGGAAAAACCTGGTACAGCCTGCTGACCTTGCTTGTCATCCTTGCAACCGTCCTTTCGGCCTGCGCGCCGAAGGCAACACAAGCCCCCGCCACCCAACCGGCTGCCGAACGTCACCTGCAAATCTATCACTGGTGGACCGCCCCCGGCGAACGCGAGGCCGCCGATGCCATGTTTGCCGCCCTCAAAAAGGCCTACCCCGACATCATCGTGGACGAGAATCCCAGCCCCGGTGGGGGTGGCGTCAACCAGCGCGTCGTACTGCAATCGCGAATCGCCGCAGGTGACTACCCCGACACCTTCCAAACCCTGGGTGGCGCGGAATTGAAAAACTATGTGGATAGCGGCGTCCTCCAGCCATTGGATGACTTCTACAAGCAAACCGGTTACGACAAAGTCATCCCCGGCCCCTTGCTGAAGGCCGTCAGCGTCAACGGGCATCCTTATGTAGTCCCGTTGAACATGCACATCCAGAATATCCTCTACTACAACAAAAAACTCTTCGACGAGCTTAAGCTCAGCGCCCCCACGACCTTCGATGAACTCATGGCTGCCTGCGATGCGATTAAAGCCGCCAAGCCCGATATGGTCTGCCTGGGCCTCGGCTCGAAAGAAAAATGGGAAGATGCCTTCGTCTTCGACAGTATCTACCTCGAGCTGGCCGGCCCAGAAAACTACGTCAAACTCTACAAAGGTGAAATTGACGTCACTCAGGATGCCAATTACAAGACCGCCCTGGAGCGCTTCGCCAAATTGATTCCCTACATCAACACGGATCATTCCAGCCTGACCTGGGATCAGGCCGTTGGCCTGGTAGGCTCAGGCAAAGCCGCCATGACCCTGATGGGCACCTGGGCAATTGGCGCCTTCACCAAAGGCTCCAACTGGCAACCGGGCGTAGATTTTGGCGCAGTAACCTTCCCGCAAAAACCTGAGCGCATTTTGCTCTTCCACCCCGATACCTACGGCATCACGGTCAAAGCCCCCAATCCATCCGCTACCATGGATTGGCTCAAAGTGGTCGCCTCCGCCGACTTGCAAATTCCGACCGATGTGACTCAGGGCGGTCTGTTCGCTCGCACCGATATTGACCCCAAGAACTTCCCCGATCCCATCCGCCAGGAGATGCAGCAATTCGTCAGCCAGAACCCTGGCAAACTGATCCTCGATCAGCATGGCAGCATTCTGCCCGCTACGGCGCAATCGGCTTACTGGGACATCCTCTCCTCCTTCCTGGTCAGCCCCAATGTGGATGCCACCATCAAAGCCGTTGCCGACATGATGACCACCTACGACGTCAAGAACGCCTCGGCCTGGTACCAGTGGCCATAAGCAATCTGGTAAGGAGAAAAGCCGGGTAAAATTTCAGGTAGGGATGCATCTGGCATCCCTACCTGAATATTGCCAGGAAAGCAGGCGCACATGAAGAAATTCTTCCTCAACCGACCCAAACTCAATAGCCATTTTTGGGATACGTTGGTTTTCCTTTTGCCGCTGCTCTTTTTCGTCATCCTGCTGTACGGCGCTCTGCTGTGGACCATTTACGTTTCTTTCACCGATTGGAAAACCGTCGAACCCAACTACACCTTCACCGGCCTGAAGTGGTACCGCTTCTTAGTCCAGCAGCCGCGTTTTTCGGTAGACATCAAAAACAACCTCATCTGGCTGGTGGTGGGCGTCGTTCCCACCGTCATCCTGGCCATCTTCCTGGCCTACTTCCTGGAAATTTCCCATTTTCCCAAAATCGAAAACTACATTCGCACCCTCATCCTTTATCCGGTGGCCATGTCTTTCATTGTCACCGGCACCATCTGGTCGTGGATGTACGAACCCGGACGCGGCGTCTTCAACACCCTTCTGCATAGTCTGGGGTTCAATGCCAACTTTGCCTACGCCACCGATCCCAAAAACGCCACCTACTGGCTGGTTTTGATTTTCATCTGGCAATATCTCGGCTTTGCTGTCATCATCATCCAATCCTCCTTCCGCACCACCGAATTGCAAGAAATGGTCGAAGCTGCCCTGGTAGATGGCGCCTCGCGGTTGCGCATCCTCCTCCAAATCATCCTGCCCAACATCCGCTCTGGGATTTTAGTGCTCGTTTCATTACTACTCATTTCCTCTCTCAAAGTGTTCGATATTGTCTTCATCGTCACCTACGGCGGGCCGGGCATCGCCACCGATGTCCTCTCGATGAACATGTGGGTGACCACCTTCCAGCAGCACCTGGTCTCAGCCGGGGCTGGCCTGGGCGTGATTATCTTCTTGATGGCCTTCATCCTGGTTATCCCTTACACCATTTACTCCCTCAACAAGTGGTTTGAATGAAATCACAAAATCTCTCCCTCAAAATCATCGCCGGCCTGATCCTGATCGCCCTGAGCATTGCCTACCTGCTGCCCATCTACGTGATGGTCGTCACATCGTTTAAATCTATCGAAGAAATCAACCGCACCAACTACCTGGCGCCCACCCTCACCCCCCAATGGAGCAACTACATTGAAGTCCTCAAAGGTAGCGAACGCTTTCGCAGCCAAATGCTACCGCGCCTGTTCAACTCCACCTTCATTTCATTTTCGGTCACTGCACTGGCACTCCTTTTTGGCGGTTTGGGCGGCTATTACCTCAGCCGCACCCGCACCACCTTTGCCCGCATCCTCTTCGTCCTGGTCGGCATCGCCCTCTACTTGCCCTATCAAGTCATCATCATCCCCCTCGCTATTCTCATGTCTCGCACTGGCCTGAGCCAATCCTACGCCGGCCTGATTTTGAGCTACCTCATCCTGAACATGCCCCTCGCCTCCGTCTTACTGGGCACCTTCTTCCTCTCCATCCCTCGCGAACTGGAAGAAGCCGCCGAAGTGGACGGCGCCAGCAAGCTGCAAACCTTCTTCAACATCGTCGTTCCCATCTCCCTGCCGGCTTACACCTCCGTCGCCATCATCGTCTTCACCCAGGTGTGGAACGAATTCTTTCTGGCGCTCACCCTCTCCTCGCGTACCACCCAAACTGTTCAAGTGGTCATGGCCGAGGCCAAAGGCACCACCCTCGTTTTGTACAACCTGCAAATGGCTGCTGCCCTCATTGCCGTATCCATTCCCCTGATCTTCTTCCTCTTCATGGGACGTTACTTTGTACGCGGCATCCTGGCCGGCGCCCTCAAAGGATAATTTCCCCGCCCCCTTTTCGCCTCGCAGCCCGGACCCCACGCCGGGCGCGGCCCCATCTGGCCTATTGCTCCCCCCGGCCGCCCCAATTTGTTGATCTTCCCACCAAAAATAGCCGCGAAATCGCCAAAATAACGCCAAAAACCGGTTGACGAAGCCGTTTTTTCCTGTATAATAAGATAAATTTGTTGCCACGATATACTAATTCCCCCTAGCGATGAAAACCTCAGCAGATCAGGCCCTTGTTCGGGAACTTAATTTATCCCTGGTGCTTCGCAAAATTCACAACGAAGCCCCCATCTCGCGCGCCCGTCTGGCAGCCGAGACCGGCCTGAACAAATCCACCGTCTCCAGCCTGGTGGAAGAATTGCAAAGCCTGGGTCTGGTGCACGAAACCGGCCTCAATTCGGTCGGCGCCGGGCGCCCGGCCACCCTGCTGGAAATCAACCCTCAAGCGGGCAGCATCATCGGCGTTGAACTGGGCGTGGATTTCGTCGCCGTCGCTTTGACCAACTTCGTCGGCAGCATCCTGTGGCACAAAACCATTACCGCCGATCCCAATGCTCAACCCGAAACAACCCTCGCCCAAACGCTCGCCCTGGTCGATCAGGCCATGAGCGAAGCCAGCCAGGCATCCCTCCCCCTCTTGGGGCTAGGCGTAGCCACCCCTGGCACCGTAGATTTGGACGAAGGCATGCTCATCTTTGCCCCCAACCTGCACTGGCACAATGTACCTTTGCAGAAACTCTTTCGCCAACACACCGGCCTGCGCGTCTTCGTAGAGAACGATGCCAACGCCGCCGCCGTGGCTGAACATCTTTTTGGCATTGCTCGCCAGTGCACTCATTTCGTCTTTGTCTTCGCCGGGGTAGGCATTGGCGGGGGGTTTTTCCTGAACGGCGAATTGTACCGCGGCAAAAACGGCTTCGCCGGCGAGATTGGTCACTCGCCCATCATGGCCGATACCGTGCAAACGCCCTGTCACTGCGGCAACCGCGGTTGCTGGGAGACTTATGCCAATCAATATTCAATCATCCAGCGCGTTCAGGCTCGCCTGGAAGTGAAGCGCAGCAGCATCATCCCGCGCCTGATGGCAGAAGAAAACGCCTCGCTTTCGATCTCGCTGATTAAACGGGCAGCCGACCAGGGGGATCCCGAAGCGCTTGATTCGTTCGCCGAGGCCGGTCGCGCCATGGGGCAGGGTCTCGCCACCATCGTGAATTTCCTGAATCCTGAAAAGATCATCCTGGGTGGGCCGCTTAGCATGGCTGGCAAATACATGCTCCCTTATATCCAGGATGAAATTTACCGCCACTGCTTGCCTGAGATTGCTCCCAAAGTCAGCATTGAACTCTCGTCGTTTGGCACCGAGGCCAGTTTAATCGGCGCTGTAGCCATTGTCGTCAACGATGTTTTATCTCGGCCAACCCACCTCGAAAGGAGGTGATTGCTCCCCCCCAAAAAAACTAACCCATCTTTGCTCGTGTCACTTTAAAATTCTCGAAACTAAAGAAGGAGAAGAAAATGTCAAAAAAATTCTGGTACGCACTACTGGCCGTGCTGGTTGTAGCAGCCACAGTGCTTTCGGCTTGTGCCCCACAAGC
>DAOUAN010000159.1:0-6045 GCA_034433385.1 Anaerolineales bacterium | reverse complement strand
TGCGGATGGGGGTAGCGGTGGGCAGGGGGGTGGATGTGGGGAGGATGGCCTGGGCGGTTTGGGTGAGGGAGAGGCTCAATGTGGCAATGGCCTGGGTCATGGCGGCGTTCAGGTCGGGGGTGGTGGCGGGGGCGGATGCCGCGGGGGTGCAGGCGCTCAAAATAACGGCGAGCAGGCTCAATATCCGGGTAAGAAGCGTGAGGCGATGGGTGGGGAAGATCATGGCTGGGATTTTAATCGAAAAAGCCCGGGGGTGTGCCCGGGCTTTGGTCTTATTCGTTACTTTCGCCTTTGATGAAGGCTTCCACTTTTTCGCGGCAGATGTCGTCGCGGAATTGTTTGGGAGGCGTTTTGAAGAAGTAGGAGGAGGGGCCAACGATGGGGCCACTGAGTTTGCGGTCGAGGGCGATTTTGGCGCAGCGGATGGCATCGATCATGACGCCGGCGGAGTTGGGGCTATCCCACACTTCGAGCTTGACTTCTACGTTGAGGGGGACTTCGCCGAAGGTGGTGCCTTCCATGCGGATGTAAGCCCATTTGCGGTCGGTCAACCAGGGGACGTAGTCGCTGGGGCCGACGTGGACGTTTTCTTCGCCAAGGTCGTAGGGGATCATGCTGGTGACGGCGCCGGTTTTAGAGATTTTTTTGCTTTCCAGGCGTTCGCGTTCGAGCATGTTGAGGAAGTCGGTGTTGCCGCCGAAGTTGAGCTGGTAGGTGCGGTCAATGCGCACGCCGCGATCGACGAAGAGGGTGGTGAGGACGCGATGGAGGATGGTGGCGCCAACCTGCGATTTGATGTCATCGCCCAGGATGGGCAGCCCGGCATCTTTGAAGCGTTTGCCCCAGTATTCGGAGGAGGCGATGAAGACCGGAATGCCGTTGACAAAGGCGCAGCCGGCTTCGATGGCTTGTTCGACGTACCATTTGGTGGCCATTTCGGAGCCAACGGGCAGGAAGTTGACGACAACGTCGGTTTTGGTTTCTCGGAGCAATTTGACGATGTCGGCGGTGGGGCCGGGGGCTTTTTGGATAACGCCGGAAAGGTATTTGCCCAGGCCGTCGTGGGTCATGCCGCGCACGACGGGGGCGTTGAGGTGGGGAACATCGGCAAATTTGTAGGTGTTGTTGGGGGCAGCGAAGATGGCTTCGGAGAGGTCTTTGCCGACTTTGGTGATGTTGACGTCAATGCCGAGGGTGAATTCGATGTCGCTGATGTGATAGCCGCCCAGGCGCGGGTGCATGATGCCGGGGATGATCGCATCGTCTGCGGCGTCTTTGTAGAATTGGACACCCTGGACAAGTGAGGAAGCACAGTTCCCCACGCCGATAATTGCGACGCGTACTTTTTTATTGGCCATGAATTTTTCTCCTTGAATTTTAGTTGCAATTTCCGATCAATTGGCTAAAGGGGTCGCTACCTTTCGGTTTTTGATCGGGCTGTGTTGTATAATCTTACCGCAAGATGAGCGAATGGGAATGGGAATGGTTATGCCTGTGGACCGGATTCAACGATTGGAACGCCTGCTTGAGATTGCTCGCGATTTGAATTTGATCGCGGAATGGGAGCCGTATTTGCAAAACCTCGTTTCGGCGGCCGTAGAACTGACCGATAGTGAGACGGCTTCTATTCTGGAATATGATCGCGCTACCAATGATTTAAATTTCCTGGCTGTGCCCTGGTTTCATCGCGATTTTCTGCGCGGGATTGCGGTTCCACTGGATGGCAGTGTGGCGGGTTGGGTGGTGCGCGAGGGATGTCCACTGGTGATTCCCGATGTCAGTAAGGATCCACGCCATTTCAACGCGGTGGATCGCATCAGCAATTATCAGACGCGATCGTTGCTGGCGGTTCCTATTTTCTTCCGCGGGCAGGCGGTGGGGGTGTTTGAAGCGCTCAACAAAAGTGATGATCATTACACCGAAGAAGATGTTGCCGTTTTGGAAGCGCTGGCGGCCTATGCCGGACTGGCGATTCAGGCCAATAACCTGGAGCGCCGTTTGCAGACTTCTTATAACGAGCTCGTTGAGCTGGAGCGACTGAAAAACGATTTCATTGCGATCACCTCTCATGAATTGCGCACTCCCCTTGGTCTGATTTTAGGCCACGCCACCTTTTTACGCGAGTTGATCGGGCCACAATACCGCGAACAATTAGACACCATTATCCGCAGCGCCACGCGGCTAAAAGAAATTGTAGAGAGTCTCTCCAATGTGGAGAATTATCAGGCCGGCCTGGCGCGCATTCGACAGCGCAAAATTTCCATCGTCAGCCTGATCAAAGAAGTGGTCGCATCCTTCGAAGAGATGGCCAGGCAACGCGGCATCAGCCTCACCGTTTCGGTGGAGGGGCAAGGCAGTGGAAAGACCGGCACGCTGCCCCAAGACCTGTTGGTGGAAGCCGATGGCAATAAAATTTCCATCGCCTTGAGCAACCTGGTCCGTAATGCCCTCACCTTCACGGATGCAGGGGGACATGTGTTCATTACCGCCGGAGTCATTCCAGGGTATGTAAAAGTCTCGGTCATTGATGATGGTGTGGGAATTCCTGCCAAAGACCTGCCGCGCATCTTTGAGCGATTCTTCCAGGTGGAATCTCATCTCACCCGGCGCCATGGCGGTATGGGATTGGGGCTGTCGGTAGCCAAGGCGATGATCGAAATGCACGGTGGCCGAATTTGGGCTGAAAGCATCGAGGGTAAGGGCAGCAACTTTACTTTCTTGTTGCCGATTGACCCTCAACAGGCAAGTGCTGCTGAAAATATGTTTGTTCCGTAGTATTATCAATAGACTTTTCTGCAATAAGGCTCAATTCTCTTTTGCATCGAATTTTCACGGATTTTCCGAAGAAAATTTGCCGTATTCGTGTCATTCGACGCGGAGTTGGCTATTGCAAATCATGACGAACAGCTGATGAATCCAGTTTATATTGTTGCCGGTAAGCTCCAGCGCGAATATCTTTTGCCGCCGGTGGGTGAACCCTTGCTTGATTCACCTGGCGGCAGTTTGCTTTACGCGGCCGGCGGCCTGGCCGTGTGGGATCACGGCGTGGGGCTGCTCAGCAAGATCGGCGAGGATACACCCCGTCACTGGCTGCGTGCCCTCGAAGCGCGGCAGATGGACGTGCGCGGCATTCGTATTTTGCCCCAAAGCCTCGACTTGCGTTCCTTTATTGCCTACACCAGCCTGACCGAGCGCAGCACCAGCAGCCCGGTTTCGCACTTCGCCCGCCGTGGACTGACCTTTCCCAAAGCGTTGCTGGGCTATCAGCCGCCAACAGATGTTCAAGAAGATCGGCGCGTCCCCGATCCGCTTGCTCCGGCCCCGCTGGATATTCCCCCGGATTACCTCGACGCGCGGGCGGTGCATATCTGCCCTCTGGATTTTGTCAGCCAGAGCCAGCTGGCTGCCACCTTCAAAGGCGGTTCAGTCACGACGGTGAGCCTGGATCCCGCTCCCGGTTATATGCTCCCCTCTTTTTTGCGTGAGCTACGCATCCTCTTGCAAGGGGTCACTGTTTTCTTGCCCTCCGAGGAAGAGCTGCGCTCTCTCTTCTGGGGCGAGACCCATGATTTGTGGGAGATGATCGAGGCCCTGGCGCCCTTTGGCCCGGAGATCATCGTGGTCAAGCGTGGCCCGCAGGGACAGCTGCTGTATGATGTGCCAGGCAAACATCGCTGGGAGATACCGGCCTATCCGGCGCGCATCGCCGATCCAACCGGCGCAGGCGATGCTTTCTGTGGCGGCTTTCTGGCCGGTTACCTCAAGACGTACAATCCATTGGAAGCAGTTTTGCATGGGAACATCTCCGCTTCCCTGGCCATTGAGGGCAGTGGGCCTTTTTATCCGCTGGATGTGCTGCCCGGCCTGGCTGAAGCGCGACTGACGGCATTGCGTGACCGGGTACGTGAGGTGTAAATGGTGGCTCTCATCGAAAAATTACTGCAACTGACGGTTCAAATTCAGCAAATCCCGGCTCCCACCTTTGCGGAACAGGCCCGCGCCGAATTCGTCCGTCAGCAATTTGTGGCCGAATCCCTTTCAGATGTTTTCCAGGATGCGGTGGGAAATATCTATGCGCGCCTGCCCGGCCGCGGCAAGGCCCGTCCGTTGGTGGTGAGCGCCCATCTGGATACCGTGTTCCCTGCCGGCACATCCCTGCAAGTGCGCCGCGAAGCCAACCGAATTTATGGCCCTGGAATAGGCGATAACTCGCTTGGGGTGGCCGCCCTTTTGGGCCTGCCCTGGTTGTTGCGCGAGCGCGGCATCGCCCTGGGAGGCGATCTCTGGCTGGTGGCCAATGTGGGAGAAGAAGGCCTGGGCAACCTGCGCGGCATGGCGGCCGTCACCGAACGCTTCGGTAACGTCCCCCGCGCTTACCTGATCCTCGAAGGCCTGGCTCTGGGACATGTTTATCATCGGGCTATCGGCGTGCAACGCTATCGCATCACGGCTCAAACCGCTGGCGGACATTCCTGGTCCGACTACGGACAACCCTCCGCGGTTCATGAGCTGGCCGCACTGATCACCCACCTGGCTAGCTTGCGGTTGCCCTCTCAGCCGCGCACTACCCTCAACGTCGGCGTGATCGCTGGGGGTACCTCGGTCAATACCCTGGCGGCAGAGGCCTGGTGCGAACTGGACCTCCGCTCGGAGAGCCCGCACACGCTTTCGCTGCTGATCGGCCAGGTCGAGAATCTGATCCGCCTCGCCAACCGACCGGGGGTGGTGATCCGCGCCGAGGAGATTGGTCAACGCCCGGCGGGTGAGATTCCCGTCGATCATCCCCTGGTTCGTCTGGCCGAGCATTGTCTGTATCGTCAGGGGCTGGATGCGGTACTTACGGCTGGCTCAACGGATGCCAATATCCCCCTCAGCCAGGGCTTTCCTGCCATTGTGCTGGGCATCACTACGGGTGGGGGCGCTCACACCCTGAACGAGTTTATCGAAATTCAACCGGTGAACAAGGGGATGGAGCAGATTTTGGAATTTATCCAGGGTTGCTTTGCCAGCGAATTTTGAGGGCAAGTAACTTTTATGTTTTCAACCCAAGCACTTCATACACTTCCAGCGGCCGGCTTTTCCCTTTGACCCGAATAGGGGGCATTTTTTTGACCTCTACTTCTGCCTGAACGCGCAGGTAAGCATCTTTGCTGATCAGAATTTGATTCTCTGCCGCATGTTCCTGAATGCGTCGGGCGGTATTCACGCTATCGCTGATGGCGGTAAATTCCAGCCGTTTTTCGGTGCCAATCCAGCCCAACACGGCCTCGCCAATGTGAATCCCTGTGCCAAAAAAGAGGCGATCTTTTTTGGGCAGTTGCTGGTGCAGGGTGAGGATCGCCTCCCGCAGGCGCAGCGCCGCCTTGACGGCGCGCAGGGTGTGATCCGCTTGGGGCAGGGGGGCGTTGAACCAGGCCATGATCGCGTCGCCCAGAAATTTATCCACGGTGCCCTCTTGCTCTAACACGGCTTCGGTAGCCACTGCCAGATAGCGGTTCAACACTTCTACCAGCTGTTCGGGCGTCTGTTTTTCGCTGAAGGAAGTGAAACCGCGCAAATCGGCAAACAGGATGCTGATTTCTGTCCGCTGGCCGCCGATTTGTAAACTATTGGGGTCAATTTGAGCCAACACGACCGGCGAGACCATTCGTTCCAGCAGGCGACGCTGTGCCTCCAGTTTTTTGCGCTCGGTCAGGTCGTCCAGCACAATGGCAACGCCTTGCATGTTCTGGTTGGCATCCTTGAGCGGCGAAATGGTGACGCGCCACTCTGCCGGCCCGCGCCCTGGCAAATGGGGGCTGATTTCCCAATCCACGATGGCTTTGTCGGTGGTGCAGACCTGCCGTATGCCCGGTTGAATCCTAGCCGCCAGCGCAGGCCAGATTTCCTCCAATCGGCGCCCGATCATTTCGCTGGCAGAACACCCCAAAACGGTTTCGGCTGCCCGGTTACAGGAGGTGATCCGTTCGTTCCCATCCATGGTGATGACCCCGCTGGCAATGGAGGCAAAAATGTTGTCCATCCTGTTCTTCAACTCGGTGACCT
>DAOUAN010000158.1:0-5298 GCA_034433385.1 Anaerolineales bacterium | reverse complement strand
GGGCGTGATGGTAGCAGAAGCGGTAAGGGTGGGGGCAGGGGTAAGGGTGTGGGTGGGGGCAAGGGTTTCGGTTGGGGATGGGGGCAGGGGGGTGCTGAGCGTGGCAGAGGCGCTCAGCGTGGGCGGGGAAGACGGTTCGGTCGCGCCAGCACAGGCGCTGATGGTGAGCCAAAAGAGCGGCAATAGCCAAAGGAGGGATGGTTTCATGGTTCGATTATAGCCCAGGGGAAAAGAGATGTTGGGAGAACCGGTATGCAAACAAACGGTCAAGTATTTGACAGGGCGTTTCTTTTTTGCTAAACTTGATTTGTCTGACAATTAAGGATTTTTCCCATGTCCACACTTCTCATCAAAAATGCCTATATTGTTACGATGGATGACCACCAGCGGGAGATTCCCGAAGGTGGTCTTTTCGTTCGCGATGGTTTTATTGATGCGGTAGGCCAGGTCTCTGACTTGCCTGCAACCGCCGATGAGGTGCTTGATCTGCGGGGGCATATTCTGTTGCCCGGCCTGATCAACACACATCATCATTTCTACCAGACGCTCACTCGCGTGGTCCCGCCGGCGCAGGATGCCAACCTCTTCAACTGGCTGCGGACGCTTTACCCCATCTGGGCCAGGCTCACGCCGGAGGATATTTTCATCTCGACTCAGACTGCCCTGGCAGAGCTGGCTCTCTCCGGCTGCACGGCGGCTTCCGACCACCTCTATCTCTATCCGAACGGCTCAAAACTGGATGATGAGATCGCGGCCGCCCGCGAGGTGGGACTCCGCTTACAGGCCTCGCGTGGCTCGATGTCCCTCGGCGAATCGCAAGGCGGACTTCCGCCGGATTCCGTTGTCGATAGCGAAGATTCCATCCTGAGGGATTCTCAGCGCCTCATCGAGCAATATCATGATCCTCGCCCCGGGGCGATGACCCAAATTGTGCTTGCTCCCTGCTCACCCTTCAGCGTGACCGGCGATTTGATGCGTGAATCGGCTCGATTGGCGCGGCACTATGGAGTCCACCTGCACACCCATCTTGCCGAGACCGAAGATGAAGAGCAATTTTGCCTGCAAAAATTTGGGCACCGACCGGTGGGATACATGCAGGAGGTGGAATGGGTGGGGGAGGATGTGTGGTTTGCGCACGCGGTATGGGTCAATGAGCAGGAGATTCAGGTCTTTGCTGAGCATGGCTGTGGGGTAGCGCATTGTCCAACCTCGAACATGCGCCTGGCCTCCGGCATTGCTCCCATCAAAGAATACCTGGCGGCGGGCGTGAAGGTGGGCCTGGGCGTGGATGGCTCGGCCTCCAACGATGGCTCGCATCTGCTGGCGGAAGCCCGCCAGGCCATGCTGCTGGCGCGGGTCAAAGAAGGTATCACCGGTTTTTCGCTTTCCAATGACCCTTCGCGGAAGCTGATGACCGCCCGTCAGGCGCTCTGGCTGGCGACGCGTGGCGGTGCGGCCGTGCTTGGGCGAAGTGACCTCGGTTCGCTGGAACCCGGCAAATGCGCCGACTTCTTCGCTATCAACCTGAACCGTCTCGAGTATGCCGGTGCCCAGCATGACCCCGTCGCTGCAGTGATCTTTTGTCAGCCGGTGCGCGTGGATTACACCGTTGTCGGCGGGCAGTTTGTGGTCAAAGAAGGTCAACTGGCCACTGTGGACGAGGGGCAGTTGATTGAAAAGCATCAGCGCGCTGCGCAGAGATTGGTAAATGGCTAGGACGCGCTGTCCCTATTCAACCGTTGAATAGCTCCGGAGGTGAGCATGAGTTCTTCCCAGGTTACCCGTGCCCTGATCGATGTCGCCGCTGGACGCGCCCCGGCAGACCTGGTCATTCGCAACGGCACATGGGTATGTGTTCAGTCGGGTGAGTTTATCCCTCACACCGACATTGCCATCAAAGATGGGCGGATCGCCTTCGTCGGTGCCGATGCCAGCCACACCGTTGGCAAAGAGACGACAGTGATTGATGCGCTGGGGCGTTATCTCGTGCCGGGTTTGCTCGATGGCCATATGCACGTCGAATCAGGCATGGTCACGGTGACCGAGTTCGTGCGTGCCGTCGCCCCGCGGGGGACGACCGGCATGTTCATTGATCCCCACGAGATTGCCAATGTCTTTGGCTTGAAGGGTGTGAAATTAATGGTGGACGAAGCCCGTCAGCAGCCCATTCACGTTTGGGTGCAGGTGCCCTCTTGTGTCCCCTCCGCGCCGGGGTTGGAGACGCCGGGTGGGGCAATTGGCCCCACCGAAGTGGCGGAGGCGCTCACCTGGGAGGGAGTCATTGGCCTGGGGGAGATGATGAATTATCCTGGTGTGGCTCAAGCCGATGAAAAAATGCTGGCCGAAATGGCCGCTACTCGCCAGGCGGGCAAAGTGGTCGGCGGGCACTATGCCAGCCCCGATTTAGGCTTGCCCTTTCATGCCTACGTAGCCGGTGGCGCGGAAGATGACCACGAAGGCACTCGCCTGGAGGATGCGATTGCCCGGGTGCGCCAGGGGATGAAAGTCATGCTGCGCTACGGCTCTGGCTGGAAGGACGTCGCGGCGCAGGTGGGGGCGATTACCCAGCTCAAACTGGATTCGCGTCGCTTCATCCTGTGCACCGATGATTCCCATGCTCAGACGATTGCTCACGAGGGGCACATGGATCGCGTTTTGCGCCATGCCATTGCCGAGGGCCTGCCGCCAATGACGGCTATTCAGATGTGTACGATCAATACCGCCGAACACTTTGGCCTGACTCGGGAGATCGGCCTGATTGCCCCGGGGCGCTGGGCGGACATTTTGCTGGTTCCCGATTTGCAGGATTTTCATCCTGATCTGGTGATGGCACGCGGTCGGGTGATTGCTCGCCATGGTCAATGGGAAGTATCCCTACCGCAGTATGCCTACCCGGAGTGGGCTTTGCATAGCGTTCACTTGCCACGCCCTTTAACCGGTGCAGATTTTGCTTTGCGCGTGGCGGAACGCCGCGAACGGGTCACAGCCAATGTCATCGGCATTGTGGAGAATCAGGCGCCGACGCGTCACCTGAAGATGGAATTGGTGGTGAACGATGGCCAGTTACATGCCAGCGCGGATGTGGCCAAAGTAGCGCTGATCGAACGTCACCGTGGCACGGGGGAGATCACTCTCGGCCTGGTGAGCGGCTTTGGCTTTACTGAGAAATGCGCCGTGGCCTCTACCGTGGCTCATGACAGCCATCATTTGCTTGTGGTAGGCACAGATGACGAAAACATGGCCCTGGCCGCCAATCAGCTGGCAGAAACTGGAGGTGGGCAGGTGGTCGTCAAAGATGGTCAGGTGATTGGCCTGGTCGAATTGCCGATTGCCGGATTGATGTCGGCGGAGCGTGCCGATGTGGTGGCGAACAAAGCCGCCTCGGTGCTGGCTGGCTTTCGCCAGTGCGGTTGCACACTCAACAACCCGAACATGCAGTTGAGTTTGCTCGCCCTGGTGGTGATACCCGAATTGCGCATTTCCGACAAAGGTCTGGTGGATGTGAATCGTTTTGAGCTGCTTTCGGTGGTAGAACAGGGTGGGTGAAATGGCACACTATCCGTTTCAACGCTTGCAGGCGGAACTGGCCTTGCTGATCGCTCGCACGCCGGCTGGACAACGCCTCCCTTCCGAGCCGGAGCTGGCGCGTGAACTGGGCGTCTCGCGGGCAACGCTGCGAGAAGCGATGCGAACTTTCGAAACACAAGGCCTGATTCGACGGCGGCAGGGGGCAGGCACATTTGTCGTTGGGCAGGTGCCGGTCATGGAAAGTGGGCTGGAAGTGCTGGAAAGCCTGGAGACGATGGCGCGACGGCTGCGGTTGGAGATCACGGTCAGCGATTTGGAAATTGAGCAAGTGTTTGCCGATCAGGAGCACGCCACCGGCCTCAACGTCCCGCTGGCGACGCGCCTGACGCGCATCCGCCGCGTGATCCGCGCCGATGGGCGCCCGGTGGCTTATCTGGTGGATACGCTGCCGGAGGATTTCCTCCGCCCCGACCAATTGCCCGCCACGTTCAAAGGATCGGTGCTTGACTTTTTGCTGGAGCGCGGCGCCCCGCTCACCGTCTCGCGCGCTGCGATCAGCGCTATCGGCGCCCCGGCTGAAGTGGCACGCCCCCTCGAAATCCAGCGCGGCGATGTCCTTTTGCGTTTCATCTCCCAACTTTATACGGTGGATGGCCGTGTGGTGGATTATTCTCACAGCTATTTCATCCCGGGCTATTTCAATTTCCACGTTGTGCGCCGCGTGAACACAAGTGGATAAATCTTTATTCTCAAACAGGAGCAAGTTTTTTATGGCAACACCAGTTTCACTATCGGTAGAAATTCATCAATGGGTGGAGGCCCACTGCCAGGAGATTATCCAGTTCATGCTGGATATTGTTGCTATTCCCAGCATGGATGGGCAGCTGAAAGAAGTCGGCGAGCGCATCGGCGCTGAGATGCGAAAACTTGGTTTCGATGAGGTGCGTTTCGATAAGATGGGCAACATCTTGGGGCGCATCGGCAATGGCCCGCGCGTACTCGTCTACGATTCGCATGTGGATACCGTCGGTGTGGGTGACCCGGCCACCTGGGGCTGGGATCCGTTCAAGGGCAAGGTGGAAAATGGCATCCTCTATGCGCGGGGTGCTTGCGATGAGAAAGGCTCCACGCCGGGCATGGTGTATGGCCTGGCCCTGGCTCGCGACCTGGGTCTGCTGGAAGGGTGGACGGCTTACTACTTCGGCAACATGGAAGAGTGGTGTGATGGCATCGCCCCCAATGCTTTTGTGGAAGTGGATCCCAAGGTGCGCCCCGATTTCGTCGTCATTGGCGAGCCGACGAAAATGCAGGTGTATCGCGGCCATAAAGGCCGGGTGGAGTTGAAGATCACGGCGACTGGCAAATCGGCCCATGCAGCTTCACATCACCTGGGCGATAGCGCCCTGTACAAGATGCTTTCGGTCATTTCGGGCATTCGCGACCTGGATGCTCACTTGCCGACCCATGAATTCCTGGGTAAGGCGACCATCATGGTCACCGATACCCGCATCAGCACGGCTTCGATCAATGCGGTGCCCGATGGATTCACGATCTTCATTGACCGCCGCCTGACCTTTGGCGAGACAAAAGAAGAAGCTGTTCAACAGGTGCGCGAGCTGATCCCTGGTTATTTACGCAACCAAATCAAAGTAGAAGAGCTGTATTACGACGAGCCCTCCTACACGGGTTTTGTCTTCCCAGTGGATAAATATTATCCTGCCTGGGCTTTGGAGGAATCTCATCCCATCGTTCAGGCCGGACAGGAGACCA
>DAOUAN010000157.1:0-3143 GCA_034433385.1 Anaerolineales bacterium | reverse complement strand
GAAAGAACCTTCGCTTGGCTGGCAAAGCGCCGTAGCGTGGCTACCCGTTGGTGCAAGAAACCCGAAAATTGGCTTGCTTTTGTTCATATGGCTTGTGCCGAAATCGTTCTCGGATTAATTTCCGGATAGATACTTAGATAAATGCGTCGCCTGCCAGGCGTGCAGCGTGGCGTGCCGCTTCGAGAACAACACCCCCGTCGTCCCGCCCGAAGAAGCGGAATTGGGACGTTCCATGCGCTGGAACGACGTCTTCCCCATGCCGATTAATCCCACCGAAGAGACCGGCGAATATCCCAAAGTCAAAACGCAGTACATGACCCGTCCGTGTATGCACTGCGAAAACCCGCCCTGCATCAAAGTCTGCCCGGTGGGCGCCACCTTCATCAACGAAGAAGGCATCGTCGAGCAAAACTACGCGCGCTGTATCGGCTGCCGCTTCTGCACCGTCGGCTGTCCGTACGGCGTGCGCTACTTCAACTGGTACAAACCCGAATGGGAAGCGCCGCTGGCTGAACATCTCAACCCCGACCGCGTGGAAGGGAACGGCGTGCTGGAAGGCCCTGCCGTGCGTCCGCTGGGCGTGGTGGAAAAATGCACTTACTGCATTCACCGTTTGCATAAAGCGCGCGCCCAGGCCGAAGCCGAAGGCCGCGAGTTCCGCGCCGATGAGTACGTCCCGGCCTGCGTGCAGACCTGCACGGGCAAGGCGCGTTTCTTCGGCGATTTGGACGACCCCGAAAGCACGGTCAGCCAGTTGGCGAGGAGTTCCCGCTCCTTCCGCCTGCTGGAAGATGCCGGAACGCACCCCAAAACCATCTACCTGCGGGAGGGCTAAGCCATGTTACGCGTAGACCCTGAATTGAAACAAAAACTGATTGACCCGCTCTTTACGCCGCTCGACCGCAACTTCAAACTCTCGGCGGGCGTCCTGCTGGCGCTGATTGGCTGGGGCGCGGTCATGTACGTCCGCCAATTGGCGCTCGGCCTGGGCGTGACGGGCATGGGGCGGCCGGTGTATTGGAGTCTTTACATTGTGGACTTCATCTTCTTCATCGGAATCAGCCACGCCGGGACGTTGATCTCCGCCATCCTGCGCGTCACCGGCGCGGAGTGGCGGCGCCCCATCACGCGCGTCGCCGAAGCCATCACCACTTTCGCTCTGATCGTCGGCTCGCTGCAAATCCTGATTGACATGGGGCGCATTGACCGCCTGCCCTTCACCCTGATTTTCGGACGCCTGCAATCGCCCATCATGTGGGACATCATCTCGGTCACGCTCTACCTGCTCGGCTCGGTGACGTACCTCTATCTGCCGCTCATGCCCGACCTGGCGATCATCCGCGACAACCTGCCGGCGGGCGTCCCCGAATGGCGGCGCAAACTCTACGAGATTCTCTCGCTCGGCTGGCGCGGCACCAAAGAGCAATGGGTGCGGCTGGAAAAAGCGATTGCCACGATGGCGGTCATCATCATCCCCATTGCCGTCTCGGTGCATAGCATCATCTCCTGGATTTTGGCGACCACGCTCCAGCCCGGCTGGCATTCCACCATCTTCGGGCCGTACTTTGTCATTGGCGCGATTTTCTCCGGCATCGGCGCCCTCTTCATTGCCATGACCGTCATCCGCAAATTGCTCGGCCTGGAAAAATACATCACCGAAAAGCAATACCGCAATCTGGGTTTCATCTTCATCACCATGAACGCGGTCTGGTTCTACTTCACCTTTGCGGAAAATCTCGGCATTGCCACCGGCCAGCAGATTTACGAAATGCCGATTCTGGCGACCAAACTGTGGGGCGAATTCGCCCCCTCCTTCTGGCTGATGGTCGCCTGCATGGCAATCGCCTTCTGGATTTTGGTCGTGCCGCTGCTGCTCCCGAAGCCCAAGCCCGCCGTGAAGCCCCTGCCCGTGTTCAGCCGCCGCTTTGCCACCGGATCCGCTGTGGGTATAGCGCTCTTCGCCGCGCTGTTGATCCTCCCCAATTTTGTCAGTGGTCCCGTCGCGGCTATCTCCGGCGGATCCATCGCCTCCACCCTGCTGTGGACGCTCCTGATCGTAAACGCCATCCTCCTGCTGTTGAGCGTCAGTCTGTGGCTCAAGGCGCATCCGGTTTCTGCAACGGTCATCGCTTCGGTGTTTGTCGTCGCGGGCATGTGGCTGGAACGCTGGAACATCGTCATCCCCACCGTTACCCATCCTATGCTGGTACGCTACGCCACATACACGCCCAGCCTGACGGAAATTTCCATCGCCGTTGCCTCGTTCGCAGGCTTCACTTTCATGTTCCTGGTCTTCTTCAAACTCTTCCCGGCCATTTCCATTTGGGAACTGGTGGAAGGGCAGATTTTGGATGAAGCCCAGGCCAAAGTGACGATTCCCCAGCCCGAAATTTCCGGTGACTGATGAACCTGCCCGCTGTCCCCAACGCTGATTTATGTACCCTGTGCGGATTCTGCGCCCAGGCCTGTCCGCCGCACGCCCTGCGCTGGGTGGAGGATGCGCGTGAAACGAGGTTGGTCCTCGCCCCGGCAGATTGCGACGGCTGCGGCAAATGTGTGCAGGTGTGCGAATTCAAGGCAATTGCACTTGTCTCCTCTCCCAAAGAGAGAGAGGAGAATATCATCCTGTGCAGTTCGCCCCTCGTTCCGTGCCAAAACTGCGGCGCGCCGATTGCCAGCGCAGCGGAACTGGCTTACATCGTCCGTCAGGTCGGCGAAGCGAAGTGGCAGAAATACTGTCTCGATTGTCGCGGCATTGTGTAGCGCGGAATTCATTCCGCAAAGGAGAACCCAATGAACTTTCCCATGGAATACCCCATCTACCAATTTTTTCACTGGCTGGTGAACACCCCCGGCGTGGGCAGTGCCTTTGCCGCCGCGGCGGGCATCGGCTCCATCACGGCTTACTTCCTCACCCTGCGCCACATCCGCGCCGCCAAAGATGAGCGCGGCGAGACCTACGCTTACCCCACCCCGGCGCTGCATCAGCACGAAGAAAGTTAATTGCTGTAGTTTCGCCAAAAGTTGGCGTTGAACCTTAAAAATACGACCTCTGTGGGAGTGCGGAGGGAAGCGAAAAACAGGCAGGCTAAGCCCTGCCTTCGCCGTCTTCACGAATCAGAGAGCCTTGCGTTGTTGTTCAG
>DAOUAN010000156.1:0-12560 GCA_034433385.1 Anaerolineales bacterium | reverse complement strand
CGGAGATGGCGGAGATGGTGAGCGGGTCGGCGCCGAGGTTGGTGAGCGTCACGTAACGGGGCGCGCTGTAGCCGGTATTGATGTTCTGCCCGCCGAAGTCAATCAGAGTGGCGCTGGGCAGGAGCGGTCCCGCTTCTTTGCCCATGACGGTGAACAAATCTGTGCGCATGATTTCGCCGCTGGAGTCGGAAATGGCGAAGTAGTTGGCAAAGCCGCTGCCGGCGCCGCCGGCTTCATAGGTGGCGCCGGTGATGGTATGCAGGGTGACCGCATCGCCCAGGTAACCGGGAGGGGCGGCGGGAGCAACGGCGGGGTCCCAGCGCAGGAAACTCTGCGCCACTGGACTGCGCAGGGCAAGCGAGAAATCGCAGGTCTGTCCGGGAATAGGGAAACAGCCGATGTCCTGTGTGCCGTCCACCACACGGGTGCCGCCGAATTCGTTGGTAGTCAGCGTCATCGTGCCAAAGGGATGGGTGAAGGTATAGGCGGTATTCGGACAAAGTCCGCTGGTGATGCGGACGCGCACTCTGCCGAAGACCATTTGCTCGTTGTCGGCGGGCAAGCCATTGGCAAAAGCGCCCTCAACGGCGATGCGTAAAAAGGCTTTGCCGGGACGGGTGCCGTTACAGCCGGGGGTGGAGAGTTTTTCCGAATCGATGACCGAATAGAAGAACTCGTCCGGGAAGTTATCGGGCATGTCGAGAGGGAGACCCGGGTCGTATACGCCCGGATTGGGCAGAATGACGCAGTACGGGTCGTTGATATCCAGGCAGGGTTCGAGGCGGACGCCGGTAGTATCCTGATACCAGTCGGGGAAGCCGAACTGGTTGAGGGTCGGCGAGACCGCGGCGCTGGTCGGCGCGGCAAGCACAGGGGCGGCATTGAGCGGGAGCAGGCTGAGCAGCATCGCCAGGATGATGAATCCATTGCGGATGCCGTCCACGCGCGTACGGGATTGGTGAAGTGGAAGAGACATTTTTCAACCCTTTCTGATGGATCCAAATCTGATTTGCAGATCTGGGTCGAACGTGAAATAACCGAGCGCCATAAAAGAGAAAAAAAAGCGGTGCAAAACGCCGCAATTACAATTCCATCATAGCGTGTCAGGCTTTTGTAATAAACGGGCGGAGGTAACGAGTCTGTTCCAACCTTGGTCTGCGGTTTTCCGACTTAAGTCGGAAGTTTTCATTTCGACCTTTGTTGGTTGTAACAAAAGGGGGAATATTGCGTTATGATATATAAGAGGTAAGCATTTGGAGAAACTGTCTTTGCGCATTGCCAGCCGGGTCGAGCGTTGGAATTTGATTCAACGCTTTCACATTGTGGGGATTGGCATTGCCATTCTCGGCACGCTCATGATCGGCTGGTGGGTGGGGGAAGAAATCAAAGCCAGCATCATCAACGAGTCTGCCGCCGCGACCGCCCTCTACCTGGACAGTTTCATCACCCCTCACCTTCAGGAATTGAGTCAATCCGCTTCGCTCCAGCCCCAGCATGCCGCCGCGCTGGATAACCTGCTTAACAAAACAGACCTGGGGCGGCAGATTGTGGCGCTGAAAGTGTGGGATAAAAACGGAAAAATCCTCTACAGCAATACCCCGGTGTTGATTGGACGCACATTTCCAGAGACGGATGAGCTCGCTCTGGCATGGGAGGGACGCGTAATCGCGGCAATCAGCGATCTGAGTGAGGCGGAGAACGCCGAGGAGAGACGTCTTTACGATCACTTGCTCGAAATTCACGTTCCGATTCGGTTGAGCGGCACGCATCAGGTGATCGCCATTGCAGAGTTTTATCAAAGACCCGACAC
The DNA here is from genome assembly GCA_034433385.1 of Anaerolineales bacterium. Taxonomy (GTDB): domain Bacteria; phylum Chloroflexota; class Anaerolineae; order Anaerolineales; family Villigracilaceae; genus DAOUAN01. Next base: position 10,750 of record DAOUAN010000156.1, on the reverse strand, counting down.
GATAGAAACCGAAATCGCCCTGGCGCAAAGACAAAGCTGGCTGGCAGTGGCAAGCGGAATGGGGATAATCTACCTGTTGCTTTCCCTATTCTTTCGATGGACCAACGGTCAGATTCAACAACGGGAAGTTGCATTGAGGAATCAAGTGGCGCAATTGAGGGAACTCATTGCACAGAATGACGAACTGGATTTGCGTATCCGCCGCGCCAGAGCCAACGCCGCCACATTGAACGAACGACTTCTGCTTCGCATCGGCGCTGAACTGGAAAGGCAGGCGACGAAGAAACTCAACGCATCACTGGCGCTTTTGCATACCTTTGCCGAAAAGAACCAGCGCTGTTTTCTGATAGATCCGCGCAGCCAATGCAGTGAAAATCTGCCCATCATCCAATCTTCGCTGAAAACGGCACTGGATGAGATCGTTTCCATCACCAGCGGATTGGGGCTTCCGCATTTGGAAAGCATGTCGCTGAAGGAGGTTTTCGCCAGCGCGGTGCTGGGGCATGAACAACGTACAGACAGCAATGTAAAGTTTCAGGCAGGCGACCTTCCCAGCCATGCGGCGCTGCAGGTGAAGATCACCGCCTACCGCGTCGTTCAGGAGGGATTGAACAACGCCTACCGCCATGCCCGGGGGCTGGGGCAGGAGGTGCAGGTCTCGTATGAAGCAAAATGGCTGCGCATCGAAATCTCGGACCGAGGTCCCGGCTTTGATTCAACGCTCCCGCTGCACAAAAGGGAGCGGCTCGGGCTGGCAGGGATGCGTGAACGCGTTGAAAGCCTGGGCGGCAGGTTCCTCATCGAAACCAATCGAGGAAGCGGAACAAAAATCACCGCATGGTTACCGCTGGTTCCCCTGGGGGAGGAAGAAACCGCCGCTGCCTCCCCCCCACGGCGCGCCATCCTGTCTGAAAGCCGGGCAACGGGGAGGGCGTGATGCAATTGCGCTGGGCATTACTTTCCCAAAGGTTTAAACCGTCCGGTTTTCTCTATTTTTTTCGACGGATTGTGTCTTCGATTCGGCGGTTGAGCCTGGTGCAGCGATTTACCATCATCAGTTTCATCATCATGCTGCTTGGCATGGCTGGCATCGGCTGGTGGATTGGCTCTCACATACGGGCGGGGGTCATCAGCGAAGCGACGGTGGCAACTGCGCTCTACATGGATAGTTTTATCGCCCCCAACCTTCAGGAACTTGGCGAGTCGAGCGTTATTTCCCAAACACATGTGGATGCATTGAACGATCTTTTCAGCGAAAACAACCTCGGACAACGAACCGTCTCCATCAAAATTTGGAACAAAGAACATCGCATCATTTACAGCAATATTCCGGCTTTGCTTGGGCAGAAGTTCTCGAATAATGAAGAATTGGACGTTTCCTTTGCCGGCAAAGTGACGGGCGATTTGAGCAATCTTCAGGATGCAGAAAATATCGAGGAACGACGGCTTTCCACAGAACCGCTGCTGGAAGTGTACAGCCCCGTTCGCTTGAACGACACGAATGAAATTGTTGCGGTCGCTGAGTTTTATCAACGAGTGGATACACTCGAGAAGAAAATCATTGCCGCCCAAAGGACTGGCTGGCTGGTTTTAGGCGCCACAATGACAGTCATGTACCTGTTGCTGGTGGGGTTTGTGCAGTGGGCGGGCACCCGCATTGGGCAGCAGGAGATGGAATTGAAGGAGCAGGTCAATCAGTTGACCCGTTTGTTGACGCGCAACAAAGACCTCGGTCAGCGTGTTCGTCTGGCGGCGGCGAATGCCGTCGCGCTAAACGAGAAAATCCTGCGCCGCACCAGCGCCGAACTTCACGACGGTCCCGTTCAGGAAATCAGCCTGGCGCTTCTGCGGCTCGACCGCGCCATGGCTCAGAGCGAGTATTGCCGTCTGGCAAACGGCAACATCGCTTGCGGCGAAGACCTGCCAAAGTTACAGGCTGCCCTGGAGGAGGTATTGAAGGAGCTGCGCTTCATCGCCAGCAGTTTGGGAATCCCGCAATTGGACGAGTTATCCTTTTCCGATGTCGTTTTGCGCGCCGTGATTTTGCATGAACAACGCAGCGGAACAGCGGTGAAATTGAACATGCACGCCCTGCCCGACTATGTGCCGCTGCCCGTCAAAATAGCGGCGTATCGCCTGATTCAAGAATCCCTGAACAATTCCTATCGTCATGGTGGAGGCGCAGGGCAGGAAGTGAATGTCGCGTATGACCGCCAACAATTGGAAATCGAAGTGACGGATCAGGGTCCGGGCTTTGATGTGGAGGCAGTGGCGGCGCAGGGCGAATCGCTCGGTCTGGCTGGGATCCGCGAGCGAGTGGAAAGTTTGGGTGGTCTGTTTTTGCTGCAAAGCCAGCCCGGTACCGGCACAAGATTATTTGCCCGCTTTATTCTTGAAAACAGGGAGTGATCGAATGGAGAAAATCAGGGTCGTCATTGTGGATGATCATCCCATTTTTCGCGAGGGGGTGGTCGCCATTTTGGGCGCAGAAGCGGATGTGGAAATTGTGGGGCAGGGCATGACCTCCGAGGATGCCGTCGCACTTGCGCGGGAACATCTGCCGGATGTGATCATTCTGGACGTCAGCATTCCCGGCGAGGGAGGAATTAGAGCCGCTGAAGTCATCGCCACGTCCTTTCCGGTGATCAAAATCATCATGCTGACCGGTTCGGACGATGAGGATAATGTCATTGCGGCGCTCAAGGCAGGAGCGCATGCCTACATCTTGAAGGGTGTGGCGGCGCGCGAGTTGAACAAAATTCTGCACGCCGTCCACGCGGGCGAGGGGTATGTGAGCCCCTCGCTTGCTGCCAATCTGCTCTCGGAAATGACCTCCTCGCACAAAGAAAAGCACGCCGCACAGGATGGATTCGACGAACTCACCGAGCGGGAACGTCAAATCTTGGAACTCATTGCCGTGGGGACCAGCAACAAGGAAATTGGGCAAAAACTTTTCCTGACCGAAAAGACCATCAAGCACTACGTCACCAACATTCTTCAAAAACTGCATGTCCGCAACCGGGTGCAGGCGGCGTTGCTGGCGCAGGAAAAAACACGTCCCAGAATGGGCATTCCGAAAATCGAAAGATAGCCTGTTAACGGTTTGCGCAGCGGGCTTTCAGGACATCCAGCGAGGCTTCGTAAACCAGTTTGAGCGAATGTTGAATCTCCTCCAACCTGTCGGGAACCTGCCAGCGTTCTTTTGCAAGGCTGTCCATTCCAACAATCACCGAGACGACAGGGATGTTTCTTACCTGCCCGATTGTGAACAAGCCTGCTGATTCCATTTCAACGGTTTTCACCCCTTCGGACTGATACTGCCGAATTTCCTCCACTGTCTCGCGGAAGGGGGCATCGGTGGTCCAGGTGACGCCTCTTGAGGGCGCGCCTCCGCGGGAGCGGATCGCTTCGGTGAGTTGATCTGCCAGGCTGGTGTCGGCATCGGCGTATTTGGCGGGCGGCAGGTAATGGTAGGAGGTCCCCTCATCGCGGATCGCTCTGTCAACCACGATGATGTCCCCCGGTTGCAGGTCGGGCTGAAGCAATCCTCCCCAGGTCATGAGAATCATGCAGGTGACGCCCATGGCGGCAAATTCCTCGGCAAGTTCCACGGTCATGGGCGAACCGCCGCCGAAGCCGGTCATGATGCCGATTTTGTCTGCGGGCTTTTTCAAGGCGTAGAGATCACCGTTCATCCCGCCGGCGCGCCGGACGGGAATGCGCCAGCGCATCCGCCACGGCAGCCCACGCTCGAGGCAGAAAAGAATCCCCTCAGGCGAAGGGAGCGACGGCATCCGTCCAATCTTTTTGCGATACTCCACGATTTCCCTCGCGCCGTATAGTTCCTTCAATTTATATTTGTCAGGGTAAATTGGGTAACTCATAAGAGGCTCCTTTGGAAGTATCTGACTGCAAAACAGTCGTTTTTGCGCGCGCCTGCAAAAACAAAACCGCCTGAACCATCTCTGAAATGAACAGCGCCCACGCCGCGCCCACGGCTTCAAATTCGGGGCTCAGCCAGAAATTCAACGCCAGCGCCAGCAGAACAGCCGCGAGCGAGATTCGCAGAATGATTTTTTCTCCCCTGCCTGCCAGAAAGGTCAGCGAAAGGAACGAGTTTGTCGTGTAAGGAATCAAGGCAAAAGCCAGTATCTTCAAGGCGGGAATTGAGGGACGATACTCCGCTCCGAAGAAAAATTCCACAAGCGGCTGCGCCAGCAGAAAAATCAGAACGGCGGCGCACACCGAGAGCGCATGAAGCGCCAGCCAGGCGAACTTGAAAGCCTTATCGGAAGATGCATCCGGTTTTGCAGCCGCCAGGGCGGGGTACAACGCCGTGAATACCGCAACATGACCGATGCGGGCGGCTTCGGCAACCCGCGCCGCCGCGGAAAACGTCCCTGCCGCTGCCGCAGAGGCAAGCAAGGAAAGCACGAGCAAACTGATTTTTTGATACAGAATTCCCAGGATGGAAAGCGATGCGATGGGCACGCAGGCCGAAAAGACGGCTTGCAGATTCTTCCACGCGAACGGCAAGCGTCTCATTGCCTCAGGGACGGCTGCCACACACCAGACGCCGCCCAGCGCCGCCCCGAGCGTTTGCACGACCAAAAGCAGCCATGCCAATGTCACAATCCCCGCGCCGCGCGGAATGAAAATCAACACAGCCGCCATTTGAGCAAAGGGCAGAGCGAAATTCAACCAGGCATAGGATGTCATTTTTTGCGCGCCGCGCAGAACGGACGTAAAGACGGTAAAAAACGCCAGTGGAATGAGCGCAAGGCTGTAAACCTTCAAAGCCGTGACGCTGGCGGAGGTCTGCTTTGGCAGATGAGGGGCAAGCAGAAAGACCATCCCAATGAATAGACCGGACAGGGTAAGTTGAAGGATGAGAACCGGCGGCAGAGCGGAATAATCCCCTTTTGCGGCAATCTCACGGATGAGGTACATGTCGGAGCCAAACGTCGTCAGCACGTTGCCAATCAGGATGACGGCAGAGATGAAGGCATATTCGCCAAATCCCGCCGCGCCGAGCCGCCGCGCCAGCAGATACGCGGCGATGACCATGCACGCCTGCGCGCCCGTGCGAGCAAGCAGCAGCCGTGAACTGTCGCGGGCGAGACGTTTGAACAGAATCATTTCGGTTGATAACGCAGGGTGATGAGGAAGAAATCGCCCCAGCCGCGCCAGGGGCGGCGCGAGGCTAATCGGTCGTCGAGCAGGCTCAAGGTCCGATAGAGACGCGGGTATCGTTTGGCGAAGTTCTTCGATTCCGCGGTCGGCGTAATCACGGAAAGTCCCTCGATGGCGAGACATTCATAATCCGCCCCGAACCATCGCCGGACTTTTTGCGGCGTGAAGTAATAGACCTGAAAGTACAATCCTTCGAGATGGGCGCGCACCCCCCGACGCGCAAAACGGCGGAACGCCAAACGCGGATGCCCGCGAAAGAGTTCCGCCATCTCCCACAAGCAGACAGGCGGCATGAGCGTCCAGGTAACAAGACCGTTCGGGCGCAGAACCATGGGCAATTGCCCAATGACGGGCGAAAGGTCGGGGATGCAATTCAAGCCGCCGAGGTTCGAGAAGACTGCGTCGAACGGCGCGCCGTGGACTTTATCCAACTCCATGAAGGAACACTGCTGAAAGGTGATGCGATCCGCCAGGTCGAATTGCTGAACCTTGCTTCGAAGCCGCTCCAACATGCCGGGGGCAATATCGGTGGCGTGGATTCGATACCCGCGCCGCGCCAGTTCGACGGCATCGGCGCCCGTGCCGCAGTTCAATTCGAGAATGCGGGAGCCCGCCGGGATAAAGCGTTGAACATGGGCATACACCTTGTTTCGCATGCGCGTCTGGTTGGGATGGTCTTCGGCAAAGGCATCGTATTTTTCCGCCGTGCGAGAGAAGGCTTCGGCGATAATGTCGAAATCGTTGGTTGTCATAAAAATCTTCTCAAGAGAAATTCACTTTTGAGCATCCCCAGCGCATTGCGCGGAAGGGTCAGCACGCCGCGCAGGGATGGATGACGCAGGGTGCGCCGCATCCGAAATTCATGATGCACCCTGCTGTGCAATATCCGATAGAAAGCGGTGGGGAACGGACCGCGATACAGCATTGCCAGGTCTTCCGAGTCGATCCAATTTTGTTTGTTGCCCAGTTCCAATTTAACCCGCTCGTAAAATTTGGTGCCGGGCAACGGGTAGGAAACAGAGACGCCAATATCATCCGGCGCGCACTCGCGCACCATTTTCAAGGTCAATTGAATGTCATCCCACGTTTCGCCGGGATACCCGAACTGCAAAAAGAACCCCACCTCGATGCCGTTCTCGTGCAGCAGCCTCGCCGCGCGGTAAATATCCTCCACTTTGTCGCCCTTGTCCATCGCATCCAGAATCTTTTGCGAACCCGACTCGGCGCCAAGCCACACCGTTTTACATCCCGCCTGCGCAAGCGCGGAGGCGGTCTTTTCGTTCACCAGATCAGCCCGCTGTAAACACTTGAACGGAATGAGCGCATCTGTCTCGTGAAGCAGCGCCGCAAAGCGCTCGATCCAATTCGGCTTCAAGCCCAAAATATCATCGGCAAACCAGATGTGATCAGGCGCGAACGTTTCCTTCAACCATTTCATCTCCGCCGCCACATTCTCGGGCGAACGCGAATTGTACCGCTGTCCCCAAATCGGCTTGGCGCACCAGTTGCAGTGATACGGGCAGCCGCGCGTGGTCACCATGTTCATCGAAAAATAGCCGTGCCGTTCCAGCCAGATTTTTTTGTACTTGGGGATGTCCACCAGATCCCACGCGGGGAAAGGGAGTTTGTCGAGATTGGTAATGTCGGGGCGGCGCGACGGCTGAGACGTATGGCGCGAGGCGACGCCGATGACCTCCCCTGCCTCTTTCCCCGCCGACAACTGATTCAACAACTCGAGCAGTGTTTCTTCCCCCTCGCCAAGGATGCAATAGTCTGCGCCCGCTTCCAGATATTTCCTGTAATGATCCGTCGCATCTGCGCCGCACAGGATGACGGTGCATCGGCGCGCTTTTGCCATGGCAATCATTTTGAAGGCTGCTTCGCGCATCCTGAGCAGACACATCTTGGAGAGGTAATTGAAGTTATCCTCATAGAGGATTGCGTATTGCGGCTGGTGTTCCTCCAGCGCCTGCGCCCACTCCTGCTCCGACTCTGCCAGCATGGCATCGAAGAGCGCCACTTCATAGCCGTTTTGACGCAGCCAACTGGCCGCATACAACGTTCCCAGCGGCGGATAGGGCTGCATCGCCTCCCACAGTTTGGGGTCGAAGCGCAGGAAATAGGATTGCCCGAACAGGATTTGGGTCATGGCGTCCTTACCTTCTCCAGTCTTTCTTCCAGCATTTTCTTCGTCCGCCTGCGGTGATGGTCAAAATTTCCCTGGCAGATTTCGGCATTAAAGACCGTCTCCTCGCCGAAGCCGTCCTGTTTGGAGAGGCGGGCAATTTTACGGCGCATCTCCCACCGCTCGAGACGGTCGCCAGATTTCCCTGAAAGCGGCGGTTCGAGCAGTTTCTGAACCGCAGACATCTCGTTCCGTTCAATCTTCCGCCACTGAGCGCTGATTTCCCTGAAGGCGTTGGGCAGGAAGTCTTTCACCCAGTCGTTTGCCTGCATCAGTTTTCGATACGTATCCATGCCGCTGACGGGAATCATCTGGCACAATTCGCGCGCAGAATATGCATCGCGCACAGACCATGCCAGCGCGTTCTCCGAGACGATCAGGTTTGGGCAAAGTGTATGTCCGCGCATGCGGGTCAGACGATTGAACAGCAAGGCGAACGCGCGCGCCGTCCATACCCGCCCCGATGCGGCAACCAGCATATAGTCGAAATCCGCATTTTGCGAGGCGTTCAAGACCGCCAGCGACCCCGTCAACGCCGCCATACGGACGAACGGAAGCGCTCCCAGTATGCGCCCGTAACGCAGAGCATACGGGATGAGTCTTCGCGAGCGCGCCTCCCGCTGCCTGCGAATGTGAACAAATTCGTCGTTGCCGCTGAGAAAGTAAAACCCGTTCTTCTCCCCCACTGGTCCCATCAGGGATTTGAGACGAATGGTTAACGCATCCCGCTCGGCGTATACTGGCAGGTAACGATGAAGTTCATCCAGCCGTAACGGATACTCAAATACAGCAGAGTATGCCAGAGTTTCCAGAATGGCACGGTCGAGACAGTCTGCAACCATTGCGCACGACTATAATTCCCGCCAATGCTTTTGTCAAATAAATTTCGCTTATCGAAGGACCGGGCAATCATCGGATTTCAACGAATTGTTCGGAAATGCGGAATAAATCCCGCTGTGCAGGGCAGGTTCTTAATCCAATTGTGAAGATACCTGCGTAATGTTTAATGAATGACCCTCATCTGGGATATATACTCCTTTATGCATCTGGTTATCGTCAGTCCTTTTCCTCCTTCAATAACGGGTATCGGTCAGTATGGCTATCATGTCGCACGCGGATTGGTGAAGTCCGGCGCATTTACGCGCGTTACTGTGCTGGCAGGGTCGCAGCCGGGCGGCGAGCCTGCCAATCATCTCGGAACTGCGGAGTTGGAATATTGCTGGGCGCCCAATCAATGGGACGCGCGTCAGGCCATCCTGTCACGCGTGAAGCGCCTGCATCCCGACCTGGTCTGGTTCAATGTGGGCGTCAGTATATTTGGCAATTCCCCCTGGCTGAACGTCTCGGGTCTTCTTACGCCGCTGCTGGTCAGGCGGATGGGGTTTCCCACCGTCGTCACCTTGCACGAACTGGTCGAATTCGCAGACCTGCGCACCCTGAGCGCGCCAGGCGGACCCCTCGCGAGGGCAGGCGCCCGTCTGCTGACCCTTATCGCATCCCAAGCCGACCTGCTCTGTTTGACCATGAAAGAATATGCGGAGCGGCTTTCACAGCGGGGCGTGGATTGTGTCCACATCCCTATTGGGGCATATCACGAGCCGCAAAGACTGCCGAATTCCGACTCGCAGGAACTATTGTTCTTTACGACGCTTGCGCCCTTCAAGGGACTGGAAATACTGCTTGATTCATTCACACAATTACGCAGGGAATACCCGCAATTGACGCTCAACATTGCAGGCGCCGCACATGCGCGTTTCCCCGAATACGCCCGCCGTTTGATGGAGTGCTTCGGGCAAATGGACGGCGTGCGCTGGCTGGGACAGGTACCCGAAGACGATGTGCTCGAACTATTCCGCCGCGCCCAGGTTGTCGTCATCCCTTACAGCGCCTCGACAGGTTCCTCCAGCGTCCTGTATCAAGCCGCCGCCTGGGGGCGGGCGGTTGTCGCCTCCGACCTGCACGACATCAAGAAACTGGCTTTCGAAAACGATTTGCAGGTGGAGTTCTTCGAGAACGGCAGCGCCCAAAGCCTCTCTGCCGCCGTCCGCAAACTGCTCGACTCCGAAGAAATGCGGAACGCCCAAACCGCGCACAACTTCAATGCCATACAGCGAATGAAGCCGCAGGAAACCGTCAGAAAGTACCTCCAGGTGTTCAACCGCGCGCTGGAAAAACGCCTCAGCCCCAAGCGGATTTCCCTGCCCGCCAGCGAAAGGGAATCTGCCTGATGCCGCGCCGCGCGCAACTTGCGATATTGATTGCTTTTGCCTGTCACGGATTGTTCATCCTGACGGCGCGCTACCGCCTGAGTTACGACGCCTACACTCACATGCTGTTCGCCAATCATTACGCGGAAAACTGGTTCTCGCTGTGGGAGCCCCGCTGGTACACGGGCTTCACCGTCGTTTCCTACCCGCCTCTCACCCACCAACTCATCGCCTTGTTCATCCCGCTCCTCGGCTTTGACCGTGCTTTCGCCCTCGTTTTGTGGGCGGTTGCCAGCCTCTACCCGGCGGGCATCTATGCCTTCAGCCGTATCTTCACCGGCAGGTCATCCGCTTCCTATGCGGCGCTCGCTTCCGCCGTCCTTATGCCGATCTACGTCACCGCACACATCTTCGGGCAGCTGCCGTTTCTCACCAGCACACTCACGGCGCTCTTCGCCGCCGCCAGCCTGCACCGCTTTCTGCGCGAAGGCGGCATCCACAACTTTGCCCTGTCGGTGGCGCTCATTGCCACCTCCATGGCAATGCACCATGCCACGCTCATGGTACAGCCCTTCCTCCTGCTGGCAGTGACCGTCAGCCGTCTCTTTCAGCAGGGAACGCGCCCGCGCGGAGTTTCCACACTATTCAAACGGCTGGTACCATTCGGGGCGGCGTCTCTGCTGGCAGGTTACCTCGTCATCTTCCCGTTCTGGCAGTGGGGCGCAAACCAAACCCTCCAAACCCCTATTGACCATCTCTCGCGCCACAACTTCCTCGCCGACCCTCTCGCCCTCGCCATTTTCTTTTTTCCCCTCTACGGTCCATTGGCGGCGGTCATCCCCTTGCTCTTTCGGAAATGGCATCCGCGCTTGATCGGCTTGCTCATTTCCTTCGCGCTCCTCTTCCTTTTGGGACTCGGCGGCACGACTCCGCTTCCGCGCCTCTTCTTCGGAAACGCCTGGGAATGGTTGACCTATGACCGCTTCGCCTTCTGGGCGTGCCTGACTCTCACTCCCTTCTTCGGGACTCTCTTTCTTCAGATGAAATTCCGATGGAAGAACCGCTTCGCATCCAAGCCGATACCTGCCGCGCTTCCAAAACACCTTCCCTCCGCCCTGACCTTTTCCCTCCTCACACTGACATCGCTCGGAGTCTGGTTCACGCC
>DAOUAN010000155.1:0-4161 GCA_034433385.1 Anaerolineales bacterium | reverse complement strand
ATCGGTGGTCGCCTGAATGCCGTATTTCTGGCGGAGTTCTTCGCCGCGTTCGGCGCGTGGACCGGATGCGATCAGATCGGGTGGTTGGGCCAGTCCCTTGCGCAACAAGCCAGCGATCATGGCCTCGGCCATCACCCCCGGCCCAATGAATGCGATTTTGGGATTTGTCATGTCTCCTCCATAAAACCAAAAAATCAGGCATCAGACCGCCGAAGTCGGCCAGACTTCAGAGGTCTTCCCCGTTGCTTGCAGGAGATTGTATTCACTGGCTATTTGCTGAAGTATCCCAATGCCAGGCGCAGGCGTTCCTCTGCTTCTTGGGGTGCATCTTTGGGCAGAGATTGCAACGCGGTTTGCGCTTCGACGACCGAATACCCTAATGCGGTGAGGGCCGCCAATACCTCGCTATCCACATCCGAGAGGGCGGCAACTTTCGCCAGCGTATCGCTGGGTTTCAGCCGATCGTGCAGGTAGAGCACAATTTTTTGGGCAGTCTTTTTCCCCACTCCGGGCACGCGGCTGAGCAGTTCGCTCTCTTCGGCAAATACGGCGCGCTGGACTGCATCCAGACTCAGGGTGGAAAGTACGGAGAGGGCCACTTTGGGGCCAACGCCATCCACGCTGAGCAGAAGGGTAAAGAGGTCGCGATCGGCCTGCGCTTCGAAGCCGTAGAGCGCAAGGGAATCCTCGCGCACCACCAGATGGGTGAAGAGAAAAACGGTCTCCCCTGCCCTGGCGCGTCCCAGCAATGGCGCCGGGACGAAAACGCGCAACCCCACCCCGCCCACTTCCACGATCAGGGCATGGTCTTCAACCTGGCTGATTTCGCCGCGTAAGGTGGCTATCATACAGTTATTTTAACCTAGAGTTAGCCTGAGTTTTGTGTCATCAGGAGCGATTTACTGAAAAACGCTTCGAACGTAAAAATTTTCTAGCACCTGACCCTTTTGTGCCTCGCTCATCACAACGCTGCCTGGGTGGTCATTGCGAGCCCCTGAAAGGGGCGAAGGGCCACGCCTCGGGCGTTTCGCGCCCTCGTAACGACCGCTGCAGAGAAAACGGTCAGGTAGCCAATTTTTCTAAGACGCTCAAAATAAATTCCGCGGTGCGTTTGCCGGCGGTGGCATCGGTGTAGGTAATCTCCTGCTCGATAAAGCGACGGCGCTCAGCGGAATCGAGCTGCGGATTTTGCAAATAGGCATTGATCGCCTGGCGCAATTCCTGCTCATCTTTTGCCACCCGCCCGGCGCGGGCCTGGCGGAAGCGTTGATGAGTGGGCCAGTTGCCGATTTCTTTGAGCGAGAGAGAGTATTTTTTCGGGTGATTCCAGCCGTTGGGCGAATCGATCACCGCTGAGACGATGGGGGTATCGTGTACCGCCGCCTCGACCACCATGGTGGAGTACACCGTCACGAAGACGTCGGAATAGGCCAGCATGGAGGCTTTTTCGTCCATATCTTCGCCGCCGTAGTAGCCCAGCGAGCCGCCCAAAGGCACGGGCTGCACCACATGGACATGGGGATATTTTTTCTCCAGATCAAAAACGCGTTGCCGCTCTTCTACAAAGATTTGCGGTTTATTTTGAAAATGACTGGGGTGCAGACGAATCAACAATTGCGCCGGTTCGGCCAGCGTATCGGAAGCCACCAGCCTGGCCAGGGCCTCAATGTTTGGATAGTTCGGCGCAAAATGGACGAAACTGCTGGCGTACGAGATCAGCTTGCGCTGTGGGTCTAACCCATGCAGGGCAAAATATTTTTCGCGCGGAATCAGCCACTGCCGCCGGAAATACCCATCATAAGACGGGATGCCACCCACGTGTACCCGCTCCGCTGGCCAGTCTGAACCGAGCACCAGCTCTTCCTTTTGAATTTCGGACCAGCAAGTGGCCCAGTCCATGGGCGCGCCAGGGATGGCGTAACTGGAAGGGTTATCCCAGCCGACGATGACGCTCAGCCGCGGGATGCCCAGGCGATAGGCCTCCCGCAACAGGTAGCGATCCAGCCGCCAGCCAGGCGTGGAGGCGATGACCAGATCGGGCTGGTAGCGCGCGAATAAGTCGGCATACAGCCCCGGGTCCGGCGTGAAGCGCAGCTGGGCGCGCACCAGGGCGCGTCGCGCCGCGGCCGAAGATCGCAGCAGCAGAATCGCCAGCGCAGCCGGCGTCCAGATTCCCAGCCGAAATTTCCAGGAATTTTCCTGCCAGACTTCCCAGATGTGGCTATCTTGCGCTTCGGTGTTGATGCGCCATGAGCCGCCCACGCGTCGCAAATAGGAGGAAAGCAACCATTGCAGGCGCGGCTGCACTTTTTGAGCGTAGGTGTTGGCTTGTTTGAGGCGCAACCCCTCAAAGATCAGGCCGGGTCGGGCAAATTTTTCGGCCAGGCGGTCTTTGATCTCGTCATCGGTGAGCAAAATGACCTCTACGCCTGCCTCCAGCAACATCGGGATGACATCGCTTTGCAGAAAGTAGATGATGGCCATGCCGTGATCGGCAGAGATGAAAACGCGGTTGCTCATGAGTAATACCAGTTGAAAATGCGATTATAGATTGCCAGCAAAACTTTTTTGAGCGGCGCAAATTCCAACAGGCGCCGTCCCAGCCGTTTGCGCCGGGGAGTGCGCTTTTTCAGTTCGCCGCGCAAATATCCCAAGGTGTTCGACATGTTCATCGCCAGTGGCTCAGATACCATCAGACGCAGCAGCCCGGCTTCATTCATGCGCTGATCCAGCTGGCGCACCTGCCCCATGGGTCGATTCATATCAAAAGGCAGAAACTGTTGCAGGGTGTGCTTCCAGGCAGTGAATTGCCAGTGCGAAGCGCCGACCATGGCCGTCATCCCCTGATATTGGATGCGCCAATCGCGGGTTTCGGCATACACCTTGCGATTCTCCTCTTCGCTTTGACCGAGCGAAAGATTGAATTCCAGGAAAGTTTCCCAGGGAATGAATTGGCCTTCCTCCAGCGTGGCATGTTGTCGTCCCCACTCCAGGGTGGCCGTGTAGAATTCTGGCGGCGTGCGAAACGGCCGCGCCGTGACCATGCCCACATTCGGGAAGGTTTCGAGAATTTCAACCGAGCGCGCCAGCCAGCCGGGGAAAAACAACACATCGCTATCGGCATAGGCGATGATCTCCCCCGGCGCGCCGCCAAAGATCACGTTCCACGCCCCGCCCTTGCCGATATTCTTTTCCGAAAGGATCAAATACTGAATGCGCCCCTCTTCTTTTTCCTGAATCAGATAATCGCGCACCTCGGCGCAGGAACCGTTATCAAAGACCAGCAAATCAAATGGCAGCCCGGCATCACGGCGCGCGCTTTCCAGGCACACCTTCAAAACATCCAGACTCTCGGCATAAAAGCCGCTCAAAAACGGAATGTAATTCAACACCGCAACGGTGATCCGCTCTGGTCGGGCCACCTCCTTCACAAATTTTGCCGGGTTTTGACCTTTACGCATACTTCTCCAGTTTCAAAGCATCGTGTTTGCACTGCCCATAGGGTCAGCGCGACAGCCATTTTACCCCATCCGTCGCCGGACGCAAATTGCCTGTATAATCAATCAAAACAATGCGCTTCCAATTGCCCGCCACTGTGCACCTGCTGCTCCTGCGGCAAGAGCAAATCCTCCTGCTCCGTCGCTTTCAAACGGGCTACCGCGATGGCGAATACAGCCTCCCCGCCGGTCACCTGGATGGCGGTGAAACCGTCGTTGCGGCCGCCATTCGCGAAGCCCGCGAAGAAATCGGTGTCCACATCGAACCGCAGGCGGTTCACTTCAGCAGCGTCATGCACCGCAACGAAGGCGAAGAACGCATAGACTTCTTTGTCCACATTTCGCGCTGGCAGGGCGAACCCTTCAACGCCGAGCCACACAAATGTGATGAAATTCGCTGGGCAAGCCTGGCCGCCTTACCGGAAAACACCATCCCCTACATCCGGCGCGCCATTCAAAATCACCTGCGCGGCATTCCCTTTGACGAATTTGGTTGGAAAGAATAATAAAGAGAGAAAAATGACTCGTCGCCCGCTTTTGCTTTTCCTCGTATCCCTGAGTCTGATCCTGGCCCCGGCCTGTTCCCCCTCCGCCTCGCCGACTCCCCCTGCGCCGGCCTCGCCCACCCCGGCTCTCCCCACGCTGACAGCATCACCTCTGCCCC
>DAOUAN010000154.1:0-87104 GCA_034433385.1 Anaerolineales bacterium | reverse complement strand
CGCTCTCCTCCTCTCCCGCTCTCTTCACCCTCACCTACGCCCCCGCCGCCACGCTGATGCGCGTCAATCACGGTTGGCGCACAGCCCGCACCCCCGGTTTTGTCGTGGACTTCGAAAGAGGCGAAATCATCAACGACCCCGAAAGACAACGAGAAGAAAGCCCTGTCCCTCTGCGCCGCCCCTCCCGCCCCGAGACGGTTCACCTGTCGGTGCAAAACACCCAAAATTTACTGCTCCTTCGCCCGGCAGACCCGTCCCTGTTCAGCGACCGCACCCTGGCGACCTCCCTGCGCGTCGCCTTGCAGCGCGGCCTGGAGGGCTACTTCCAGGTGGAAGAAGATGAACTCGCCGCCGAAATCATTGGGCGCGAGGAGCACTGCACCATTTTGTTCTATGAGACTTCCGAAGGCGGCAGCGGCGTCCTGCGCCGTCTGGTGGAAGAACCGAATGCCCTGGCAAACGTCGCCGCCGAGGCGCTGGCGCGGCTGCACTTCGACCCCAGCGGCGCCGACCAGAAGCCGGATTGCATCGCCGCCTGTTACGAGTGTCTGCTCAGTTACAGCAATCAACTGGATGCCTTTTATCTTGACCGTCGCCGCATCCGCGACCTGCTGCTTGCCCTGGCTCGCACCCGCACCCTGCCGCAAGTGGGCGGGCGCGCCTATCCCGAACATCTGGCCTGGCTGCGTTCCCTCACCGATTCCCGCTCCGAGTTAGAGCGCCGCTTCTTGCAGGCGCTTGCCGAGGGCGGCTACCGTCTGCCCGATGACGCCCAGCACGAAATCCCCGACCCGCGCTGCGTGCCCGACTTTTTCTACGCCCCCAACATCCTGGTCTTTTGCGATGGCAGCGTTCACGATGCCCCCGACCAGCGCCGCGCCGACGAAACCCTGCGCCGCGAATTGAGCGAACGCGGCTACCGTGTCCTGGTCATCCGCTACGACCGCCCGCTGGAGGAACAAATCCGCGCCGCCCCCGAAGTGTTCGGCGGCTGACCAGGTTCTGAGTGACCTTGAGATGCTCATTCCCGCCTTATGGCGCTAAACTGTTTTTGGTGAAAGGAGCCTCGCATGGACCCTCACCTCCCCGCCCAACTCGTGCAATTCCTCGTCCCCTACCTGCCCTACATCCTCAAAGGCATCGAACTCGCCGGGCAGGAGGCGGCCAGAAAACTCGGCGAAAAGGCCAGCGAGCAGGGCTTCGACCCCGCCAAAGCCCTGTCCAACGCCTGCGCCAGACCTTCGATATGGGCTTTCAACGTCTTCGTTTGCTCCTGAACAAAACGACCGCAATCCTTCGACAGCAGAGAGATACGCTCCCAAGGCGCCCTTTGATCTTGCTTTGTAGTTGCGGCTGGATGCCAGCGTTATGCTATAATGATAACGTATTACTAAAATTGCTCAAACGGGAGAACGTAAGAAATGTTTACCACGACTATTTCCACAAAGTATCAGGTTGTCATTCCCCGAGAAGTGCGCAAACAATTCGACTTGCGCCCCGGCCAAAGAGTTGTCTTTATCCCACACAAAAAGACTCTGCGCATGGTAATTCTCCCGCCTATTGAACAAGCAGAAGGGTTTCTGCCGGGCATAAACACCGACCCGCAGCGTGAAGAAGAGGACGAAGAACGATGAATGTGGTTGATTCGAGCGGCTGGCTGGAGTATTTTGCCAAAGCCTCCAACGCGGCTTTCTTTCGCCCGGCCATTCACGACACCCAGGCATTACTGGTTCCCACGATCTGCATTTACGAAGTCTATAAACGCATTGCCGCGCAGCGTGACGAGGAGGAGGCTCTGGCAGCCGTTGCCTGGATGTCTGTTGGGCAAGTGATAGACATGACCCAGCAAATTGCCTTGCTGGCGGCTGACCTTTCGCTTGAACATGGTTTGGCCATGGCAGACAGTGTGATTTATGCAACTGCCCGTATTCACCAGGCTACGCTGTGGACGCAAGACGCGCACTTTGCCGGGTTGGAAGGCGTGCGCTATGTGAAGAAATAGGTCGGATACCGTAAAACTGCCAATCCATATTTCCCTTTGAGAGGAAAATAATTCACATTATGCTTCTCATTGAGACCGCCCGCTGGAGGAACAAATCCGCGCTGCCCCCGAAGTCTTCGGCGGGTGACCGCACACTGCATCCGTATTTCCTGAAAGGAGTTTCGTATGTCCTCTCTCATCGAATTTCCCCTCGAAGATGGCAGCAGCCTGTGGGTGGAGGTGAGCGAAACCACCCCGCGCGGCCTGACCCCCGCCGGGCGCGGTGACATCCCCTCCCGCGCCACGCAGACCTTTGAAGCTGCGCTGGAGCGAGTCCGCCCGGCGGCGCAGGCCGTCATCCAGAAACTGCGCAGCCTGCACGATGCGCCCGATGAAATCGAAGTAGAATTTGGCCTGAAACTGAGCGCCGAAGCCGGGGCGGTGATTGCCGCTGGTGGCGCGGAAGCCAATTACAAAGTCACGTTGAAGTGGAAGCGGGAAGAAAAGAAAGCCGCGTAGTAGGGCGGCCTTTCCAGACCATCGAAACAGGCTGGAAAGTAACGTAGGACGGCCTTTCCAGGCCGTCTGAACAGGCTGAAAGCCTGTTCTACAGGCAAACGGAGGGTGCTCTCATGGCCTTTCTGCTCGATAAATCCATCGCTCGCGTGCGCGACCGGCGCGGCAGGGTGCTGGGCGCGGCATTCCTGGTCGCCCCCGATACCCTGCTGACCTGCTGGCACGTCGCCGACAAGGCGCTGGAAAATGATCGCCTGCGCCTGGACTTCCCCACCCTGGCAGCGGGACGGACGCTTACGGCGCGCCTGGAAAAGCGCGACGAGGCCGCCGACCTGGCGCTGCTGCGCCTGGAAGACCCCGCCCCCGCGAACAGCCTGCCCACCCGCCTGGTGGTAGAGCAGGATTTATCCTGCTTCTGGGGACATCCCTGCCGCGCCTTCGGCTTCCCGGCAGGCTACGACAGCGGCGTCTGGGCGGAGGGCCGCCTGCAGGCCGCCATCGGCGATACGGGCTGGCTGCAACTGAGCGACACGCGCCAGAGCGGCTATTTCGTCCAGCCGGGCTTCAGCGGCGCGCCGCTCTGGGACGAGGAATTGAACGGCGTGGTGGGGATGATCGCCGCCGCCGACCCCTCCGCTCGCACCGCGTTTTGCATTCCCACCGCCCACCTGCTCGACTTCTGCCCCGACCTGCGTCCCCAATCCCTGCCGCCCAACCCCTACCGCGGCCTGCTGGCTTTCCGCGAGCAGGATGCCGCCCTGTTCTTCGGGCGCGAGGAAGCCAGCGCCGACCTGTGGGCGCGCCTGCGCAAGTCGCCGCTGGTCAGCGTGCTGGGACCTTCGGGCAGCGGCAAGTCGTCGCTGGTCTTTGCCGGGCTGCTGCCCAAAGTCCGCGCCGAGGCCGATTGGGCAGTGACCAGCCTGCGTCCGGGCCGCGAACCGTTCCGTGAGTTGGCATACGCCCTGCTGCCCCTGCTCGAAGCCGAGATGTCCGAAACCGACCGCCTGCGCGAAGTCCCCAAGTTGAGCGAAGCCCTGCGCGGCGGCGAAATCGCACTGACGGACGTTCTGCGCCGCGTCCTGGAACGGACGGGGCGGACGCGCCTGCTGATCATCCTCGACCAGTTCGAGGAACTCTTCACCCTGAGCGAGGAGAGCGAACGCGACGCCTTCCTGGACCTCTGGCTGAAGGTGCTCGAAGCGCCCAACCCGCCCTGGCGCGTGCTGCTCACCCTGCGGGCGGATTTTCTCGCTCAGGCGCTGCTGCATCGTCCCTTCGCCGCCGCGCTGAACCAGGGGGAGAAGGTGCTGCTCGCCCCGCTGAGCCGCGAGGGTCTGCGCGCCGCCATCCTGGAACCCGCCCGCCGCGCCGACGTGACCTTCGAGGAGGGGCTGGTTGAGCGCATTCTGGACGATATGGGCGAAGCAGCCGGGCAGTTGCCCCTGCTGGAATTCGCCCTGACGCAGTTGTGGGAGCGCCAGGAGAGCCATCGCCTGACGCACGCCGCTTACGAGGCCATCGGTGGGGTGGAGGGGGCGCTGATGCGCTACGCCGAAGCGGTGTATCAGGATTTTCGCGTCGAAGAGGGCGAAGAAGTGCGCCGCACCTTCATCCAACTGGTGACGCCCGGCGAGGGGACGCAGGATACCCGCCGCCGCGCCCTGCGCCCGGAACTGGGCGAAGCGCACTGGGGGATGGCGCGCCGCCTGGCCGATGCCCGCCTGCTGGTGACCGGGCAGGACGCCGCCGGGCAGGAGTATGCCGAGGTGGCGCACGAGGCCCTGATTCAGGGCTGGGCGACCCTGCGCGAGTGGATGCGCCTCGACCGCCGCTTCCGCCTGTGGCAGGAGCGGATGCGCCTGCTGGCGCGCCAGTGGCAGGAGAGTGGGCAGGACGAGGGCGCCTTGCTGCGCGGCGCGCCGCTGGCCGAAGCGCAGGACTGGCTGGCGCAGCGCTCCGATGAAATCGAACCCGCCCTGCAGGACTTCATCCGCCGCAGCGCCGACCGCGCCCGCCAGGAGCAGGAGCGCCGCGAACGAACCCGGCGGCGGATTACCCTGGGCCTGGCAACGGGCTTGCTCATCACCTTGCTGCTATCTTTCACTGCCTGGAGCCAGCGCAACGAGGCTCTTCGACAGCGCGAGGCGGCGCAGGCAGCGCAGGCAACAGCCGTGAGCGAAGCGAATGTTCGCGCCATAGCGCAGGCAGAGGCAGAAGCACAACGCAACCTGGCGCAGGCGCGGCAGATGGCAGCCACCGGGCAAATGGTCTTCGACCGCAGCGCGCAAGGTCCCCTGATTGGCACCTTGCTGGGAATTGAAGCCTTGCAGCGCGGCGGTCCCTGGCTGGAAGCCGACCAACTGGTGCGGCGCGGCCTGGATCTCTTGCCGCTCGAGGTCGCCCGCATGACACATGGAGATTGGGTGAATGCCGTCGCCTTCAGCCCGGATGGGAAGTACGTGGTCAGCGGGAGTTGGGATGGCACGGAGCGGGTGTGGGAGGCACAGAGCGGGCGCGAAGTTGTCCGCATAACCCATGGAGATTGGGTAAGTGCCGTTGCCTTTAGTCCAGATGGGAAGTATGTGGTTAGCGTAGGATGTGATAAGTTCAGTGGAAGCAAGTGTATCGAAGGTACGGCGCGGGTCTGGCTGTGGCGCGCCGAGGACCTGATTGCCGAAGCCTGCCGCCGCCTGCCGCGCAACCTGACGCTGGGGGAGTGGCAGCAATATGTCGGTCCTGAGGTGCCGTATCATGCCACCTGTCCCGGCAAGCCGTAGGACCCCCACCCTGCCCTCCCCCGAATCCTGTGAATTCGGGTGAGGTTTCCGCAGGACGGAGGGGGAAAACGCGCCGATCCGTAGCAGGATAAGTCTTCAGACTTGTCCTACACTCCCGCCAGCCTGTGGGAGAAGTCCATGCCCGAGGCGAGCGAGTCCATCGAAACGACCATGCTCCCGCTAAAGGGCGCGTTGCTGTTCAACAAGGCGCTTTCGGGCCGGTTAAGGCTCTTCAGCGGGTAGGTGTACCAGATTTTTACGCTGGTGTAATCCATCTCGATTTTGTCCACGAAATGGGCGAGCAGGTTGCGCAAAGCGGCGACATCACCAGATTCCTGAGCGTTCAGAATGCGCTTCCGCCAGACGTCCAACGCCAGGGCAAGCGCCTCGGGGGTGACCTCCACCCGCTGAAGGTCCCGCCGCGCTTCGAGGGTCTGGATTTCTATCACGAGTTGTGAGCGTTCCGCCTCGCGCTGTTTCAGGCGTTCCAGGGCGGCGCCCACGCCAAACGCTTCCGCCAGTTCCAGCAAATTGGATATGGCCCGTTCCACGCTGCGCAGGTCGTTCCGCTTTTCTTCAATTTCGGCTTCCAGCGAGGCGACATCAGACATCTGGTTTTGCACTTCCTGCAAAAGGGCGTTGAAGTAATCGGGGGTAAGCACCTGATGCAAGACAGCCTCCAGTACCAGGGCATTGACCTTGCGGGCGTTGATTCGCCGCCCATCGCAACTTTTAGATGCCTTTTGCCGGTCGCGCTTTCCGCAGATGTAATAGGGCCAGTTGCGCGAAGTCTGAGCGTGATACACCATCGAAGCGCCGCAATGAGCGCACCGCGCCAGGCCCGCCAGCAGGGAGGGGTAAGCGATTCTTCTCGGATGGCGCAGTCCACTGCGCGGATGGGCTTTTTGAACCTGCTGCACCGCCGCCCAGGTGGTCTCGTCTATCGCGGCTTCGTGGTGATTGGGAAATTCTTTGTCCCCGCACTTGCCGATTCCCAGGTAGGACTTGTTCGAGAAGAACGTAATCCAGCAGTTGACCGACTTGTATATCTTCCCTTGCGTGGCGCGGGTGATTTCGCCATACGTTTTGCCTTCAGCCCGCAACTGCCATGCCAGTTTGACCAGGTCCCACAACTCCGGGTCGGGTTCCCATTTCGAGACGGTACGCGGCCTGCCGTCGGCGTGGACGCCTATCACGACGGGGACGGATTTGTACCCGCGCGGGGGCGTGCCGCCCGGAGCGTATCCCTGCCTGACGAGACTCTCCAGGGCGCGCTTGACATCCCGCGAATTTTGCCGCCGCTTCTCTTCGTTGGCAATGTCTATGATTTTTTCAACGACGCCCGCCCATTGACCCTCAGGAATCGGGTCTGTAAGCGAATGGATGACAATGCCGCGTTTGCGGATGGTGGCTTTGTAGTAGTCCGAGTCGTCCACGTCCCGCGAGAAGCGACCGAAGTTCCACAGCAGCAACCCGGCGGGGCGCAGGGATTCATCCTCGCTCAAATCCATCATTTCGAGAAAACTGTTCCGGTGAATGACGCTTCCGCCTGACTTTCCCACGTCCGCAAAGAGGCGGGTCAGTACCAGCCCATGACGTTTGCAATAGGCGCGGATTTCCGCCTCTTGCTGCGGCACGCTTTGCTCCTGGTTGGGTCCGCCTGAATCTCGCAGGTAAGCCCATACGATTGAGCCGGGCTTCAAAGTAGAGGGAGGAGGCATGTAATCGGGCATGGTGTCTTATCCTTTCATAGCAGATGGGATGATTTTTCCGTTTTGATTGACCAGAATGCCCGCGTCAAGCAGTGTTTGGATGATAGCCACCAGGTCGGAGGCGGCTTCGTTCAGGCTGTATCGCTGTGCTGCTGTCAGGTCCTGGAATTTTGTTCCAGGATGTTCTTGCAACGACATCTCAGGGCTTTGGCGGGACATTGTCATTTCCTTTCACTGTTTTCTATGCGCTTACATTCATGATGTTCAGGCAAAGGTCTAATTCATCGGGCAGGTAAAACGCTTCCAGAGTGTTATCGGGATTGCGCCAGTACTGCCCATGAATTGTTGCAGGAGAGCTCTCTGCCTGCCAGGTGACAAAGATAGGCGCTTCAGGACGCAGGGCGCTTTCAACCAGGCTGTACAAATTGCCGCCGCTTTTGTGGAAGTCGGTCAAGTCCTTGTCACCAGGGCGCAGCGCAGGGACCCAAAGCCGTCGAGCGTCATGCAGCCAGGTCAGGTCATCGCCGCCGCGCGCTCCCGCAGCATCGGCATCATAGGCAATCAAAAAACTCGATGGACGCAAAAGGTAAATGCCCCAGGTAGCGAGGTTGAGTTTGTTGGTCGCGCTGCCAAGCGTAATGACGCTGGCCAGGTCTTTGATTTCCTGCTTTAGCAAAAGCGCGTCAAATTCGCCTTCGCAAAAAACGGCTGGGAGGCCGGGGGCGATAGAGTCGGCCAGATACAAAGCGCTTTTGTTACCTCGCACGCCCCTGTACTTGTCTTTGGGGTCAGCAGGGTTGTAAATGCGGATTTTCAAATACCAGACCTGGCCCGCAACAATTCCGGGTATCAAAATACCTTTGTGCAAATACAACGGTCGCGGGTCGTCATTTGGCTTGCCCCAGACTTCGGGGCTATCGCTAAAACTTTGCGGGATGTAGCCCAGGTGTGCGGCGCGGATGGTTTCGTCATGCAGACCGCGAGCATGAAGCCAGGCAAGGGCTTTTTCGCCGCGTCCATCCCACAGAGCAGCCTCGGCGCGTTTCATCAGTTGCCTGGCCCGCTCCTGCCAGCGGGCAGCAGGCGGGTTGTCAGGGAGCGAAACGGGCGGCTCTGCGGGCTTGCGTCGGGCAAGGGCGGCGTTCCCGCCCAGACGTTCGAGCGCCTGTTTGAAGTCAACCCCCTCGCGCCGCATGACATAATCCAGCGAGGTTTTGTAACCATCGTTGGCGCAGTGACGGCAAAACCAGCGCCAACCGTTTGCCTTTTGGGTGAGATTGAAGCGGTCGCGCCCGCCGCAAAAGGGACAGGAACCGATGTAGTACGCCCCTGATTTTTTCAAACGGGTATCCTGCTGAACCAGTGTCAGCAAGTCGTAGGTTTGATTGATTTCTCTGGCGTCCATCGTTGTACCTCGTCAAAATTCGGCGTTACAGGCGTTACAGGAGTTACAACGGTTCACGCGGTTACATAGAAAAAATATATCAATGCAGGTGAACCGTTGTAACAGTTGTAACTGCTGTAACCATTTGTTTCGACAAGTTTGCTTTTTAACGCTCTTGGAGGGCATTTCAGGGCTATTTTGGCTCTTTTAGCCGTCCAGGCATTCTAGGTGTTCTAGGCGTTCTAGGTGTTCTAACGGTTTACACGGTTATAGAGAAAAAATATATCGTTGAATGTAAACCGTTAGAACAGTTAGAACTGCTAGAACCATTTGTTTAGACAAGTTTGCTTTTTAACGCTCTTGGAGGGCATTTCAGGGCTGTTTTGGCTCTTTTAGCCGTCCTCACGAAGTTCGTATAAAACGTTGTTGCCATTTTTGTAGCGGACTACCAGCCCTTCCGTGACCAAATCTTGTAACCTGGTGTGCAAATGGCCTTTAGGCTGCCCTGTTGCGTCCTCCAACTGGGAGAGCGTGCATTTTCCCAGGTTAGCCAGAGCGTCTAAAATCTCACGCCTGCGCTCGGTGATTTCGATAGTTTCCGCATCCCCTTCGCTGTACCAGTAGCACAGAGAGCGGTCAAAACGCAGTTTCAGGCTATAGGCATCTTCCAGGTCACGGCCCTCGATGTCTAGCCTGGCGCCCTTGCCGCGCTCTTTGTAGAGCCGCCAAACGCCGTCAGCCACGCCCGCTTTGGCAATGCCACCATACAGGGCAGTAATCGCTGACTCCCCCTCCTCGTTACGTTTGGGTTCGTGGTCAACAAAGACAATTACGCGGTTCTTCGCCTGGGCAAATTCCTGGAATGGCGAAAGCGCGTCGGTCATCAACTCGCTTTTCAGTTGATTCAGATTGACAGCGCGGCTGAAGGTGTCCACGATGGTCAGCAGATAATCCTGCCTTTCGATATGAGCCAGCAAGCGTTTGCCGCCACCGTTGTTCAGATAGCCTATCTGGTCTCGAAAGTCTTTGGGAAGCATGTAGTCAATATGGCGCAGAGCGTCCGCTGTCCATTGCTGCAACTTCATGCGCTTTTTGAGGCGGCGTTCTCCATCTTCCAATGCAAGATACAAGACCTTCCCCTGTTTCACGTCTTTATCAAACACTTTTCCGCCTGCGGCTACGGCTAAAGCCAGTTGCCCCGCCAGCCAGGATTTGCCTACTTTCGGCTTGCCGTACAAAAACCAGATACCGCTGACGAGATAGTTTTTCACAACCCAAATGGATTCCGGGTAATCTGTTTGCATGATTTTCCAGGAAGGAATGGTCCGAAGCGGCGGGAGCAGCGCTTCGGTGTTTACGTCTTGCTCATCTCCGCTGCCGCTCAACCGCTCCTGAAGTTTGTGCTGATACGTCCGCATCATGGACTCAAAAACATCCGACGGGAGCGTCTTTTGCAGCAACTCCAAAGCGCGCAGGGTCAATTCGGGGGTATAATTTGATTGTCCGTCCAGGGGAAACTTTTCCCCTGCTCCCCCTTCTGCCCCCGCCGTTACGGGGGCATTTTTGTTGTCAATCGTTGTTGTCATTGGCAGTACTCCTTTCGTGAATTTCTTCTTGGGCTTGTGGGTGTAAAAGCGACTGGGTGATTTCTGGCAAAAGACCGCGCAAAAGTGTGACGAACATCTCGAACGAGCCGCTTATTTCGAGGCGGTTTTTCCCGTGATTGAAAATCACCAGGTGGATATAGGTTTTCTTTTCTTGCATTTTGAGCCTCCAAAATCAAAGCGGCTGTAAACCGTGCGCAGTTTACAGCCGCTTGCAAAAAAATGTCCGAAGTTTTCAGGAAGTTTCCAGGAAGTTTTCAGGAAGTTTTTGGGAAGTTTTTGTAGAAGCCTTTTTTTCCTTTCTGGTAAACGTCTTTGAGTGTGTCTATGCTGGAAGGATACTCTGGACCGAGTTCAGTTTGTACTTTTGCCTGAATATCATCCCAGGAAGCGCCAGCATCGCGCAGAGGGGCGATAAACAAGAACAGGGCTTGATGTTGCCGCCAGGTTTTTTCTTTGAGCCTGATTTTTTCTCTTGGGGTGTCTTCGAGGTCATCCACCAGCGGATGGCCTTTTTTACCTTGCACTAATCCCATAGTCCAACCCACAACAAAAATAAAAAAGCAAGTGGCAAGAAATTTGGAAGGCTCCAGTCCGCTGGATTGCGAGCTCACCATAAAAGAGAAGAGCACCATTGCTACGCCCACCAAAAAAATATGAGGTTTTTTGAAAAACATATCGCCTCCGTGAATTGACACGCGAGGCGGCTTTTGCTATCATTACGGCATGGACGCGAACCGCCTCGCGTCGAGTTTTGAAAAAGCCCTGCTGGAACAGGGCTTTTTTGATTCTACCAGAGGAATAGCGATACTTTTTTGCCGTTCCGAAAATCATACCAAACATGGGGGTCATCTTGAAAAAAGCCAGCAAGAGAGCGGCCGTAGAAAACAACCTTGCCAGGATTGGCGGTTATTTCATCGTTATATCCCTTCGCAACGCTTTTGTCACGATAGACAGCGAGAATTGGGGGAAAGGTTTCCACCTCCCACTGGTCGCGCCACAGACCGCTTTGCAAAGCCTTTTCGTATTGCCGAACCTTTTCCCCTGCCCTTCCGCGCCTGTCTTCCTCGTTGTGGTATTCGAGCAAGTACACATCTTCCCGCTCACCATGTTTTATCCGGACCAGGGCATCAGGTTCAAGCATGGGTTGGTTGTTTTTCCAAAGCGTTGCTTCGTACTTGCTCACCCACTCGAAAGCCACACCTTCTTTTGCCAGGTCTGCCAGGCAGAAAATGATTTCATTGAGCGCCAGGTCGTGCATCACGCGCGTCAGGGGCATATTCAAATATCCGCCCGGCGCCGGATGTCCAAATCGCTCTTTGACAATCTCACGTCCTACGGGCCCCAGGGTGTAGAGCAAAGACACATCGGGAGCGGGCAAGCCATACTCCTGATAAATTGCTTTGATCTCTCGTCCCAGGTATGGCAGCCGGTCCAACAAGCGTTGCTGGTGATACTTGCGAACAGTACGCTCATTGATGGGCAATCGGCTAGCCGGTAAGACTCCCGCTGAATACAGCAGCGTCAGGGTCGTTTCCAAATGACCGCTCAAACCAGTCTGAAGTATCCGCCAGGCTTCGGCTTGCGCTGCTTGCGGCGTCATCGGCTGAATGCGAGAGAATTTTCCAGGATGGTTGGGCGAAGGGATAACTTGCAGTAAATTGACAGTCATTGAACCTCCGTAGCAAGAGCCATACCTTCCCAAAGGGGAAGGTAGTGCGGTTTTTTTAGAGCGCTGGCACAGAGAGTGCACATACGGCATATGTGTGGCATGAAACGGCACATGCAAGGCAGTATATCGTTTTCAGGGCGCGTTTTGAAGGTACGCTTACGGTATCCAAAAGGAAATCAGACAGCACATGGTACGGCTGACAGGCGGTGTAACAATTTCTGACAGTCAGAAATTCAACGTCAATTTCTGACTGTCAGAAATTCCCCAACGTGTATACCCGGTTTTGTGCCGGGCATCTTTTTGCTGTCTTTTTCAACAATAGAAGTACCGCATTCGTGTTTGGCACATAGTCACTGGACATGGTTTCGTTGCGCCATGCAACCACGCCGGACGAGAATTGGTCGAGCGCCTCCAGCAGACAGCCCCCGAAAAAAGGCAGTCATTCTCAAGATTGCCTTGTTATCTTTATCCATTTTGCTTTTCTGTCTTTCCGTTTTTTGTAACAAAAAAATCGCCTCGAATTTTTTGTTACAAAAAATTCCAGGAAAACCTGGATGGGGAACAAAATTATTTAGACGAGAAAAAGCCTGACCAAAGGCCAGAATGTTGACGGTATGACCGTCAACAAATTTCGGCTTCTACGGGCTGTTTTTCGGCTTTTGCCCGCTCATGTTTCCGCAGGCGGTAGGCGTACTCCCGACACCGGCGCGAACAGTACCGCTGGCCATAGTGGGTGGTTTCAAAGTAATTTCCGCAGTAGCCACACTGCCAGGTATAAATGCGGGTCCGCTCTTTTTTACTCTTCTGGAAAGTACCCCAGCGGATCTGCCGCCGCGCCTCCTGCACCACCTTGCGGCCCGTGACCGTTCCCGCTGGCAGTTACCGGGACAGGTTCTGCCGGTAATTTCCTCTTCAATTCTTCGATCTTCTTTTGCAAGGCAGAAAGGTTTTCCTGTCCAGCCGTTTCAATGTCTTGCGGGGTGGTCAGGCCGTGAATGCCGGTCAGATCGCGCAAAGCCATGCGAGTTTGCCGTTCAATCTGGTCTTGCAACATCTTGATTTTCGCCATGGCCGCGCTCTTGTCGAGGATCTCCTGCCTGGCCAGCAAATAGGCTTCGGCATAAGCCAGGTCGCGCTCCATGTTACGGATTTGCATCATCTTGACGCGATATTCATGCTCAGCCTTGCGCTTTGCCCGGCGTTCGCGCGTCTGCGGACTTGTCAGATGGTAGATGAATCCAGCCACAACGTTGGCTACTACAATCAAGGGGACCACCAACATAGCAACGTTTTTGAGCATGACAGACAGAACGCCATCTGCCTGACCGTACAGCAGACTATCGGTCAGGGAGGTCAACACCACACCGACCAGGTCGAAGACGAAGAAGAACATAGATACCCAGTCCTGATACTTGCTGGCTGAGCCGAAGATCCAGACCAGTGACCAGGCAACCGCGCCAATGTCCAGGCCCCACAGACCAACCAGCGCCAAAATTTCATACCCTTGTGGTACAGAGGTGGTCAGGAAGTCGTAGGAGCGCCAGCCTGTATAAATCAGCAGTACCAGGTCCAGCAGCAGCACAATGACATCGCCTAGCGTCAGCCCGCCATGATCGGTTTCTACGTCGCGGCCCAGCAGGGTGTCAATCAGGGAATTCGTTTGAGCAGACTCATTCATGGGATACTCCTTTTTTACGTAACAAACGGAATCGGAAAGTGAGATACATCAGCCCCAGGGCAAACAGAGCGGGAGGCAAAATGCGTACAACCAGTTCTCCATACCGCCAACCCAAAAACCAGGGAAGCGCATAACGGATGAGCAAGGTTGGAACGATCCCACTCACTGCCAGGCTGCCCCAGAAAAAATTGCCGCCACGGCGTAGCGCCACACCAGCCCAGGCGACCATCAGAAAGATGACCGCAAACTGCAAGGCAAAAACCGCGCTTGACGGCGTGAACGGCTTATAAATCGTGCGAATGGCCTCCATGGCCAGGATGCCGCCAGTCAGCCAGAGCAGCACGGCAACCAGGCGCATCAACCAAGGCAGAACCAGCAGTACGGCCAGCAGCATGCCTTTGGTAAAAGCAATCAAGAATGTTTTGAACTTTTCCCAGACCTCATTTTTCTTGCTATTCATATCCATCCTTTCTGCAAAATTGAGCATTGACCCAACCTTCGCCAATGTTCAGCCAGCCATTGGCTTCGCCAAATACTTCGAAGCGATCTCCTTCACGCGCCACCCGCAAGACAGGGCACTGAATCCCCGCACAGGCGCGCACATTCAGGGCTCCATTCTCCACGCCGGTGGCAACCAGGCAGGTAGGAAGGGAAGCAGGAGAGGCTGTTCGCGAGGGCGTGGGCGCTTCACTGGTAAGAGCGGTTACCATGGCATGCGTCTCAGAGCAAGCCAACACAAATATGGCACACAGGGTGAGTAACAGGATTTTTTTCATGGTTTGATGCTTGAACCTCGCTTTTCTGAACACTTTGCCAAGTTCCCCTCTGACGCTTTTCTGGATGTGCCACATCATCTAATCCCTTTCTGCCGGTCTGACCGGCTTGTGGTCGCGCCCGCCTGTATGTCACAGACGGGCGCATGTTTTTTACGAATTTGCCGCGCCATCCTGAGGCTTGCTCTTCACACGCTTGACGATGGGCGGTTATTCGGTTGGTAAAGTACTGATAATTTGACAATATCAGTAAGCCCTAAAAAATAAGCCCGAACAGGGCGCTCTTACTGATAAACTGACGTTATCAGTATACAGTCAATAAAAGCACTTGTCAATGTGACAGGTGCTTTTGTTTCAGGTTTCGCCGGGGGTCGTTTTTATTCATGCCCGCCGTCTTTTCTTTGTACTCGATTACGGCTTTTTTGGGAATAAGCAAAGAGCGCCCAAACCGTATACTTTCAAGTTTTTTCTTATAGACCATTTGGCGGACAGAAGCAACCGTAAAACCTAAAACTTCGGCTGCTTCCTGGGTTGTCATAAACTCAGACAGGTCAGGCATAAGATTAAAGGCAGGGGTTTCGGAAAAAAACTTGCGAAAAGAAGTTGAAAGTCGCATCACGGCTTCTCCTTTGTCGTTTGAATAGCCATGACGCCGTTCAAGAGTGTGCCCCCAAGGGGACTCGAACCCCTGTTTTGGCCTTGAGAGGGCCACGTCCTGGGCCGCTAGACGATGGGGGCGGCCTAAAGCGGGCAAGATTGTATCATTTGCCCTGCAAATCGTCAATCATAAATACGCACAGTTCCCCAGGCCCGTGTACCCCAATGGTCAGTGTCATCTCGATGTCGGCAGTGCGGCTGGGGCCGGTGATGATTACGCTCGCTGCCGAGCGCCGCGCTTCTGGCCGGGCCAGCGCCTCCGCCAGGGTGCCCACCAACTGTGAGACGTTCATCACAGCAAGATGAAGGGAGGGCAGCAGGGATGCCAGCAAAGCATCTTTGGAATCGGCAGATACCAGCAACGAACCACTTTCAGCGATGCCGGCGATCACGGGCGTGATCCCTACCCGCAGCCGCTCATCCGCCTCGCGGCCGACCTCGAAGCCGGCCGCCGTTAAATCGGCCTCAGCCACCCCCGGCAGCGATTCCGTCAATTGCACCCGGTCAATGCCTCTTTCCCGCAAAAAGTCCACCAGCCGCGCCGTGAGCTCGTGTGGCGTGCAGCAAACCACCTGCCCACCCAAAGCGGTTAATTCCCGGCGGAATTGCTCTCGCAGTTCGGGCAAGGGAGCAGCAGCCGGCGCGGGGTTGGCATTTTTCTCGTCCGCGGCGCGCCCAGGCTGCGCGGCCTCGGGCTCCGCTTGTTGCAGGGTTGCCCAGCGTTGACGAAACGGCCGCACTGCAGGCCGCGGAAAATCTTTGCTCAGCCCCCAGCCAGTGAAAGCCGGCAGGCGTATCCAGGCCGAGAAGGGGGAAACGAGAGACGTTATCAGCCAGGCGAAACGCTGCGAAACGGTAAACCACCTCGGGTCCCGCGCGAGGCGGGCATAGAGACGAAGCCCCCATCGGACCGGGGCCGAAAGCCCCTCGCCGCGACTCGCTTCGAGCGCACGCCTCGTCTCCCCAATCCCCATCCCCGCTCGCACGCGTGTCAACAACAGCGGCAGGTCAATATCCACCGGGCAGGCCTCACGGCAGGCGCCACACAACGAAGAGGCCTGCGCCAGATGGGCAAAATTGATACCCAATAACCCCGGCGAGACGATGGAGCCGATGGGGCCCGGGTAAGGGGCAATTTCACCATCTCGCCCCACGTAGGCGTGACCGCCGATATCGCGAAAGACCGGGCAGGCGTTCAGGCAGGCACCACAACGGATGCAGTACAGCGCTTCTTGCAGCGGGGAAGCCTGCAGCGCGCTCCGGCCATTATCTACCAGAATCAGATGCCGTTGTTGACCGGGAAGCGGGCGATGCAAAATTTGGGTGTACACGCTCAGTTTCTGTCCGGTGGCCGAGCGCGGCAGGAGCGAGAGGAACAGAGCAAGATCAGCCAGGGTGGGGACGAGACGTTCTACTCCCATCAAGGCGATGTGAACAGGGGGCAAGGTGGTGACCATGCGACCGTTGCCTTCGTTGGTGACGAGGCACAGCCCACCGCTGGCAGCAATGCCAAAGTTGACTCCACTGATGCCCACATCCGCCTCTAAAAAGACCTGGCGCAGCACCTGGCGAGCGGTGTTGGTAAGCGTGGAAATTTCTTCCGTGTAGGGGATGCCCAGCTTTTGGTGAAAAAGGGCAGCCACTTCCTGGCGGCGCAGGTGCACTGCCGGGGTGATGATGTGGCTGGGACGTTCGCCGCGCAGTTGGACGATGTATTCGCCCAGGTCGGTCTCGACGACGCGATGGCCGGCAGCCTGCAAGGCATGATTGAGTTCGATCTCTTCCGAGACCATGCTTTTGGATTTGGCCACCAGCGCCGCAGGAGGGTTCTTTTTTGCCGCGGCGGCGACGATCTCCAGGGCAATTTGCCTGGCTTCGCTGGCACTGGCCGCCCGATGAACAAGAATGCCGTTGGCTTGCGCCTGTTGGATGAATTGCGCCAGATAGCGATCTAAATCGGCAATGACCGCGCTACGCAGGGCATGGGCGCGTTGGCGGCGCTCGGGCCAATCGGGCAGCGAGGCGAAAGCCAGTGCGCGCCCTTTCAGTCGCCGCTCGGCATTGGCATCCAGCGCCGCCTGCAAGATCGGGTTGGCAATCGCCTGCCGGATACGTTCGCGGAAAATCTGCGGAGAGGCCATAAGCTCAATCGGTGTTCGCCAAAATTTCAGCCAGGTGATAGACGTTTCGCCGGCTACCCCGTCGGTGCAGACCGCCGGCAATGTGCATCAGGCAGCCGGTATCGGCCAGCACCACCGTCTCAGCCTGGCTGATCTCGATATTCTCCATTTTGCGCAAGAGCATTTCGCGCGAAAGTTCGGGGTGTTCGACGGAGAAAATGCCGCCGAAGCCGCAACATTCTTCAGCGTGCGGCAGCTGGCGCAATGTGGCCGAGCGGACATGTTCCAGCAAAAGGAGTGGCTGACGATTCACACCCAGGCCGCGCGACAAATGGCAAGAGGGGTGATAGGTGAGCGTGCCCTCCCAGCGCGCGCCGACATCAGTCACACCCAGCACATCCACCAGATATTCGCTGAATTCATAGGTGCGCGCCGCCAGGCTTTCGGCACGCGCCAGCCAGGCCGGGTCATGGGCAAAAAGTTCACGGTAATTGTGGCGAATCATGTGGGCGCACGAACCAGAGGGCAAGATAATATCTCCCGGCGCTGCTTCAAAGGCACGGATGGTGTGCATGGCCAGGGCGCGCGCTTCGTCGCGCAAGCCGGCATTGAAGGTCGGTTGTCCACAACAGGTTTGTTGCGGAGGAAAATCCACAAACACACCCAGGCGATTGAGCACCTTTACCAGCGCTTCCCCCACTTGCGGGTAGAAAGTATCCACCAAACAGGTGACAAAGAGCTGCACAGTGGTCATCTTCTACAATTGTATTGCAAATTTGTTAATCACGTCAGAGGCAAATGTCCTGTGGTATGATATTGCGGCTATGAGCGTATTTCACACCAAAATTCCTAATCACTTCGATTTGCCGCGGCGCATCAACCGCCTGGGAGAACTGGCCTACAATTTATGGTGGGCCTGGCAACCCGATGCGCAGCGGCTCTTTAACCGTATTGACAACGACCTGTGGGAACGGCTGGCGCACAATCCCATTCGCCTGCTGCGACAGGTGCCGCGTTCGGCGCTGAACGAAGTCGCCCAGAATCCGGCCTACCTGGAAATCTACGACCGCGTCTTTCGCGAGTTCGATACTTACCTGGCCAGGGAGGACACCTGGGCAGCTCGCACCCACCCCGAGCTCATCAACCGCCCCATCGCCTATTTCTCGATGGAATACGGCCTGCACGAAACCTTACCGGTCTATTCTGGTGGGTTGGGCGTGCTGGCAGGCGATCACCTCAAAGAGGCGTCCGATTTAGGCCTGCCGCTGGTTGGTGTTGGTTTCATGTATGCTCAGGGCTACTTCTCCCAGCGCATCAGCGAGGATGGTTGGCAGGAGGCGCTCAACAACCCCCTGGATTTTGCCAACTTGCCCGCCCTGCCCATCCTGGATCACGGTGCACCGCTGACAGTAGATGTAGCCTTCCCCGATCGCACCGTCACCCTGCGAATTTGGGAAGTACGGGTAGGGCGTATCCCACTCTTCCTGCTTGATTCCAACGTAGAAAGCAATCAACCCGATGACCGCCTGCTTACGGCGCGCCTCTACTGGAGCGACCTGGATAAGCGCATCATGCAAGAAGTGCTACTCGGTGTGGGCGGAGTTCGCGCCCTGCGCGCCCTGGCCTACAACCCCTCGGTCTGGCACATGAACGAAGGGCACGCGGCGTTCCTGACCCTGGAGCGGGCGCGCGAGTTCGTAGCCGCCGGCTACCCCTTTGAGGAAGCCATCGAGAAGACGCGCCAGCAAAATATTTTCACCACCCACACGCCCGTCCCCGCCGGCAATGATGAATTCCCCCTCTGGCTGATTGATAAATATCTCTCCATGCTCTGGCCAGAAATGGGCCTCAGCCGCGAGCAATTCATGGATCTGGCTCGCCGCCAACAACCCTGGGGAGAAACCTTTAGCATGGGCGTGCTGGCCCTGCGCTTCTCCGAAGGGCGCAACGCCGTTTCGGAACTGCATGGACGAGTCAGCCGGCGCATGTGGCACTTCCTGTGGCCTGAGCGAGAAGAAGACGATGTGCCGATCACCTACATCACCAACGGCGTGCACACAGCCACCTGGATGGCGCGAGGCATGCGCGTTTTGTTAGACAAATATCTGGGCGCCGATTGGCTGGAGCACATTGACGAACCCGAATTGTGGGAAAAGCTAGACCAGGTTCCCCCCGAAGAGCTATGGGAGGTGCGTCAGCACCTGAAGCGCAAGATGGTTTTCTACCTGCGCGATCGCGTGCGAGAACGCTGGATGCAGGGCGGATTTCACCCTGTGCAGGTGGTGGCTTCGGGCGTGCTGCTCGATCCCTACGCCCTGACCATTGGCTTTGCTCGCCGCTTCGCCACCTACAAACGCGCCAACCTGCTCTTATATGATGTGGAACGCCTGCTGAAGATCATCAATCGGCCCAACCGCCCGGTGCAAATTATCTTTGCCGGCAAGGCTCACCCGGCCGATGAACCCGGCAAACAATTGATTCAGCAAATTTATCGCATCGTCAAAAAAGCCGAGAGTGGTGGTCGCCTGGTCTTTTTGGAAGACTACGATATGAACGTAGCCCGTTATCTGGTGCAGGGAGTGGATGTATGGCTGAACACGCCGCGCCGCCCCATGGAGGCCAGTGGTACTTCGGGCATGAAGGCCGGCCTGAACGGTGTGCTCAATTTTTCCGTGCTGGATGGCTGGTGGCGCGAGGCCTACAACGGACGCAATGGCTGGGCCATCGGGGAAGATAAAGACCCGGAGGCCAGTGAAGTGCAAGATCGCGCCGATGCCGAAAGCCTGTATTCCACCCTGGAGAACGAAATCATCCCGCTGTACTACGATCGCGACCCCAGCAACTTGCCGCGCGAATGGATTGAGCGAGTTAAGGCCTCGCTGCGCACGGTTACCCCGCAATTCAGCACGCGGCGCATGGTCAAAGAATACGTGGAGCGGCTGTATCTGCCAGCGCTGAAATCCGAAAGTCTGCTTGCCCAATGAGCGGACAGACCATCCCAGAAATTGACGTTCACGAACTCGCTCGAAAACTTGCTTCGAGCGAGAATTTTCTCTTGCTGGATGTGCGTGAAGCCTGGGAGGTGGATCGGGCCGCGATCGCGGACAGCCGCCTCCAGGTCGTGGCCCTGAGCCGCCTGGCCCAACAGGGAATTGCTGCCCTGCCCCCGGCGGGACGCGATCCGCAGACCGCGATCTATGTACTCTGTCATCATGGCGTGCGCAGCGCAACGGTGACGAGTTGGCTGATCAGCCAGGGCTATCCACGCGTCTTTAGCGTGCGCGGGGGCATCGACGAATATGCCCGTTTGATTGATCCCACCGTGAGGAGATATTGAAAAAGGCGAGGAAGCCCTCGCCTTTTTTGATTTCAGGCTATTGCAGCCCGAACATTCATTTTTGAAAGACGAATTGTCCATCTTTGTAGAACAATTCCCCATCTACCAGGATTTCCGAATCGGTGCGCATGTCACAGATCATATCCCAGTGAATGGCCGATTTGTTGCGCGAGCCGGTCTCCGGATAGCCCGCCCCCAGGGCCATGTGGAACGAGCCACCAATTTTCTCATCAAACAGGATGTTGCCGGTAAAACGGTTGATGTCAAAGTTGGTGCCGATGGCAAACTCGCCCAGGTAGCGCGAGCCGGCATCCGTTTCCAGCATTTTGAGCAGGTAATCCTGATTTTTGTCAGCGCGAGCGCTTGTGACGCGCCCATTGGAAAAGGTGAGCTCGGCCCCTTCGACGGCGACGCCGCCGTAAATTGCCGGGTAGGTGAATTTCACCCAGCCATTCACCGAATCTTCCACCGGGCCGGTGTAAATTTCGCCATCTGGCATGTTGAACGTCCCAAAGGAGTTCATGAAGGTGCGTCCCTTGACCGAAAGAGTGAGATCCACATTGGGGCCGCGCAAAACGACCTGGTTTTTGCCCTTCATGAAATCCACGGCAGCCTGTTGCTTTTCTTCCACACTCTTCCAGAAAGCAATGGGGTCTTCAGCGTCCGCATGGACAGCGCCAAAGACAAAATCCTGGTATTCCATCAGGCTCATGCTGGCGTCCTGGGCATACGCCTCGGTGGGATACAGTGTGGTGACCCATTTGAAGACGCCTTCTGCGCCGCGTCGGAACTGCGCTTCGGAGATGACGCTCAGGGCCTTGCCGCGCCGTTGCGATTTGGCCGGGTCAATGCCGGTTGTGCCGCGGGTGTTGGTCGCTGAGTGAATGCGGATGCGCGATTCGAATTGATCGTAGGCCAGTTTGTAAAAGGTGGGCACAAAATCCAGCTGTTCCTCGCCGGCATAGGTAAGATAAAATTCTTCCTGGCTGAACGGCATCATGCCCGGCAGAGATACCAGTGGATGCGGATGCCCGCCTTTTTGCAAAATCTGAATTATCAATTCGCGAATCAACGGCTCGGCGGCAGTGGTGCCTTCGATCAAAACCCGATCGCCGGGTTTGATGCGAGCAGAATGCTCTACCAGAATTTTGGCAAATTTCTGAATGCGCGTATCGGTCACAAAATTCTCCTCGGTACAGATAGTTGAATTATACAACGGTTTGCCCGGCATTTGTCATTCCAGCGGATATAACTTTTGTCACTTTATTTTTGGATAAAATTGGGTAAGATTAGAAGTAACAGGCCAAACCGTCCTGGCTTTTCTTTATCTGCAAAGGCTCAGATCCCTTTTAACGTCAATTCGGGGTAAAACCCATCTGTTGGGTTGTCATGGCGAGACGGCGTTCTTCCGTCGAAGCCATCTCCCGGCCAGCCAGCCTGATTTTTGTGCAACGGCCGGACAAAGCATGAAAAACAACCTCAGGGACAAGATTTTGCACGTACCATCTTCGCTGCCTGCCCCTCCCCCCTCCGTGAATACATACAGTACAACTTTCATCTCTCGGACGGGGGAGGAGATGTTTGAAGCACCAGACTGGAGAAGAGCCCCTCTGCATCCCTCCCACGAAAGCGGATGGAGACGACCTGTAATTCAACCGATGAGAATTTTTACTTTCGAAGCGTTTTTCATTAAATCGCTCCTGATGGCACAAAACGTAGGCTAAGGAGTTGTTATGGTCTCAACAAAAGCCACCACCGCCTGGGCGGAAGTAGATGAGCAGGGACGCCTGGTGTTGCCCCCAGAAGTGGCTGCTCAATTCGGGCTACAGCCGGGCGCCAAAGTACGCCTGGATGAGGGCCAAAACTTCATTCGCTTGCACCGGCCAGTCACCCATCTCACCAAAATTTATATTGAACCCACTGTTGCCTGCAACCTGGATTGCATTACCTGCTTCCGCAACGCCTGGGATCAGCCGCTCGGCCGCATGACCGATGAAACCTTTGAGCGCATCCTGACCGGACTGGAGGAACTCTCCCCCCGCCCTAGTGTTTACTTCGGCGGAATTGGTGAGCCGCTTTTCCACCCCAAAACCGTGGAATGGATTGCTCGTGTGAAGAAATTGGGAGTCAAAGTCGAATTGATCACGAACGGCACAATCTTGAACGAGAAGAAAGCCCAGCAATTGATCGATGCCGGCTTAGACATTTTATGGGTTTCCCTGGATGGAGCAACCCCCGAAAGTTACGCCGATGTGCGCCTGGGCGCCGAACTCCCCAAAGTACTTGAAAACCTGCGGCGCTTTGACAAAATGCGCAAGGGAGGACACTTTCCCAAACCCGAAATCGGCGTAGCCTTTGTGGCCATGAAACGCAATATCAAAGACCTGCCCAAAGTGATTAAACTTGGCAAGTCTTTTCGGGCCAAACACTTTTCGGTCAGCAACCTGCAGCCGCCCACTGCCGATCTGCAAAGCGAGCGCCTCTACCTGCGCACAATGAAAGATATTGCCTATCTCCCCTCATCTTCCGTGCCAACACTCAGCCTGCCCAAAATGGACTTCAACGAAGAAACGCGCGAAGCGCTGTTCGAGGCCTTCACCAGCGGATGCAACGTCAGTTTTGCGGGCAACAACTGGGGCGGGGCCAATGATGTTTGCAACTTCGTCGAGAGCGGCACCATGTCCATCGCCTGGAACGGTGATGTCAGCCCCTGCTGGCCGCTGATGCACACCCATATCAGTTACCTGCACGACAAACCGCGCCTGTCGAAAAAACATGTCATCGGAAATGTACACAACCGCTCCCTCACCGACCTGTGGCTGGACCCCGACTACGTGGCCTACCGCGAACGCCTGCACAATTTCAGCTTTGCTCCCTGCACCTTTTGCGGCGGCTGCGAACTTTCCGAAACCAACGAAGAAGATTGCTTTGGCAACACCTTTCCGGTCTGCGGCGGTTGCCTGTGGGCGCAGGGAATTATCCAATGCCCCTGAGATAGAACATTAGCATGGCCCCTCGCTCATTCCGTCATCCCTTTTTCTGGAGTCAACTTCATGCCCAACACCTATGATGTCATTGTGATCGGTGGCGGTCACAACGGTCTGGTCGCCGCGGCCTACCTGGCAAGGGCCGGCAAGAAAGTCGTCGTCCTGGAGCGCCGACCGATCGTCGGCGGGGCGGCGGTGACCGAGGAAATCTTCCCCGGTTATAAGTTCACCGAATTTTCATATGTGGTCAGCCTGCTGCGCCCAGAGATCATCCGCGACCTGGAATTGCCCAAACACGGCTTGAAAATCTTACCATTGCCCTCCACCTTTTCCCCGCTCGACAACGGCGACTACATCGCCTGGTGGGAGGATCACGACCTGACTCGCCGCGAGATTTACCGTCATTCCCCGCTCGATGCCGAGGCCTATGACGAATACAGCCGGGTGATGGCGCGCATAGCCAAAGCCATCAAGCCACTGATCAGCATGGTACCGCCCGATCCATCCTCGTTCCACCCGCGCGACCTCATCGGCCTGCTCAAACTGGGCAAATACGCCGTGAGCCTCTCCGAAAAAGAGTTTTACCAGATCGCCAAACTGATGACCCAATCGGCCGCCGATTTGCTCGATGAATGGTTCGAGACCGACGCCGTCAAGGGCACCAAAGCCGCCAGCGGAATCATCGGCACCTTCCTCGGCCCGCGCTCGCCAGGGACAGCCTACGTGCTGCTGCATCACTACATGGGCGAAATTGACGGCGCCTTCCGCGCCTGGGGCTTTGCCAAAGGCGGCTCCGGCGGGGTGAGCAGCGCCATCGCCCGCGCCGCGCAAGCGCTTGGGGCTGAGATTCGCGTCAATAGCCCGGTGCAACAGGTCAAAGTCAAGAACGGACGCGCCGTGGGAGTGGTGCTCGCAAACGGCGACGAGATCGATGCCCGCGTCGTCCTCTCCGCCGCCGATCCAAAACGAACCTTCCTTCAGTTGGTAGAAGCCAAACATTTGCCAGAGGACTTCGTCGCCTCGATCCAGAACTTCCGCGTGCGCGGCTCCTCAGCCAAAGTCAACCTCGCCCTGAGCCGCCTGCCGCGCTTCACCGCCTTGCCCGATGAACCCGCCCTCTATCGCGGCGCTGTCTCGATCAGCCCCAGCGTAGATTACATCGAGCGCGCCTACGACGACGCCAAATACGGCCAGATTTCCCGCCGCCCGTACCTGGACATGATCTTCCCCTCCATGATCGACCCCGATATGGCCCCGCCCGGACATCACGTCCTCTCCTGCTTCGTGCAATACGCCCCCTACGACGTGGAAGGTGGCTGGACAGACGAAAAACGAACACAACTCGGCGAAACCGTGATCTCGACCATCGAACAATATGCCCCCGATATTCGCAACTGCATCGTTGGCATGCAGGTCATTTCGCCCAAAGACATCGAGGCCATCGCCGGCATCAGCGGCGGGAACATCTTCCACGGTGAACTGCTCCTGCATCAAATCTTCTTCCTGCGCCCCGTGCCCCAATGGGCCGACTTCCGCACCCCGCTCAAGGGCTACTACTTTGGCGCCAGCGGCGCACATCCGGGCGGCGGCGTGATGGGCGCGGCAGGAATGCTCGCAGCCAAAGAAATCCTCAAGGACGGTCTGCTATGACCCACTACCACACCCTCATCATCGGTGCCGGGCATAACGGCCTGGTCGCAGCCGCCTACCTGGCCAAACGCGGCCAAAAAATTCTGGTGCTCGAACGCCGTCCAATCATCGGTGGCACCCTGGCTCACGAAACGTTGGGCGAAGGATTCAGCGTGGATGCTGTATGGCCTGGCGGCAACCTCCGCCCCGACATCTACCGCGATCTGAATCTCGCCCGCTTCGGCCTGGACCCTGAGCCGGTCACCGTCAAACCGGCGCTCATCGCCCCCCAACCGGATTCCGCCCCTCTTGTCCTCGAAGCCGATGCGGCGCGGGCGGCCGAATCCATCCGGCGCTTCTCCGCCAAAGATGCGGCCCGCTGGCCTGAATTTATCACCTTCATGAACAAAGCCGCCCGCTTCCTGGATGCCACCTACGCCACCCTGATGCCGCGCCTGCCCAAAAACTTCAGCCTGGAAGAAGGTTATGGCCTGCTCGAACTTGGCCTGGACCTGCGCCTGCTCGGCCGCAAGGACATGCTCAACGTGATCCGCCTGTTGCCGATGACGGTCAGCGAATTTCTCGAAGAATGGTTTGAATCTGAGCCGCTCAAAGCAGCTCTGGCCTCTGTGGCCATTCACAGCATCACCGCCGGCCCGTACTCTGCCGGCACGGGGTACACCCTGCTGCACCACTGGCTCAATCGCGGCGGGCTGGCACACCCCAACGTCGGCAAAGGGGGGGAAATCGCCCAGGCATTGGCCGGCGCGGTGCAAGCCTTCGGCGGCGAGATCAGAACCGAAGCCGAAGTGCAAAGCATCCTGGTCGAGGGCTACACCTGCCGCGGCGTGAAATTGACCAGCGGCGAGGAAATTTTTGCCCAAAACGTGATCTCAACCGTTGACCCGAAGCGAACCTTCCTGCAGCTGGTCGGCGCTCCCCAACTGCCACCGGAATTCGTCTGGAAAGTACGCGCCATCAAAATGCGCGGCTCCGTGGCAAAGGTGCATCTGCTCACCGATGGCACTCACGGCATCCCGGCTGGAACAATAGTCATTGCCCCATCCCTTCCCTACCTTGAAAAAGCCTACGACGCCGCCAAATATGGCGAAATTTCCCCCAAGCCTTATCTGGAAGTGACCACTTCGGGCCATACCGTTTCCATTCACTTTCAGTTTGCGCCCTATGCCCTCAAGATCGGAGATTGGAACACATCCCGCGAAACGCTCGAAAAACTGGCCATAGATACCCTGGCAGAATACTTCCCCCAGTTGAAACCTTCCCTCCGTGCGCAAAAATCCCTCACCCCTCTCGACCTGGAACAAAGATACGGTCTTACGGAAGGCGATCTCAATCATGGTCAGCTCATGCTGGATCAATTCTTGTTCATGCGACCGATACCGGGATGGTCGAATCACAAAACGCCGCTCGACAACCTCTACCTGGCTGGTAGCGGCGTGCACGGCGGAGGCGGGATCAGCGGTGTGACGGGACGCAACGTAGCACGGCTCATCAGGTAACACGGCTCGCTACATGTTACCCGTCTGGAACGGATGTCCCCCCTGACAGTACCCGGCGATAGCCGCTCACCACCACCCGATTGCGGCCATTATGTTTGGCCCGATACAAAGCCTGGTCGGCGCGGGAAATCAGCGTTTTCAGGTCGGGAATATTTTTCGTCAGCGAAGCGATCCCTACACTTACGGTGATGTGAATTGCCCCCCCAGGCACAGGTATGCTCATTTTTTCCACCTCACGGCGCAAACGCTCCCCCACCAGAAAAGCCCGTTTATAATCGGCCTCAATCACGAGCGCAATAAACTCCTCCCCGCCATAACGGCCAATCGGATCGGCCTCGCGCAATTTCTGCTTGCACAACGTAGCCAGCGCCAGTAAAACCTGATCGCCTACCAGGTGGCCATAGGAATCATTGACTTGCTTGAAGTGATCAATATCAAACATGATAAGAGAGAGCTTACGCTTGTAGCGCCGCGCGCGCTCGAATTCCTGTTGAGCCAGTTCTATGAAGCGCCGCCGGTTGTAAAGCCCAGTCAACGGATCGGTAATGGCCAAGCGTTGTGTCTCTTCGAACAAGCGGACATTTTCAATCACCACGGCCACCTGGCTGGCAAATGCCATCGCCAGGTTTACATGCTCTTGGGTGAAATAGTAAGGTTCTCGGCTGTCAATCGCCAGCAGGCCGACCACCCGATTGCGCACCAGCAACGGCACCCCCAACCACGAGCGGATATGATCATGGGGCGGCTGACGAAAGGTCGGATACACCGCCCCGGCATTTCCCAGCACATAGGGCTGACGCGTCTCGATCACGCGAGAATTGGGGTTGTCTCCCGGCACGGGGAAGCGCATCCCGATCACCATTGCCGGATCCTCCCAACCCTTGCCCCCCACAATTTCCAGCTCTCCCTGGCGCAACAATTGCACAGAGGCGCTATCATAGGGCAAGACGTGGGCCAGCTGTTCCAGAATGCGATTAATCGTCTCGTTGAAATCCAGCGTTTCCGAGATCGCCATCCCCGCCCGACGCAACATTTCCGCCTCTTCGGCGCGGCGTTGCGCCATTTCAACCGCCTGAAATTTAGCCAGCGCCAGGGAGACCAGGCCGGCCGCCTGCTCACTGATTACAATCTCTTCCTCAACGAATAAATGAGGGCGCGTAAATCCCAGCAAAATGGCGCCCTGTTTTTTACCATCCGCGATCAGGGGCACAACCAGCATGGAAACCGTTGGAAACTGGCGGGCAATGTGCTTGCTGAGGTAAGGTGAATTCTGCACATCGGGGATGACCAGGGAGTGCCCCACCTCCAGCGCCGCCGCGGTGATGGTTTTATCGGAAGGTCGCATGTTCAAACGCCGATAGGCCTCCGTTGCAAAACCATACGCCGCAAAGGGAATCGTTCGCCCATGCTCTTCATCCCACAAGGTCAAAAAACAATTATCGGCACCAATTAACTCTCCCAGATGTTCCACCAAAAATTGCGCCATTTCAGACATACTGTTTTTTTCCAGGGCGGCGCGCAGAATTTCCTGAAGCAGATGCTGAAGTTGCAAATTATGGCGCAGCTGATGTTCCATTTTGTTGCGCATGACCGCCGCACCAAAGGCCTCCGCGGCGGTTTGCAAAGCACTGATCTCGGCCTGGCTCCAGGAACGTTCTTTTTCACAATCATCAAAACCTATAAAGCCCCATAAGGTGTTTCCGCTGAAGATCGGGATGATCGCGATCGAGAGAATGTCCTGTTCCTGTAACAATTCCCGCTCCTGCATGGGAAGCAAGCGGACTGGCCCGACAATGCTTTCACCGCGCAGCAACGCCTCCTCCCAACGACTGTAACCAGCCGCCCGCCAATCCAGGTCTTGCAAGGCCGGATTATCAATTTGCGGCGTCACCCCGCTCTTCACCCACTCATAGCGTTGACTGACGCGTGGCACGCCATCCTGCCCGACGTACCGCTCAAAGATATACACCCGGCTCACATTGGCCGCCAAACCCAATTGGGCCAGCGCAATGGGGATGTTTTCCTCCCACTTCGATATTCCCAAAAAATTAGTGGCCGCTTTACTCACCGCCAAAAGGATGGCCTCGCGGCGATACAGCGCTGCCTCGGCGTTCACCCTCTGGGTAACATCGTAAAAAATAATCAGATGCCAGGAGTGGTCACCTGTTTCATCTTTGCCTGCAAACAACGGCGTCGCGACTACCTCGAAGACGCGCTCGGCGCGGTCTACCTCCAGGTGTAACACAGTGTTCTTTGGCTCAGTAGTGAGCATAAAAGGCAGGATATCGCGGCAGGTATCACAAACCTTTTCAGCGCTCTCGCCGATACACTGCCTGGCATTTTTGCCCAGGATTTTTTCGGCGGCGCGGTTCATGTAAACCACGCGCTGGTTTTCATCCACCACCACCACACCATCGCGCAGCACCCGCAAAATCTCTGCTTGAGCCGGTGGCAAAATTTGCAACAGCTGATA
This sequence comes from Anaerolineales bacterium, assembly GCA_034433385.1. Lineage (GTDB taxonomy): Bacteria > Chloroflexota > Anaerolineae > Anaerolineales > Villigracilaceae > DAOUAN01. The sequence continues at coordinate 58,284 of DAOUAN010000154.1, read as the reverse complement.
GCGGCGCATCGCCCAGGCTACCGAAATGGCCGTCAACGTGAAGGCAAAGGGCGTTGGATCCAGTTCAGGGATGGGATTCCAACCCATCAAGTAAATCACATTCCCCGCCCAGGGGAAAAGAGCCGCCAGCAAAAGCGCCACAATTTGCGAACGAAACAGCGTTGGCGAGCGAAGAGCGCCCATCAGCAAAATCAGGCTTCCCGCTCCCAGCAGCAGGTAAGCGTAAATGGCATATCCCCAAAAGAGCGGACCATGCTCCAGCCCCAGCAGCGGCAGACCACCGTAAACGCTCAAATAAATTTTCGAGTAATACAGGTGATGATAGTCGTTCGTCCAAACCGCCAACAAGGTAAAAAGCGGAACAATCAGCGCCAACGTCTTATTCCGTCGGCTGAGCAAAGTGCGATGCCCCATAAACTCCAGCACAAACGCCAACCAGAAAAACGGGACAAGAACGATTCCCACATATTCCACCCTGATCCAAAAATATTTGCCTGGCAAATCCTGCGAAAACATTTCCAGCGCCGAGGCGGCCGCCCACCAGGCCATGCCCAGCATCAGCCAGGCAAAATAATTGGCTGCCGCCTGATACGCCCTCTGGTGCAAAGTAAAAAGGCCCAGCAAGGCATTCAACAACGCCACTCCCACAAGCGCCAGGGAAAAAATGATTGCTGGTGAAAAGATGAGAGAGGCCATTTTCAATAATTATGACACATGTCGGACATTTCGGTACACGCCCCGCTCCGCCGAATCAGAGGATCCCACCGTGGTATAAAAGACGCGCACTGCCCCCGCCTCCTTCAGGGACCCGGCAACTGTCTCCGCTAAATGAGGCGGGACCAACGCGATCATGTTTCCTCCGCGCCCCCCACCCGAAAGTTTGGCTCCCCAAGCCCCCGCCGCACGCGCGGCCTCCACCAGCCGATCCAGCTCAGGCGAGGAGACAGTCATCTTCTGCAACAAAACATGATTGTGATTCATCAATTCCCCCAGCATCTGCGGCTGACCATGTTCAAGGATCCGTCGCGCCATGATCACCAGTTGGCCGATCTCGTCGAACACACTTTCCCAGCTGCGCTGATCACTCAACCACAGGCGGCGCACATCCGCGACCGATTGTTTCGTCGGTGCGGAAATGCCCGTATCACCAATCACCAGAGTCAAAGGATGGCCCACCGTCAGGATTTCGATAGGCCGCCCTTTGACAAAATAAACCGGTCGCTCATAAGCGATTACCGTATTGTCTATGCCTGAAGGTGTGCCGTGATGGAGTTTTTCAATCTCAAAGGCCAGTTGATTGACCTGCTCCACGGGCAGGGAGTGCCCCAGGTAAGCAGCCAGCGCACGAATCACGGCCACTGAGACCGCCGCGCCCGAACCAAGCCCAGAAGCAACCGGAATGGTGGATTCGACGCGCAGGGTGAAAGGAGGGGGCGCAGAAACGCCCAGGGCGGAGAGAACGCCCTGAATAACGGCAGCCAGCGGATGGTCCCCGCGGAGAGCCGAAAGTTCGGTCGCCAGGCCAATTTGCGGGGCTTCGATCCAGATTTTCCCGGCCGGGTTTTCGGCCACGGTGGCCGTCGTTCGCAAGCCATCCAGCGGCACGGCCAGGGCTGGCCGTCCATAGACAACCGCATGTTCCCCAAAGAGGATAATTTTGGCCGGAACAGAACAGGTATTCATCAAGGTTCAAGAAAGATAAAAAATGAGCAGCACCGCCAGGCCCCACAAGACAATTGCTGCCTGAAGAGGTCGATCGGACAATACCACCTCTTCGGGAGCGCCGCCGCGGTTAGCCACCTGCAACAGGTACTGATAGCGCATCACGCCATAGATGATGAAAGGAATGGTGAGCATCATGGCATGATTTTCAGGCAAATTGACGGCCGAAAATGTGTACAGACTATAGGTGACAATGGTCACCGCCGATGCCAGGCTAATGAGCTGGTCGAGGAAGTTCAGGGTGTAACCATCCAGCACGCGGCGTTGGTTGTTGGCCGAGCCGGCCAGTTCGGCCAATTCGGCGCGGCGCTTGCCGGTGCCAATGAGCAGGGAGAGAAAAATGGTGAAGATGTAGATCCATGGAGAAAAACGCTGCACCTGAATCAACGTCACCCCGGCGGCTACGCGGATGACATAGAAAGAAGCCAGGACGATGATGTCCATCAGCACCACATGCTTGATCCAGCGCGAATAGGCCAAGTTGAGCAAAAAGTAAAACAAAGAAATCCCGGCAAAGGCCGGCGAGAGCCAGTAGGCCAGAGGCAGGCAAACGACGAGCAGCAAGCTGGCAAAAAGCCCGGCCAGCGGAATGGGCAATGTGCCCGCAGCAATCGGTCGGTAGCGTTTGAGCGGATGATTGCGGTCAGCCTCCACATCGTTAATGTCATTGATGATGTAAACTGCGCTGGCCAGCAAACTGAACAAAATTGCCCCGGCAACGGTGTGCAGGATGGCCTGGGGGTCGGTTAATTTTCGGTCAAACACCAGGGCAGCGAAGATGAAAACGTTTTTCGCCCACTGTTTGGGCCGCATGGTCTTGAATAGTGCCTTAAACATAAAGTAATTTTACCTTACCAGCATTCGTTCAGATTTTGTTTCCGCATTACAATTTACTTATGACCAAAAAACGTCTGGATGTCTTGCTGGTGGAACAGGGGCTGGCCGAATCGCGCTCCAAAGCCCAGGCGCTGATCATGGCCGGACAGGTGCGTGTGGATGGGGAAATGGTACTCAAGCCAGCCACTGCGGTAAGCGCAGGAAGCGAAATTCGTGTGGAAAGCGGCCCCCGTTACGTCTCGCGCGGCGGCGAAAAGCTGGAGGCTGCCTTGCGTGCTTTTCGGCTGGATGTAAGCGGGCGCATCTGCGCCGATGTGGGGGCCTCGACTGGCGGCTTTACCGATTGTTTGCTGCAACACGGCGCGGCGCGCGTCTATGCCATTGACGTGGGAAAAGGAATATTGCACTGGAAACTTCGCAACGATCCCCGCGTGGTGCTGTTCGAAGAGACCAATGCCCGTCATCTGGAGCAGCTGCCCGAACCGGTTTCACTGGTGACCATAGACGCCTCGTTCATCTCACTCAAAGTGTTGCTGCCAGTTGTGCATCGCTGGCTGCAAGATGGAGAGGTGATTGCTCTCATAAAGCCCCAATTTGAAGCGGGTCGGCGCGAGGTGGCGCGCGGTAAGGGCGTGATTCGCGATGTGGAAATTCATCGTCAGGTGTTGAGCGACGTTTTGACGTTTGCCCAGGCCCAGGGGTGGCAGGTGCGAGGTCTCATCCGTTCGCCCATTTTGGGGCCAAAGGGAAATACAGAATTCTTGGCCTGGCTCACGATTGGAGAGGCAATCAAAGAAAACGACCTCAATCCACTGATTGAGGCCGCTCTCTCGTCGGAGGTATTTGCCTAATCTTCGGCAGCCCGCGCCACCTCATCGGCATCGAAAACCACTTCATCTTTCCCGGTCAGTTTTTCCACCATTTTGGCAGCGATCAGATTCAAATGTCCGGGATGCGCCACATAATTCAAATCATCGGCGGGCACGGCGAGCACGGGACAGAGCGTAAAATTGTTGATCCAATCCTCGTAAAGCCGATTCAAACTGTGCAAATACTCCGCCGAAATCGTGCGCTCGTATTCGCGGCCGCGCAACGAAATGCGGCTGAGCAGGGTCGGAACCGAGGCGCGCAAATAAATCACCAGGTCGGGCGGCGGTAGGAAAGCCATCACCGTTTCATACAGTTCGCGATATGTCTGATAATCGCGCGGCTGGATAAACCCTTGCAAGAACAGGTTTCGGGCAAAGACCTCGGCATCTTCGTACACGCTACGATCTTGAATGACCGAAGTCGGGCGTAAGGCCAGCTGATGATGCGCCCGCAAACGATGCGCCAGGAAGAAAATTTGGGAGTGGAAGGCCCAGGAGGACATATCAGCATAAAAATCGGCCAGGTAGGGATTCTCCGCCACCGGTTCATAGAAAGGCTCCCACCCCAGGCGGTCGCACAACATCGTCACCAGGGTAGATTTTCCTACGCCGATATTTCCGGCCACAGCCACAAACTTTTTCATAAACACAATGGCTCCTCAGGGAAGTTTAACCATGCTGCCCCGTATCCTCCACGCAGACTTCGGAAGTCTCCTGGCGGACAACGGACAGCAAACAAATGGAAAGCCTGCTCTTGCCAGGCACACCAGCACATCAAACCGTCGGTAGGACAGCCATTCAGGCTACACAAGCCCAAAATTGCCACAAGAAAGGGCGGGTTTTCCCGCCCCAACGCTTACTTTGGAATTTCTCCCGCTAATTCTTTGTCAATAATCTGCTTGAAGACATCCAGCGGTTGCGCTCCCACCACAGCCAGACCATTGATGAAAAACGTTGGGGTAGAGCGCACCCCTAAATTCATGGCAAATTTCATATCTTCCTGAACAAACTGATCATAACGCTTGCTCGCCAGGCATTCCTGAAAAGCAGTCATATCCAGGCCCAAATCGGCCGCGTATTGGGTGTAAACTTCTGGCCCCAGGCCATATTGCCCCTCAAACAGCCTGTCGTGATAAGGCCAATACGCATTCTGCTCATTGGCACACAAGGCCGCCACCGCCGCCGAATAGGCTTCCGGATGAATCGATGTCAGTGGCAAATTGCGATAGACCAGGCGAATCTTTCCCGGATAGGCTGCCAGCAAAGGCTTGAACGTTTGCTGATGCCAGCGCTGGCAATACGGGCACTGATAGTCGCTGAATTCCACAATCACGATCGGCGCATCCTGCGGACCCAGGCTGGGAAAACCATCCGTCGGAATCTCGTAGCGCGTGTATTTCGGCTCAGGCGTCTCATAAGGCGCCTCGGCTACCGGACCAACGGCCTGACCCCGTCTCGAGGTGGCGCTCTCTCGCCCCCAGGCGACATACCCAACCAGTACCCCGGCAGCAAATGCCAGCACGACCATCAACGCATAGAAATAACTGCGTTTGAATACAACTACATCTTCTCGGGAAACAGAACGCTCATCCATGCGCGCATTATATCATGATCAAATTTTGCCCTTGACAGATTCGCAATCCTGCCTATAATCCCGCCCGATATGGTCTCATTTTTACACTTACGATGTTTTCTTCCTCAACCGATTGCTTTGTCCGCTGTTTTCGTTCCCTGAGAGAGCCGTTTGATCGGCTCTCTTTTTTTGCCTCCACAAGACTATCTGATGATGAGACTTCCCGGACTGATTGACCCCCACGTCCACGTGCGCGAACCCGGTCAGACCCACAAGGAAGACTGGGATACCGCCACCCAGGCCGCCCTCGCTGGCGGAGTGACCACCATTCTCGCCATGCCCAACACCAAACCGCCGATCTTCGACCAATTCACCCTCGATTCGGCCCTGGAAGCGGCTCGTTCAAAGGCGCGGTGTGACTACGCCCAATACCTCGGCGCCGGCCCCGAAAACGCCGCCGAGGTTGCCTCTCTGGCCCCCTACGCTGCCGCCTTGAAAATGTACCTCGACTCCACCTTTGGCGAACTACGCCTGAACGACATGACCCTGTGGCTGGATCATTTCCGCCGTTGGCGTGGCCCCGGCCCCATCGTCGTCCACGCCGAGAGCCGCAGCATGGCCGCCGCCCTGGCCTTCTCGCAGATGTTCGATCAACCTGTTCACATCGCTCACGTCTCCCTGCGCGAGGAGATTCTGCTCATCCGCGAGGCCAAAGCCCGCGGCGTGAAAGTCACCTGCGAGGTGACGCCGCACCATCTCTTCCTGACCGCCGATAACATCCCCGCCCTCTCGCACGGACACCCCGGCCGCGGCGAAGTCCGCCCGCGGTTGGCCTGCCAGGCCGATGTGGACGCCCTCTGGCAGAATCTCGATGTCATTGATTGCTTTGCCACTGACCACGCCCCGCACACCCTGGCCGAAAAGGACGGCGAGAACCCGCCGCCCGGCTTCCCCGGCCTGGAGACGATGCTTCCTCTCCTGCTCACAGCATCGGACGATGGACGGTTGACGGTAGACGATATTATTCAGAAATGTGTGGTCAATCCCCGCAGAATTTTCTCGCTCCCCGAACAGCCCGAAACCTGGATCGAGATAGATGAGAACGCCCGTTGGGAGATTCGGGCGAGCGAGTTGCACTCAAAGTGTGGCTGGACGCCCTTCGAGGGCTGGCCGGCACGGGGTCGCGTGATTCGTGTCGTCTTGCGCGGCCGCGAGGCCTACCGCGATGGGCAGATCCTCGTCCCCGCCGGCTTTGGCCTCAATCTCCGTGAACAGCGCCCTGAGCCCTTCGAACAACTGGAATGCTGGCAATAAAATCACCACCCAGGCAACCACGCACTATGAGACTACGCGCTCACCCGACGAAGTGACTACCTGATTACTTGACCCAAGGAGATACCCCATGCCTACCCCTTCCCTTTCCCCCCACCTGCCCTTCGGCGAAAATAAAAAAGCCGACTGGTACGGCAAAGACATCCTATCCGTCAAACAATTTACCCGCGCCGACCTGGAATACATCTTCGGCGTCGCCCACGAAATGCGCGGCATGGTCGAGCGCATCGGCACGTTCGACTTGCTGAAGGGCAAAATCCTCGCCAACTTGTTCTACGAACCCTCCACGCGCACCTCCTCCAGTTTCACCGCTGCCATGGAGCGACTCGGTGGCAGCGTCATTCCCATCAACGAGGTGCGCTATTCCTCGGTGGCCAAGGGCGAGAGCCTGCCCGATACCGTCCGCACCCTGGAATGCTATGCCGATGTGATCGTCCTGCGCCACCCCGAAACCGGCTCGGCCGAGATCGCCGCCCGCGCCGCTAAAAAGCCGATCATCAACGCCGGCGACGGCATCGGTGAGCATCCCACCCAGGCGCTGCTCGACCTGTTCACCATCTTCGAAGAACTCGGCGTCGGCGTAGTGGACGGCCTGACGATCACCATGCTCGGCGACCTGAAATACGGGCGCACCGTCCACTCGCTGGCGCGGCTGCTCTCGCTCTACGATGTTAAAATCAACTACGTCTCGCCCGAAATCCTGCGCATGCCGCGCGAAGTCATGGACGAGGTGGCGGCCAAGGGCATCCCCCAGGCCGAATACACCACCCTCGACGAAGTCTTGCCCCAAACCGACGTGCTTTACGTTACCCGCGTCCAGAAAGAACGCTTCGAAGACCCGGCGGAATACGAAAAGGTCAAAGGCGCCTACGTCATCACCCCCGAAATCATGAAAGCCGCCAAACAAGAAATGATCGTGATGCACCCCCTGCCGCGCGTCGGCGAAATTGACCCCGCTTTCGATGACGACCCCCGCGCCGCCTACTTCCGCCAGATGGAATACGGCCTCTACGTCCGCATGGCGCTGCTGGCGATGGTGTTGGGCAAAGCATGACCATAGACCGTAGACCATAGACCGTAGACCGTAGAGCATAGATGGTAAAAGGTCCACCGTCTACCGTCTACTGTCCACCGTCAGATAAAAAACATCATGGAAACCTTCTTCACCCTCCTCGAAAAGCGGGTGGACGACTGCGCCTCGCTCCTCTGCGTCGGCCTCGACCCGCACCCGGGCGATCTCCCCGCCCCCAGCGCCGATGCGGCGCGGGATTTCTGCCTGAATCTCGTGAAACAGACCGCTCCCTACGCCGCGGCCTTCAAGCCCAACGCGGCCTTCTTCGAGGTCTTCGGCGCGGCGGGCTGGACGGCGCTCAAGGATGTGATTGATGCCGTCCATGCCGAATCGGCCCGCCTCGGGTCGCAGATTCCCGTCATTCTGGACGCCAAGCGCGGCGACATCGCCTCCACGGCCGAGGCCTACGCCCGCGCCGCCTTCGAGACCCTCGGCGCGGACGCGCTCACCGTCAATCCCTACCTGGGCCGCGACGCGGTCGAGCCGTTCCTGCAAAACCCGCGCAAGGGCGTCTTCCTGCTCTGCAAGACGAGCAACCCCGGGGCGGGTGATTTGCAAGACCTGACCGTAGACCGTGGACAGTGGACAGCAGTTGATGACCCACAGTCAACGGTCCACCGTCCAGGGTCTGTTCTCTTGTATGAGCATGTTGCCTATCTTGCCCAACAATGGAATACCGGCAACAACCTCGGCCTGGTGGTCGGGGCGACACACCCCGAAGCCCTCGCCCGCCTCCGCGCCGCTGCGCCGGATTTGTGGTTCCTCGTCCCCGGCGTCGGCGCCCAGGGCGGCGACCTGGAGACCGCCCTCCGCCTCGGCCTGCGGGCAGACGGCAATGGGCTGCTCATCAACGTCTCGCGCGGCATCTCGCGCGCCGAAAATCCCGGTCAGGCCGCGGCCGAATTGCGCGACCAGATTCTCGCCCTCCGCCCTCCCACTGACCACTGAACACTGAATACTGAATACTGAACCATGACCTTCTACCTCACCGCTATCATCATCACCCTCACCTACCTCGGCATCGCCATCGGCGGCTACCCAGGCCTGCGCGTCAACCGCACCACCCTGACGCTCATCGGCGTCGGCGCGCTGCTCGGCCTGGGCTTGCTCGACTTCAAACAGCTAGGCAACTTGCTGGAAATCAACACCCTCGTCCTGCTCTTCGGGATGATGATTATCAACGCCAACCTGCAACTGGCCGGCTTTTTCCGCCTGGCAGGGGCGTCCATTCTCAGGTTCACCCGCTCGCCGCGCAGCCTGCTGGCGCTGGAAATCCTGGTTGCCGGGGTGCTGAGCGCCCTGTTCCTGAACGATACCATCTGCATCATGCTCACACCGCTCATCGTGGATGTGACTCTGACGGCTAAACGCAACCCCATCCCCTACCTGATCGCCCTGGCGACGGCGGCCAACATCGGCTCGGTGGCCACGCTCACCGGCAACCCGCAGAACATGATCATCGGCATCGCTTCCGGGCTTTCCTACCTGCAATTCGCCGCCGCCCTGACCCCGATTGCCCTGCTCGGCCTGGGAGTCATCTGGCTGGTGCTGGTTTTGTTTTATCCCGCCGAATTTTCCCGTGGGCACTTCGACCGTGTGGAAATCCCTGAGCCGCGCGTTTTCCGCCCCCTGCTCACCAAGAGCCTGATCGTCACCGCCGGATTGCTCCTGGCCTTCATCCTCGGCGTGCCGATTGCCGAGGCGGCCTTCGTGGCGGCGACCGTGCTGCTCTTCACCCGCCGCGTCCGCCCGGAAAAGGTGATGAACGAGGTAGATTGGAATCTGCTGGTCTTCTTCGCCGCCCTGTTCATCCTGACCGGCGTCATCGAGTTGAACCACCTCACCGATGGCATCTTCGCCGCCCTGGCTCCCTTCCTCCAGAAAGGCGCCGCCGGACTTTCGCTCATCACCGTCATCATGTCGAACCTGGTCTCCAACGTGCCGGCTGTGCTGCTCCTCCGCCCGGCCGTGACCCATCTGGCGGACCCCACCGCCGGCTGGCTGACCCTGGCCGCTGCCTCCACCCTGGCCGGCAACCTGACCCTGCTCGGTTCGGTGGCCAACCTCATCGTCGCCGAGAGCGCCGCCAAACGCGGCATCAAACTGACCTTTTGGGAATACACCAAATCCGGGCTGGTGATCACCATCCTTTCGCTGGTCATCGGAATCGCCTGGATTCAACTGATGATCTGGAAATAGGCCTATACTTTACGTATGAGATCCGCACTGGCAAAATTTGCTTTACCCTTTCTTTTGATCCTGGCTTTCACTCTCGGCTTGCTCTTGCGCCTTGCTGATCTCAGCAACCCGCCGCTCGATTTTCACCCCACCCGTCAATTCTTTGGCGCAATTCGCGCCCGCGCCCTTTATCAACAAACCGCCCCCGATACCCCACCCTGGCAACGCGACCTGTCGGAGCGCTTCCTGGCTCGCGAGGCTCAGCTCGAACCGCTTATTCTGGAGCATCTGACCGCCTTTCTCTATCGCTGGACAGGCGAAACGCCGGCCGTTGGCCGCGCCTTATCTGGTCTCTTCTGGATCGCTGGCGGTTTCTTCCTCTACCTGTTGACGGTCAACCTGACCGCATCACCTATCGCTGCCCTGGCTGCTCTGCTCTTCTACCTGTTTCTGCCCTATGGCGTAGATGCCAGCCGTTCCTTCCAGCCAGACCCGCTGATGGTGCTCTTCCTGCTCGCCTTTTGGTGGGCATTTGACCACTGGATTCAACAGCCAGAGGACTGGCGCTGGGCTATCCTGGCCGGCCTGGCAGGTGGCCTGGATATTTACATCAAATTGACCGCCGTCTTCTTCGTCGTCGGTGGGGCTATCGGGTTATCCCTGGCACGCAGCCAATTTCTCCCGGTGCTCAGGCGTCCTACCACGTGGCTGGTGATTCTCCTCGGCGTGTTGCCCGGCGGCTTATATCTCTATGATGGCCTGTTCGGGCGCGGCTTTCTGAGGGGAGCATTTCGCGGGCGTACCATTGTTTCCTGGTGGTTTTCCCCTACCTTTTATCTGCGCTGGCTGGACAAACTGGATAACGTTATCCCCCTCCTCTTCCTGGCGCTGACCGCGGTGAGCCTGCTGGCCTTTGTCAGTCGCCCCATGCGCCGTTTCCTGCTCTCCCTCTGGCTGTTTTACTTCCTCTTTGGCCTGCTTCAAACCTACCACATTGCCAGCCATGACTATTACAGCCTGCCGCTCATCCCCATCACCGCCATCGGGCTGGCTCCACTTGCTTCAGCATTTGTCGAGCAAGCTCTCGCCCGCTTGCCGGGAAAGCCACACAGAGCCACCTTTTTTGCGATTCTTGTGCTCTTCCTGCTCTTCTTCACCACCCAGGAATACCTGACCCTGCGTCGCCGCGACAACCGTCCTCTTGCCCAAATGTATGCTGAAATCGGCGAAACGCTCCAACACCAGCCCGGCGTCGTGGCCCTGACAGCCGATTATGGTTATCCACTGTTCTATTATGGCTGGCAAAACGTGATCCTGTGGAAGACATCCCCGGATGAAGACATCCCGCAGGCTTTTGCCGCTCAGACACGCCAGAAATCCTACTTCCTGGTGACCGATCTCGCCGAACTGGCTCATCAACCAGCCTTACAGGAACAGTTAAACAAGTACAATATCCTTGTGCAAAAACCAGGTTACATCATCTACGATTTACGGCATCCCCTTCCATGAGCGACCAACCATCCCCCCTTTCCTCCCTCGCCGACGGCCTGCTCGCCGCCGGCTGCGTCAAGTTTGGCGAATTCACCCTCAAGTCGGGGCTGAAATCGCCCATCTACATTGACCTGCGCCAACTCATCTCGCACCCGCCTCTGCTGAAGCAGGTCGCTGCCGCTTACCTGCCAATTCTGCAAACGCTGTCGTTCGACCGCCTGGCCGCCCTGCCCTACGCCGCCATTCCCATTGCTACTGCCATCTCCCTGCAAGGCAATTACCCGATGATCTACCCGCGCAAAGAAGCCAAAGACTACGGCACGAAAGCCGCCATCGAGGGCGAATATCACCCCGGCGAAACCGTCGTGATCATAGACGATCTCGCTACCACCGGCGGGAGCAAATTCGAAGCCATCGAAAAACTGACCGCTGCCGGCTTGCTTGTGCGCGACATCGTCGTGCTGATTGACCGCCAATCTGGCGCCAAGGAAGCCCTGGCCCAGGCCGGCCTGCGCCTGCACGCCGTAGCCACTATCAGCCAATGGCTGGATTACTGGGAACAAAACGGAAAAGTGGAAAAGGATAAAATCGAGGCAAGTAGAAGATTTTTAGAGGCATCATGAACCTTACTACCTATCTCCAACACCTGTACGAATACAATTCCTGGGCCAATCACCGTTACCTGGCCGTCGCCGAAACCCTCACCCCGGAACAATTACACCGCCCCCACGGCCACAGCTGGGGCGACGTGCACGCCGTGTTGGTGCACATGTTCAGCAGTGAATGGGTCTGGTTCCAACGCTGGAATGGCACATCTCCCAAAGGACACCTGCCCAAAGAAGACTTCCCCACCCTGGCATCCTTGCGCACTCGCTGGGCGGAACACGAACAGACCCTGCTCTCCTTTGTACGTTCCCAAACAGAAGAAAGCCTGCAACAAGAAATCACCTACCAGAACTTTAGCGGCGAGACTTTTCACGTGCCCCTCTGGCAAATGCTGATGCACGTCATCAACCACAACACCCATCACCGCGGCGAGCTGGCCGCCATGTTTGCTCTGATGGACGTGCCTCACCCGGAAGAAGAAGTCATCCAATACTTCCTCAACCTGAGCGGGCAAAAGAAATTCTGATGTATTCCACCCTGCGCCCCTGGCTCTTTCGCCTCGACCCCGAACAGGCACACCAACTCACCCTCACCCTGCTACGCCTGAGCGGCTCCCTCCCACCCGTCAACTGGCTGATCGCCAAGCTGTTCCAGGCGCCGGCGCGACCGGTCACCGCCTTTGGCCTCACCTTCAAAAACCCGGTGGGACTGGCCGCCGGCTACGATAAAGACGGCCTGGCCATCCGCGGGCTCTCTGCCCTGGGCTTCGGACACATCGAGATCGGCACAGTCACCCCGTTGCCGCAGCCGGGCAACGAACGACCGCGAGTGTTCCGCCTGGTAGAAGACGAAGCGATCATCAACCGGATGGGATTCCCCAGCCGAGGGGCCGAATTCGTCCAAATGCGCCTCAACCCCGGACTTCAAACGGGGTGGCTGGAAAAAATCAGCGGTCAACCCCGCCGACGGCGCCCCCCGCGCCGCCCATGGGCGGCCATTCTCGGCGTAAACTTGGGCAAAAACAAGAACACCCCCAACGAAGAGGCCGTCTTTGATTACCTGAGCCTGATTCAAAATTTTGCCCCCTATGCCGATTACCTGACCATCAACGTCAGTTCACCGAACACCCCTGGCCTGCGCGCCTTGCAGGGAGGCCCTGCCCTGGAGGGTTTGCTCAGCGAGTTGCACCGTCAACGCCGGCTGGAAGAAGCCCGACTGCAAAAACGCCTCCCGCTCCTGGTCAAACTCTCTCCCGATCTCTCCGAAGGTGAACTGGACGAGGCCCTGGGTGTGATCCTGGCTACGGGCATGGATGGGGTGATCGCCACCAATACCACGCTGGCGCGGCCGGGGCTGCGCTCGGCATGGGGCGGAGAAGCCGGCGGATTAAGCGGCAGCCCGCTACGGGTCCAGAGCGAGGCGGCCTTGAGACAAATTGTGAAGCGGGTGGAGGGGAGAATCCCCATCATCAGCGTGGGAGGCATCATGAGCGCATTCGACGCCCGGCGCCGCCTGGAGATGGGTGCAACCCTGGTGCAAATCTTCACCGGCCTGGTGTATCGCGGCCCTGGGCTGGTCAGGGAGATTGTGTCCGGGCTTTGAAGTCGCTGGGAGAAGCTTCTTTGTGTTCGACGATGAGGAGGATGAAGCGACCGCGCCCAAATTCGTGCAGCCAGCGAGCGGCAACCTGCCCTGCCTCGGAGCGAAGGGCAGTCTCCAGCGCCTGGCGCGATTCGAAATACAGCTCATGAATTTTGGCAAAACGTTGGATTTCGGGGCCGTAGAGCATTTGCTCCACATCGCCGACCGTCTCACGTATGAGGCCGGGCATTTGCTCAGCCAGTCCCATGAATTTTTGCCAACCCTGTTGAAAGTTTTGCCAGGCGAACGGTTGCTGAAAAAGGATGACGAGTTTGTACATGGCTGCATTATACCGAACTGATCCTCATGGTTCGCTCATTTTTTAAGCCGGTTTTTAGAATTTTTGCTTTCGAAGCCTTTTTCAGTAAATCGCTCCTGATGGCACCAAACGTAGGCGAGTAAGACAAATCAAGGCGAATCTGGAAAACTCTTCTGAAAATGAGCGAACCAACAGTTGATAACCTAACTTTTGTGCAATTGGCGGACAAAGCATGAAAAACGACCTCAGGGATGAGATTTTGCACTTGCCATCTTCACGGCCTGCCCCCACCCCTGCCCCTCTCCCGTCCGTGAACCCATGCAGCGCAACGTTCATCGCTCGGACGGGGGAGGGGAAAGCCCGGCGGAGGGAAGGGGCGCACGGCGCCCCTTCCCTCCGCAGCCTCCATCCCCCTTCCCCGCAAAAGGCATATGCCGTACGCGTCACCAGTCTGCGGGGAAGGGGGCGGGGGGATGGGGTGTTGGAAGCACCAGACGGGACAAGAGCACCTCTGCATCCCTCCCACGAAAGCGGATGGAGGCAACCTGTAACCCAACCGCTGAAAATTTTCACTTTCGAAGCGTTTTTCATGAAATCGCTCTTGATTGCACAAAGCTTAGGATAGGTTTCGGAATCGGAAATGGAGGAATAGTCATTTTGTGGTATGATTTTGCCAGAAAGAAGAGACTTTATGGACGATAGAATCACAATTATTGAAGGACCGCCCCCCGTATTTGAACAGGTACAGGATGGGTGGGCAATGGGTTTGAGCGAGGGACCGCGCCTTTTGGTACCGGCGCTGACGCGTTTGCGCACATTCAACGGCCCGGCGTTGGTAGAGCGTTGTTATCGTGCCTGGCACAATCAGCTGCCCATTCATCTGCACTACCGCAACGACATGGGCCTGGAACAGAGTGCCCCCATTCTGGCGGCTCGCAATGTGGATACGCCCGAAGGCCAGGTATTGCTCTTGTGGGTTTACCTGGATCAGGAGCAAGTGGCTTATGAATTTGACCCAGGCGACGATGAGAATGAAGATTTCGATTCGTAGTCTGAAACTAACGATCGAGGTTGTCCTTTGACTTTTGCATCTTTTTCCGAGAATTCCGCCCCGCTCAGCGCCCGCCTGACGGGCGGAATTTTGATTCTTACTGTCAATCGCCCGGAGCGGGCCAATGCCTTCAATCTGGAGTTGATTCGCTCGCTGCAAAGCGCCTTTGGCGAAGCGGCACGCAGCCCACAGGTACGGGTGATCGTGCTTACCGGCAACGGGCGAGTCTTTGGCGCCGGACAGGATATTGAGGAGATGCGGGCATACGGGAAAACCATCTCGTATCGCGAGCATTTGTTGCAAACGTATAATCCTCTTGTTTTGCAAATCCGCCGCCTGGAAAAGCCGGTCATCGCCGCGGTCAACGGCCCGTGTGCCGGCGCCTCGCTGGGGATCGCCCTGGCCTGTGATGTGCGGCTGGCCGCGGAGACGGCCACCTTCGTGGTGGGCTTCAACGGCATTGGCCTGGTCCCCGATTCAGCCGTTTCCTTGTTGTTACCGGCTCTGATCGGGCTGGGGCGCGCTACGGAATTTACGTTCACCAATGCGCCTATTTCGGCCCGACAGGCGCTGGAATGGGGCATGGTGAATCGTGTGGTGCCGGCCGAGCAGCTGGCAGAGGTCACCCTGGAAATGGCTCGCCAGATGGAACACGGTCCGCTGGGCACGTATGGGCTAACCAAACGCGCCTTTAACCGGGCCATGTTGCCCAACCTGGAAGAAGTGCTGGAATATGAGGCGCAATTGCAAGAAATTGCAGGTCACCGCCCAGAGCATGGCGAGGGAGTTGCCGCCTTTCTCGAACGGCGAGCACCGAGGTTTGAAAAATAGTGGACGGTACTGCAACAAGGATGCGGTAAGAGAAATCTCGGTCACGAAAGAGGCCAGAAATCCTGGGCAGACAGCCTGAAAGGCGACACCTCGATTTTTGGGCAGCAGGCTTAGATTTCCACATTTCGGATTCACGATTTTTGTCATATTGACGGGTACTGAATTATCGATTAAGGTTAACTTCGAGTTAACCATGCAAGCACGTGTGAATTTATGGTTGTTTTTATTGACATAACAGGGTAAAAAAGCGGGCTTCCCCGTCCGGGGTGCCCGCTTATATTTTGTCTAAACAATCTCAACGTATTCAGGAGATGATTATGTCCGCTCAGATTAATGCTTTTGAAATGGCGCAAAAACAATTTGATGCCGTTGCCAAAATGCTCAACCTCGATCCGGCTGTTGCGGAAATGCTGCGCTGGCCGATGCGCGAATATTCCTTCCGCATTCCGGTGCGCATGGACGATGGCTCGATGAAAGTTTTCCAGGGCTTCCGCGTGCAGCACAACGATGCACGTGGGCCGAACAAAGGCGGCATCCGCTTCCATCCGGCCGAGACGCTGGACACCGTCCGCGCCCTGGCCACCTGGATGACCTGGAAATGCGCCGTGGCCGACATTCCCCTGGGTGGCGGCAAGGGCGGCGTGGTGGTCGATCCGGCCACGCTCTCGGTGCACGAAAAAGAACAACTGTGCCGCGGCTGGGTGCGCGCCATGTGGAAGAACATCGGCCCGCGCAATGATGTCCCCGCCCCGGATGTTGGCACTACACCACAAATGATGGGCTGGATGATGGATGAATACTCCAAACTCGTCGGGCAATATACCCCCGGCGTGTTCACCGGCAAGCCGCTGGGCAGCGGTGGTTCGTTGGGCCGCACTGAAGCGACCGGATTTGGCGTCATCTACACCGTGCGCGAGGCCATGCGCCACCTCAAGATGGATCCGACCAAAGCAGTGGCCGCCATTGAAGGTTTTGGCAACGTAGCCCAGTATGCAGCCATTGGCTTCGTGGAAATTTTGGGCGGAAAGGTGGCCTGTGTCTCCTGCTGGGATCGCCACGACAAGAAAGCCTACACCTACAGCCATAAGGATGGCATTAATCCCCGCTTCTTGCTCTCCATCACCGATGAATATGGCACGATTGACCGCAAGAAAGCCGAAGCTGCGGGCTATATCGTCGAAGATGGCGATGCCTGGATTACCAAAGAGGCCGATGTGCTGATTCCGGCCGCCATTGAAGGCCACGTCAACGCCGAGACAGTCAAGAAGATGTCCAGCCGGGTGCGGATCGTTGCCGAAGGCGCCAACGGGCCAGTCACCCCTGAGGCGGACGAATTCTTCAAAGCCAATAAGATCTTCGATATTCCCGATTTCCTGTGCAATGCCGGCGGCGTGACCACTTCTTACTTCGAACAGGTACAAAACGACATGAACTTCTACTGGACGAAGGAAGAAGTGCTGCAAAAACTGGATACGAAGATGACCTCCGCCTTCCATGCCGTGCTGGAATTGAGCCAGAAAGAAGGCGTGTACATGCGCGATGCTGCCTACATGGTCGCCATTGATCGCGTGGTCAAGGCAATGGAGACGCGCGGCTGGCTGAGTTCTGGCTGGTAAGCAGTTTGCTCAAGGAAACAAACAAAAACCGTCGGGAGGGCCTTCTCCCGACGGTTTTTGTCTCCGGAATGCTCTGTTGCAAGCACAAGACCAACCTGGTTTTTGGTGTCATTGCGAGCCGCTGAAGGCGGCGAAGCAATCTCTGCCCCCATGCGGGGGACTGCTTGCCACAGGCACACTGCGCGGTCGGCAGCCTTTCTGACCGCCTCGCAGTGACACAGCAACGTGTTTACAACAAAGCATTTCCGGAAGTGTAGTGCAAAACTTTGCCGTTATGGCTCAACCGGATAGCCCGCCGCCTGCCAGGCGCGAAATCCACCTAAAATGGGGTTGACGCGAGAAAAGCCGTGAGCCTTCAAAATCTGCGCCGCACGGGCGCTTGATTCTTCGTTGGGTCAGGTGCAGTAGGTGATGATCCACTGATTCGGGTCGAGCTCAGAAAGACGCGCTTCGAGATCGGCCAGGGGGATGGATAACGCTCCGGGGATGTGAGCCGCCTCATAGGAGGTTGCGCTGCGCACATCCACAAAAACGGCGGCACCTGAATCGAAAGCAGCCTTCGCTTCTTCCAGAGGGATGCGCGGAATCTCGCTTTCTGGAATCTGCGCTTCAAGCGGCGGCGCAGAGGGTGGCGTGGCTGTAGCCGGCACACAGGCAGCCAGGAGCCCCAGCAGAAATGCCAGCAGAAAGAGCAGACGGCGGGACATGCTTTTATGCTTTCAGTTCGCAGTAGCGGTCAACCCGGCGGCCAATGATCGCCAGGCTATCTTCCCAGAATTTGCGTTTGCGGATGTCAATGCCAAAGCGGGCTGCCAGATCGGCCGCCGTAGCCTCGCCGGTGGAAGCAAGCAAGTTCTTGTATTCGGACACAAACGCCTCGCCACGCTGTTGGTAAATGGCATACAGACCGGTCCCAAAGAGCAGGCCAAAGGCATAGGGGAAATTGTAGAACGAAAGGCCGGGGGAATAATAGTGCGGCTTCCATGTCCACATAAACTTTTGCAGGTAACGCTCGTCGAGGCCATCGCCATACGTGGCTTTTTGGGCACGCTCCATGATCTCACAAAAATCATCGGCTGAGAGTTCAGCCTGTTCGCGGCGCTCAAAGACTTCTTTTTCGAACAGGAAGCGAGAATAAATATCCACGATGACTTGCGATGCATTCTGAAGCTGCGCTTCTAGCACGGCCAGCTCTTCTTGCGGGTCAGTGGTCTGCGCCAGCACGGCCTCGGTGACAATGGTTTCGCACATGATCGAGGCCGTCTCAGCCAGAGTCATGGGCGTCAGTTGCTGTAAGACGGTCTTGTTGGCCTGATAGGCACATTCATTGTGATAGGCATGACCCAATTCATGGGCAATGGTACTGACCTGGTCAAACGAGCCATCGAAGTTACACAGGATGCGGCTTTCTTTTACACCCTGCACTTCCATGCAGAAGGCCCCGCCGCGTTTGCCCTCGCGTTGCTCGGCATCAATCCAGTGATTGTCAAAAGCACGCTGGGCAAAGGCGCGCAATTCGGGGGAAAATTTACCAAAGTTTTCGAGAATGAAGTCGCGGGCTTCATCAAAAGTATAGACCCGGTCGGTCTTGCCCATTGGAGCAAAGACATCCCACCAGGCCAGTTTTTCTTTGCCGAGGCGTTGTGCTTTGTTTTTAAAGTAGCGACGGAACATGGGGAAGGAGGCTTCCATTGCCGCCAGCATGACATCCAACGTTTTGCGATCAATGCGAGCAGCATCGATCGCCGAATGAAGAGCATCCTTGCGCCCCCGGCGTTTGTTCAACGTAATCGCTTCGCCCTTGACCCCGTTGAGGCAGGCGGCCAACGTCTCTTTGACCGACTCCCAGGCCTGGTTCTCGGCCTCGTAGGCACGGCGGCGGACGTTTTCATCGGGGTGCGAGCGCAGGTTGATCAGCGCCGGCATGGGAAGCTTTTGCACCTTGCCGTCCAGCTCAAAATCCACGGTCAACTGGGAGGTCACCGTGCCCTGCAATTTGCTGAAGGCGTTGCCTCCGCTAAGGGAAAGTTCGGCCGCCAGCGATTCTTCGGCTTCGCTCATCAGGTATTTGCTTTGCTCGGCCGCTTCTTTGAGCATAAAGGCGTGTGCCTGCGCCGATTTGTTCAGAGCAATGACTTTATCCAACTTGGGAGCAATGCGCCCCAGCCAGGCCTTGAACTGCACCTGGAGTTTTTCCATGGGCAGGCTGGCCTGCTCAAATTCAGAGAGGGTGCGCATGGCCAGTTTGTTGCGCGAATCGGTCGTAACGTAAGAGTAGATGAAAGGCACGATAGTGGACGAAAGCGTCTGAATGGCATTGATGCGATCAATCATCTTGCCAGTCAGATCCGCCAGCTCTTTCACCGACGTACGCACCGTGGTCTTACTGACTTTCTGGTTGAAGAACTTCTCCAGGGCCGCCACCTGCTTTTTGTAGTCTTCCACAGCGGCTTTGAATTCAGCGGATTCGAGAGAGGGATAGACATTGGTCATATCCCAGCGCGGAGGAGTTTGGGTCATAGGTGTTCTCCTGAAAGGTAGATAAAGCAAGTATACCGTAACAGACCAAATTCTGACCTGCTTTGCTTGATTTTTATGTTCAATCCCTATACAATGTCAATATCCCCGGAGGTGCTTTTATGAAACAAGATCGTTTTCTCACCGGCATTCTGATCGGCGTTGGAGTATTGATTCTCGCTGCACTGGCGTTATTTTTTGTGCGCCAGGGAAAACAGGAATATTCGTCTGGAAATTCGCCGGAAGATGTGGTGCACAATTATGTCCTGGCCGTGATCCAGCAAGATTATCAAAAGGCGTATGACTACCTGGCCGACTTACCAAACAAACCGACGTTCGAGCAGTTTCGCAAATCCTTTTTGACGGGCGTGGTCAACCCGAACAACGCCGGCATTGTGATTGATAAAGCCGAAATCAGCGGCGACGATGCTGTGGTAAACATGAGCATCATCTATGCCCCCTCCGATCCATTCTCAAGCGGCTACCGTAACCCAGATCGGGCGTTGTTGGTACGGCAGAAAGGGGAATGGAAATTGTCTACCATGCCCTATCCTTATTGGGATTATTCCTGGTATCAGGCCCTGCTTACCCCCATGCCGTAACCTGTTCCTCACCCATTCACCAAGGAGATGCTATGAAAATCGTTCGTCGGCTCTATTTTTTTGCCGTCACTTTTATCAGCCTGGAGGTGGTGTTGTGGGGGTTGATCGGGTTGTTGCGCTCAATGTTCAACCCCGCCCTGTCCACCACCCCGGCGCAAACCCTGGCTCAGGCGCTGGCCCTGATCCTGGTGGGGATGCCAATTTTTCTCTTTCATTGGCTGTGGTTGCAGCGAATGGCCGGGCGCGAGGAGGACGAAAAAAACAGTCTCCTGCGCCCTGTTTTCTTATATGGGACCTTGCTGGCAACCCTGATTCCACTCGTCCAAAATTTGCTGGCGCTGATCAACCGTCTTTTTCTCGGTGTGACTCACCTGGCCCGCGAAAGCGCCATTTTGGGCAGCGCCCAAACCTGGTCGGATAATTTGATTGCCATCCTGCTGAATGGGTTGGTTGCTTTTTATTTCTGGAACATTTTGCGCGGGGAATGGCAAGATTTGCCTGAGAGCGAAAGCCTGCGAGATGTGCGGCGCCTGTATCGCTACATCTGGGTTTTGTACGGTTTGCTGATGACCATTTTCGGCATCCAGCAGATTCTGCGCTTTGTGCTCTACACACCCACCGAAACTTTTGGCAGCCTGGGCCGCGAAATGGTGGTCAACGGGTTGGCTTTGCTGGTGATCGGTCTGCCTGTTTGGGCCTCCATGTGGCAAACCTGCCAGAACGCCCTGGCTGAAATGGCAGAAAGGACTTCGCTGCTACGCCTGGGAATTCTGTACCTGCTGACCTTGAGCGGGATCACCGTCGCCCTGGCCGCCGGCGGGAATGTTCTCTATACCTTGCTCTGGCGGTTGCTGGGAGAGCCGCTAAGTGGCAAAGAGTTGCTTAACCGCATCGGCGGGCCGCTTTCCGTGGGCATTCCCCTGGGAGTGGTATGGGCATATTACCGAAACTGGCTGGAAAAACAGATTCAAGTTGAAACCCAGGCGCCCCGTCAAGCCGGCCTGAAGCGCCTGTACTTCTACATTCTCTCCGCCGCCGGCCTGACGGTGACTTTTATTGGTCTGAGTCTGCTTTTTTCGTTCCTCATTGACCTGGCAACGACGTTACCTACCCTCTTCAGCACCGGCTTCTGGCGAGGCAGGCTGGCCGGGGCGCTTGCCACCCTGCTCATCGGCCTGCCCCTCTGGTTGCTGACCTGGCGCCCGATGCAGGCCGAAGCCAGCCAGGAAAATGCTCTCGGAGATCATGCCCGCCGTTCCCTATTACGGAAGGTGTACCTGTATCTGGCGCTGTTTGCCGCGGTCATTGGCGGGATGGCGGCCGCGGTGGTCATGTTCTACCGCATCCTGGTCGCTTTGCTGAGCGGCGAAGCCGGGAGCGACTTTTGGCAAAATGTGCTGAACCCGCTGCAAAATTTGGGTCTGTTTGTGCTGGTGCTGGTTTATCATCTTTCGGCTCTGCGGCAGGACCAGGCCAGCCGGGCCAACGTGCTGGCGCAAAAACAGGGACAGTTCCCGGTGTTGATCCTCGATCCCGATGGCAAATTTGGGGCAATGATGCGGGCAGCATTTGAGCGGCTGGCACCCCAAATTCCGCTTACGGTGCTCAAAGCAGAGGGCGAGATCGAGAAAACTTTACAGGCAAAAGCCGTGATCCTGCCCGGCTCGCTGGCTATCCACCCCCCGGCGGCCCTGGAGCAGTGGTTACGCCAATTTAACGGGATCCGGCTCATCGTCCCGGATGAAGCGGCGGGCGTGTTTTGGGGCAGCGATTCGGGGCAGATCGTCCAAATTGCCCGCGCCCTGGCCGAGGGGCAGGAGGTCCGCCCGCTTTCTGCCAAACACACCCCCGTCTGGCAGATCATCGTTTATGTATTCGCCGCCATCTTTGCCCTGGAAATTTTCTTTTTGTTGAGTTCGCTGGCAATCTCAGCACTGGTGAATTAAACCGCCCTCTGATATACTTTTGTCAGCCTTGATTCAGGAGAGGAAACGCCGATGAAAGTCATTGTCCTTCAGGAAAATCTCGCTCGCGGCCTGAGTATTGTCTCGCGCGCAGTTTCTCCACGCAGCACCCTGCCAGTCCTGGCCAATGTGTTGATCGCCAGCGACGAGGGGCGGCTGCGACTTTCAGCCACCAACCTGGAACTGGGAATCACCTGCTGGGTGCCGGCGCGTATCGAAGAAGAAGGCTCGACGACGGTGCCGGCTCGCACGTTCTCTGACCTGGTCAACACCCTGCCAGGCGAGCAAGTTACCCTGACTCTGGATGTGGCTTCGCAAACGCTCAATGTGCGCTGTGGCACCTCGAACAACGACATCAAGTGCATTGATGCCCAGGAATTTCCGCCCTTGCCCGTGCCTGAGATGGACGGCGCCATTCAACTGAATGTGGCTGATTTCAAAGAAATGATTCAGCAGGTGGCCTTTGCTGCCTCTACGGATGAGGCCCGCCCCGTCTTGATGGGTGTACTGGTCACCGTGGAAAAAGATCAAATCACTATGGCTGCGGCCGATGGCTTCCGCCTGGCGGTGCGCAAGGCCACCCTATCCACGCCTGCACCGCAACCGGTCAGCGTCATCGTCCCGGCCCGAGCGCTGAGCGAGCTGAGCCGCATCATCAGTGACGGCAACGAGCTGGTATACATGATCGTCCCGAAAGGGCGCGGTCAGGTGATCTTCCGCGTCAAAGACGTAGAAGTGGTCTCACAACTGATTGACGGCACCTTCCCCGATTACCAGCAAATCATCCCGCGTTCCTATAAGTCGCGCACCCTGGTCTCGACAACAGCCATGCTCAAAGCCTGCAAACAGGCCGAAATCTTCGCCCGCGAGGGAGCCAACGTCGTGCGGCTGGACATCAAATCGGCGGTCAGTGAAATGCAACCCAGCGAAGTGGAAATCTCGGCCACATCGGAAGAGACCGGCAAAAACGAGACCATCGTCGAGGCCACAGTAGATGGCAGCGGCCTGTTGATTGCCTTCAACGTCAAGTTCTTGCGCGAGGCGCTAGAAGCGATCAAGACGCCGAACGTGGCGCTAGAGACTTCGGGGCCGAATGCCCCCGGCGTGATTCGACCGGTGGGCGACGACAGCTATTTGCAAGTCATCATGCCCATGCACCTGGGCTAAAAAGAGACAAAAAATCCGGGTCGCGCGCCCGGATTTTTTCTTGCCCATTATCTAGAACATTTGTTCTGTTTTTTTAGGGGGGGCGATTCACGCGGGACTTTGAGCGGGATCCTCCACCCCGGGCCACCCCACCGCTGACAGGTCAACTGGCAGGCGCCGCGTGAACACCAGCCAGGCGAGAAACAAAGCCATCGCCAGCCAGGCCGGCGGCGTTGCCAGCGTTCCGCCAAAAGCAACGTTGAATCCAGGCTGAAAGAACAACACGGGCAAGCCGGCCACAGCATTGACCGCTCCATGCGCCAGCGCCGGGGCCCAGGGGCTGGCGGTATTAAGATACAACCAGGAGAAAATGGCTCCCAGCAAAACACAGAAGATGATCATCATAAAAACGCCGAGCACGGGATAGCCGGGGTAATTCAATCCCTGCATCACCGCCGGAGCATGCCAGATGCCCCAGATCACGCCGCTGATGAGAATGGCTTTCCATTGTCCTAGCGGCAACAATTCGCGCAATAAAAAGCCACGCCAGCCCAATTCCTCGCCGAGGGCAAAAATCACGTTAAGCAGTGGCGCCAGGGTAATTGCAACCAAAATTTGCACCGCAACCACCGTGGCCGGCGAAACATTTCCCAGGCCAGGCGCCTGAGCCAGGGATTGATGAATGGCAGTAAAGCGCGCGTCAAAGCGGGCCAGGCCGAAGAGCAGCGTAAACCTGCCACCTGCCAGGGTCAACGCCAAAGGCAGCAACCATGCCCAAAGGTAGAAATGTTTGGGGCCAAGCGTGTTCAGGCGCAACGTGCGGAGAGGCTTTTTCTGGATCAGCCAGGTCGTCAAAATGGCCGCCAGGCCTGGCCCCCACATGGCCAACGCCCATAATCCCTGCGTGGCCAATTGGCGCACAAAAACATCACTGCGCCTCAATGCAAGAGGGATAAGAAACAACGGCCAGGAAATGGCAAAGGTGATGAGCACGAACCAGGTTAGAGATTTTCGGTTGATCATTTTTGCTCCAGTTGCAAAGCAGGGTCGAATTGTTTACGAAAAACAGGTTTGTGCGGCGTTTGGGTAACCGCCGCACAAACCTCTCAGGCGGGCATTGAGCGCAGGCGACGCACGCGATCGGTCAGCGGTCGCTTCGCGATGACATTCACCTTGCTGGTATTCTCGATGACATGGACAGCGACCACCTCCCACCCTTCTTCGCCCCATTCATTGAGAATCTCTTCCAGCTCTTCGGCGCTTGCGCTGCGGAAGAAGCTGCCAAAAGTCTGAACGCGGTATTCCCATTGAGGCAATTCATTTGTCATGGTCAACATCCAAAAGTGGCGAAAAAGAGAACGTTATTTTTAACAGCGGCCAATATACGGTCAGTTTTTTCTTCTGTTTCACGTGAAACATCAGCCCTTTGTCTCACGCTGATAGAGGAAATACGAATAGACGATCAAGAAGAAAGCCGATCCGAGCAGCGGAACAAAGATCAGCCAGAAGGCGATCATGCCGCCGAAGAACGAGCCGATAAGCGCCAGCACGCCGCTCGCCATGAACAGGATCGAGCCAAGCCGATGGGTCTCATCCCACACCCGATCGCTGGAAAGAGTCCACGGCGTGCGAATGCCAATGAACCAGTTACGTTTGGCATGGCGCAACAAATAGCCGATGAAGATAAACAGCACGCCCAAGAACGGCAGCATTGCCGCGCTCATTCTAAAATTCTGGTAGCCCAGATTCCAGGCCAGGCTCAGCCCTTGCATATACACCAGGAAGGCAATGATGAGCAAGATGAACAGATTGAAGATACTCCGAAATTGGGCAATATTCGCCTTGAGCGGGTCAATGGCAGGGATGAGCAGGAACAACCCCAGCAGCCCCAGAGACATCAACGGCATGAGCCAAACGCCCCAGAAGCGGGACATGTAGCCATCCACCTGATCCTGCTCATTCCAGTGAGAGGCCACCTGCTCTGGCAAGCGATCCCAAAACAGCAGGCCAGCCACGGTAACGGCCAAAATCAGTAGGAGAGAAATCAGAAGGGTTGTACGAGTGGACATAGCATTCTCCTTTTTGAAAGCATAGAAATTAGACTTTATTTGCAATAAGGCTCAGCTCTCTTTTGCATCGAATTTCCCGAAGAAAATTTGCCATATTCGTGTCATTCGATGCAGAGCTGGCTATTGCAAATCATGACGATTATCAAAAACGTGCAGGTTTTCTTTGCATCCGAATTGCACGAAGTTCTCAAAAAAATTTCGGTCCGTTCGCGTACTTCGATGCTCATGCGCTTTATGCAGATTAACTCTAATGTTTCACGTGAAACTTACTCTTCTTTGGACACGTGTTGCTGCCCCAAAGAGACCAGGCCGCTCAGGCCACCCAGATTCATTGTATCTACAGCCGAGCTGGGGACAATCACCAGCGCACCTTTTTCCTTAAGGCCCTCGAAGAGCATGTTCATCGCCCGCAGATGCAGTGCGGTGGGGTTATCGGCATAGGACTTGGCGGCTTCGGCAAACGAGGCGGCAATTTGTTTTTCAGATTCTCCCAGAATCACCCGTGCCTGCCGCTCACGCTCTGCCTGCGCCTGTCGGGACATAGCATCTTCCAGATCTTGCGGGATGACGATATCGCGAATTTCGACGGACTGCACAGTGACGCCCCAAGGTGTGGTACGCTCATCAATCACCTGCTGCAACTCCTGATCAATGGCACTGCGCCCGACCAGAATATCCGCCAGCATCATCCGCCCAATGATGTCACGCAGCGCGGTTTGCGCGGCCCAATCCACCGCGGCGCGATAGTTTTCCACTTCCAGGGCAGCTTTTTCCGCATCCCAAACGACCCAAAAAAGCACTGCATCCACGTCCACGGGCACGGTGTCTTTGGTCAGTGTCTTCTGGGCAGCAAAGGGCGTCACCATCACGCGATGGTCAATCCAGGCCGGAATGGTATCTACAATGGGAACAATCCAGAACACGCCGGGGCCAGCGAGCTTATAGAATTTTCCCAGCCGCAACACGACCGCCTTTTCCCATTGAGCGGCAACCTTCAGGGCAAATAACACATAACTGGAGAGGGTCAACATGGGGAAAGTAAATACCGCAATTTGCAAATCTGTAGCCCCGAAACTCTCCAAAAGCAAAATGCCCTTGACCGTGCCCGCCAGCAAAGCAATGAACAAGAAAAGAGCGATTGGCGGAATGTGTGCATCTGCCCTCTGAACTTTCTTTTTCTCAGGTATAGACTTCGTAAATCTGGTTTCCATTTTGTTTTCCTTTCTGGCTACTTGACAGTTTCCTCTGAAGGGGTCTTTGCGAGGGAGCGAAGCGCCCTAAGCAATCTCCCAAAGCCATCTTGGAGATGGCTTCGCCGCCTTCAGCGGCTCGCAATGACACCAAAAACCAGGTTTCTCTTATACTTGCAACAGAGCATTTTCTTCTCTATTTACCTCGATTCACTCCAACTCTGGAGATGGTTGCTGACCACTTGCTCAATCTCATTTTTTGAAAAGCCCAATTGTCTGGCCTCATCGAGATAACGCCGGGTCAACGCATCCAGCGTTTCTCGGCGCAATTTCTCGCCGCTCTCTGGCGGTGGGATCTCAGTTACATACGTGCCGCGGCCTTGCTGAGTGGAGATGAGACCCATCTCATCCAGAATGCGATACGCCCGCGCCACCGTGTTGAAATTGATGCGCAATTCAGTTGCCAGCGAACGTACTGTGGGCAATTGTTCGCCTGGGTTAAGCACACCACTGGCAATTTGGTGACGGATTTGCTCAACAATCTGCTCCGTCAGCGAGATAGGGGAACGGAAATCAAGTTCAATTTTCATGACCATATTGTATCATTGTATCTTTGTATCATTGTACACAAACAAACAGAAAATGTCAAGGAGAAAAGAAGAAAACGGAGAAAGATAAGCAGTGGTAAAATCATTGCGCTTAGAGCACAATTGTCATGATTTGCAATAGCCAACTCCGCATCGAATGACACGAATACAGCAAATTTTCTTCGGAAAATTCGATGCAAAAGAGAACTGAGCCTTATTGCAGATAAAGTCTAATATACGCACAAACTTATGCGTTAAAAAAGGAGTTCGTGTTATGGAAGCCCAAACTGGTACTTTTGCGGTAAAAAAGGGATTGGCACAAATGCTCAAGGGGGGCGTCATCATGGACGTTGTCACCCCTGAACACGCCAAAATTGCAGAAGACGCTGGCGCCTGCGCAGTGATGGCGTTAGAGCGCGTCCCGGCAGATATTCGTGCCCAGGGGGGCGTAGCGCGCATGTCGGATCCGGAACTGATTCTCAAGATTATGGACGCGGTCTCTATTCCGGTGATGGCAAAATGCCGCATCGGGCACTTTGTTGAAGCCCAAATTCTCGAAGCCATCGGCGTTGACTACATTGACGAATCTGAAGTGTTAACTCCCGCCGATGAAGAACATCATATTTACAAACACGCCTTCAAAGTGCCCTTTGTGTGTGGTGCACGCAACCTGGGCGAGGCCCTGCGCCGTATCGGCGAGGGAGCGGCGATGATCCGCACCAAAGGCGAAGCCGGCACCGGTGATGTGGTCGAGGCTGTGCGTCATGCCCGCGCGGTGATGGGTGAAATTCGGCGCCTGCAAAACATGCCCGATGAAGAATTGATGGCCTATGCCAAATCCATTGGTGCGCCGTTTGAACTGGTAAAGGAAACCAAAGAACTGGGGCGTCTGCCGGTGGTCAACTTTGCTGCAGGTGGTATCGCTACTCCTGCCGACGCAGCTTTAATGATGCAGCTGGGCATGGACGGCGTCTTTGTCGGTTCCGGGATTTTCAAATCGGGCGATCCGGCGCGCCGCGCCGCGGCCATCGTCAAAGCCGTGACCCATTACAACGATCCCGCCATTCTGGCCGAGGTCAGCAAGAATCTGGGCGAACCGATGGTCGGCCGCAGCATTGCCACCATGCCCGAGGTCGAGAAGATCGCCGGGCGGGGATGGTGAGCTCATGGACGGTAGACGGTAGACCATAGACCGTCCACCGTCCATCGTCTACGGTCTACACTATGAAAATTGGAGTCCTTGCTATTCAGGGCGATTTCGCCGAACATATTGCCATGCTTAAGCGCCTCGGCGTTGAGACCGCCGAAGTGCGCCTTCCGCGCCACCTCGACGGGCTGGATGGCCTCATCATCCCTGGCGGTGAATCTACCACCATTGGCAAACTGGCCGTAGATTTTGGCTTGATGGAGCCACTGCGTGAATTTAGCAAAACACATGCCATTTGGGGCACCTGCGCCGGCGCTATTTTTCTCTCCAAAGATGCCCGGCGCAATCAGCCTCTGCTCGGCATCATGGACATCACTGTCGAGCGAAATGCCTTTGGGCGACAGGTGGCATCCTTTGAAGTGGACCTGGATATTCCCGAACTGAAATCTGCCACCCACACCGAAGCGCCTTATCGCGCCGTCTTCATCCGCGCTCCGCTCATTGAAAGCGTCAGTACGCCGGCTTATCCCCTCGCCACCCTTCCCGACGGACGTATCGTCGCAGCACGCCAGGGAAAATTGCTGGCAACTTCTTTTCATCCGGAGTTAACCCCTGATCCACGCTTCCACGAATACTTTCTCTCGCTGGTCAAAGATTAAAACCGTTGGAGGCGTTTCGACTCATCTTACGATCCATCCATGAGCATCCGCCCGCTCGATCTGCTTGATCTGCCTGTGCTTTACCGCTATCGACATGAAGTCGCCAGCCTGGATAGTACTCGCCTGCTGACACATGGCAACCCCTTGAGCACATCTGGCCTGATGGCGTCCATGAATCCCCGCCAACATAATTACGCCGCCCTGGCCGAAGACAACGGGATAACCGTGCTAGGAGGCATCAACCACATCCCGGGGGATGCCTTTGCCCGTTTGCATTACCTGGCCCCTCTGAGCAATCTACAACACCCCGAATTACCCGACCTGATCGAACGGCTGGTAGCCGAGGCGGGAATCTGGGGGGTCTTTCACATCCTGGCAGAAGTTGAAGAAAGCAGCGCGGCCTTTCTCCCCTTGCGGCAGACGGGCTTTTCGGTCTACGCCTGGCAGCGCATTTGGGATGTTAGCACCATCCACGGCGAGAAAGGTGAATTGGGCTGGACGCGTGTGCAGTCAGTTCATCTCCCTGCTTTGCAAAGCCTGTACCAGCAAATTGTGCCTCCTCTTTTGCATCCCATCGAACCCTTGCCCGTTCAAGGTGTCGGCTGGTTGTGTAACGATGGCGCAAAATGCTATATCAACGTCGTGCGCGGCGCTCAGGGCATTGTCTTACTTCCACTCATTCATCCGGAGACCGCTCAAGTCGGTGAAAAGTTACTCGCCTTCCTGGCCCACTTGAGCGACCGGCGTGATTTGCCTGTATATTTCTGTGTACGCTCCTACCAAGCCTGGCTGGAGCCTGTGCTGGAAGATTTAGGCGCCACCGTTGGACCACGTCAGGCAGTCATGGTTCGCCGGCTAACACAAACGATTAAAGAACCGGAGCTGACCCCGGCCATGGAAAAAGTGCTGGGGCGGGCCAGGCCAGCTGCCCCGCTGCGCATAGAGCAGGCCAGAAAACCACAGCCCCCTCCTGCCAGCGTGATAAAATAAAAACAGATATGACTCAACTCAAAATTACTGATGACCTTGAAGCACTACTCGACGTGCTCCCGGCAGATATTCGCCACGCCGTTGAACGCGCTGACGATAGTGAAAACCTGCTGGAGATCATCCTCGACCTGGGGCGTGTGCCAACGGCTCGCTTTGTAGAACGCGAGGTTGTTCTGCGTGAGCGGGAAGTTACCCGCGCCGAGATTGATTACGTGGATGAGCGTGTCGGCGAATTTGACGCCGATAACCGCGCTGGCATTGAGCGTACGCTGCACCGCATTTCAGCCATTCGCAACCGCCGCGGCCATATCGTGGGGTTGACCTTGCGCGTCGGGCGCGCTGTTTATGGCACCGTGGACATCATCCAGGACATCATCGAAAGCGGCAAGTCGGTGTTGATCCTCGGTCGCCCCGGCGTAGGCAAGACCACCCTGCTGCGTGAGGCAGCGCGCATCCTGGCCGAAAACAAACGCGTCATCATCGTGGATACTTCCAACGAAATCGGCGGCGACGGAGATGTGCCCCACCCGGCCGTCGGCAAAGCGCGGCGAATGCAAGTGCGCGAACCCATGCTCCAACACGAAGTGATGATCGAGGCGGTGGAAAACCACAACCCCGAAGTCATCGTCATTGACGAAATCGGGCGAGAGTTGGAGGCGGCGGCGGCCCGCACCATTGCCGAGCGCGGCGTTCAGCTCATCGGCACGGCACATGGTCAGACGTTGGAGAATCTGCTGCTGAACCCCACCCTTTCCGACCTGGTCGGCGGGATCGAGGCAGTCACCCTGTCAGACGAAGAAGCGCGTCGTCGCGGGACCCAAAAAACGGTCCTGGAAAGACGCGCCCCACCCACCTTCGACGTGTTGATCGAGATTCAGAATCGCGATCGCTTCGCCATCCACAGCGACATCATGGCCTCCGTGGATGCCCTTTTGCGCGGATTCCCGCTGCCGCCGGAGATTCGCACTCGCGATGCGGAGGGGAATATTCACATCGAAAAGGCCGCGCCGGTCGCCTCATCCCGTATAGATGCGAAGGAGAGCCGTTCCACAAAACGCGCTCGCCCTTACCAGGAAGTCACCCCAGAGACCTATGGCGAGGAGAGCGGACCACGTTTTGAGCCGATTCGCGGCGTGCTCCAAACGGTGCGCATTTACCCCTACGGGGTGGCACGTAACCGCTTGATGCAGGCAGCCAAACGGCTGGGCGTGCCAGCCATCGTAGTGAAAGATGTGATGGAGGCAGATGCTCTGGTCACCCTGCGTACGTATTATCGCGATCGTCAGCAAACCATTGTGGATGCCGAGCATCGCGGTCTGCCGATCTACGTTTTGCGTTCCAGCACAGTTGGGCAAATGGAACAGTTCTTGAGTGATCTCTTCAACCTGAAGGGAGAGCAGTTTACCTCGGCAGACCTGGAGGCGGTTCGCGCGCAAACCCAGCAAGCTATTCAGGCAGTGCTGAACGGCGAACGCTGGGTGGACCTGCCCCCCGGGCCTTCGCTGGTACGGCGGTTGCAGCATGAGATGGCGCGGCAGGCTGACCTGGTGAGTCATTCCTATGGCAAAGAGCCGCGTCGGCATGTAAGGATTTTCCGCGAGTAAGCGAGAGCACACCATGTTTATTACTCTCGAGGGGCCTGAAGGGTCAGGCAAAACATCGCACATCCCCCCCCTGGCCGAATGGTTACGCGGCCAGGGGTATCGCATTTTCACTACGCGTGAGCCGGGGGGCACCGACATTGGCGAGCAGATTCGCACCGTCATCCACGATTTGAAAAACACCGATATGCACCCGCGCACGGAAACCTTGCTCTATCAGGCAGCACGCGCTCAAATTGTGGAGCAGGTGATCCGCCCTAAGCTGGCAGAGGGATACCTTGTCATCTCCGACCGCTTCGCTGATTCGACGCTGGCCTATCAGGGATACGGTCACCGCCAGGACCTGAGGCAAATACGGGCATTGATCGAATATGCCACCGGCGGGCTGACACCCGATCTCACGTTTTTGTTGGATGTAGAAGTAGAAATTGGACTGAAGCGCAAAACGAAAAACGGCGAGTGGAACCGGCTGGATGCTTACGACGTGGAGTTTCACCGTCGGGTGCGAGCCGGTTACCTCGAACTGGTCAAACAAGAGCCACGGCGCTGGCAGGTGATTGATGCCAGTCAGCCGTGGCAGGTTGTTCAAGACGAATTGCGAAAAATGATTTTGGAAAAGATACGCCTCACTTGAACAGAGGCTGGTTTTCTTTCACCCAGTTAAACAGGCGTTCGATGCCCTCTTCCAGGTCAATGCGCGGTTCCCAGCCCAGTTCACGTTGCGCTTTGCGGTAATCGGCGTAAAAGACGCGCTGGTCGCCCGGGCGCCAATCGGCATAGGTCACGGGGATTTTACGCCCGAGCAATTTTTCCAGCATCGGTCCAAATTCAGCCCAAACAGCCAGCACATTGCGCGGCCCACCGCCCATGTTGTACACTTCGCCCCTGGCCTGTTCAATCCGCTCGATGGCTGCATCGTAGGCATTGAGCAAATCGTCCACATGCAATACATCTCGGACTTGCTTGCCATCGCCGTAAATGGTAATGGGGCGGCCGGTTACGGCGGCAATGATCAACCAGGCCAGCCAACCCTGATCTTCCACGCCAAATTGGCGCGGCCCATAAATACAAGACTGGCGCATAACGACGGTGGGCAGTCCGTAGATGCGGGCGTAATCGCGCACGTATTGATCGCCAGTGCCCTTCGAGCAACCATAGGGGGAGTGAAAATCCAGCGGCTGGGTCTCCGGGCAACCGTAAGTCAGGTCAGCATAGCGCCAGCGGGTGGCATCTTCCACAATCTTGACATCTTCCATGCCGCCATAGACTTTATTTGTAGATGCGAAGATAAAGATAGGGTTTCGACCGGAGAGGCGGGCAGCCTCCAGGGCATTGAATGTGCCGAGGGCGTTGGCTTCGAAATCGGCGCGGGGATGGGTGACGGAAGTAGTGACGGCCACCTGGCCAGCCAGGTGAACGATCACATCGGCATCGCGGGCGGCTGCCGTTAAAAGAGCGGCATCGGTCACATCTCCGACGATGAGGCGGAAGGCGTTTTTCCCAAACGTTTCTTCCAGCCAGGCGAGGTTAATCTTTGCGCCGGCGCGGCTGAGATTATCGTAGATGGTCACTTTTTCACCGCGTTGCAACAGACGATACACGTAATTCGAGCCGATAAACCCGGCTCCACCGGTAATCAGATAGTTACGCGACATAGTTTTCTCCCGATTGAATTATTGAGGATAGGTACGCTGCCGGATAAAAAACAGGGCAGCGATCATGCCAAATAGAAATCCGCCAATATGTGCCCACCAGGGAATGTCCTTTCCGCCGACGCCATCCAGAGCAAACAACCCTGAAACGATTTGTAAGAGGAACCACATAAACAGGTATACCACGGCAGGAATTTCGGCAATGGTAAACACCAGCAAAAGGGGGACAAAACTGACGACGCGCGCCTGGGGGTACAGGACCAGATAGGCTCCCAGCACGCCTGCGATGGCTCCGCTTGCGCCCACCAGAGGGCGGATGCTGTTGGAAGTGAAGCACACCTGTAACAGGGCAGCGAAAAGGCCGCTCAGCAAATAAAAGATCAGATAGCGGAATTTGCCCAGCCAATCTTCAATGTTATCGCCAAAGATGGCCAGAAACCACAGGTTGCTCAACACATGAAACCAGCCGCCGTGAATGAACATGCTGGTAAAGAGAGTTGGCCAGGCCCTTTGGGGTTGAGTCAACAGATGGACGGGAACCAGCCCCCACGTCTGGATGAAGCGCTGGATGCCGGCTGGGCCGAGAGACAACTCAAAGGAGAAGACCGCCGCGTTCGCCAGGATGAGCATCCAGTTCATCCAGGGAAAATGCCGCGTGCGGATGGTATCGTAGAGGGGGAACATAGCCTATTCGATTTTGACTAGCTGCCGCAATTGACGATAGATCCCCGAAATGGTCTGTCCTTCGCGGAAGAGGCCGATGCCTCCCACCAGGCCACTGTTGAGATAATTGTAAAACCGACCGGTGAGGGCCACAGCGAGAGCACCCGATTGGTCGCCAGTAAGCAGGGTGATCGCCCCGCCGAAAGCCCCTTCAAAAGTCCCTACTGCCCCCGGCAGAGACGGAATCGCCCCCCCAAAGGCAGCGGCTCCCAGGCCAAACATGCCCCATACCAGTTGCGCCTGAGGGAAAAAGGCGCGAATCATGAGGTAGTAGGAAAGAATAGAAAGCCCCCAATTGATCGTCATCCAAAATAAAAAACGGAGGAAAAGCCAGCCATTGGTCAGAATGCCCAGGCCGCTGAGGAAAGATTCGAGAAAGCCTCCCCCCAGGCGTTGAAGCGCAGGCCAGCGAACGGTGAGGGAGTGAAACAGCCGAAGGGCCCTCTCCTGGTTGCGTGCCAGGAAGTAAAGCAGCAGCAGGCCCAATAAAACGGCTCCGCCCACCACCAGGCCGATTTTCTCTGAGCCTTGTGCGCCTACCACAAACGGCAGGGAAATGAGCAATACGGCGGCCGAAAAGCCTAAATCTACAGCGCGCTCTACCACAATGGTGGGCAAGATTTCGCTGAATTGCAAATCACTTTTACGGCTGAGCAAAAAGGCACGGCCCAATTCTCCGAGGCGAAACGGCAAAAAGTTGTTGAGCAGATAGCCCTCGCCGATGGTCAGGAAAATTTCGCCATAGGCGGCGCGATCGCGTAAAAGTGTGCGCCAAACCTGGGCACGTACCGCCATCCAGACGAGAGAAAGCATCATGACCAGGGCAAGGACAGCATAATTGGCAGTGCGCAAGGTGGCCCAGGTTGCTTTGAAATCTACAAAATACAAGATGGCGACGATGAGCACGCCGCTGATGAGCGCCCCCGGCAGCCAGCGCCTGGCGCCTTTCAAGAAAGACATTTTTGCCTCCCCAAGTGGAACCTGCACAGCAGCGGCATAAACGCGGCCTACTCCTCATCCAGGCGCAGAACGGCCATGAAAGCTTCTTGTGGGATTTCCACGTTACCCACCATTTTCAGGCGTTTTTTGCCACGCTTTTGCTTTTCGAGTAGTTTCTTCTTGCGGGTAATATCGCCGCCATAACACTTGGCAAGCACGTCTTTACGGGTGGCCTTGACATTGGCTCGCGAAATCACCCGTCCTCCGGCAGCAGCCTGCACCGCCACATCAAACAACTGGCGCGGGATCAGGTCTTTGAGCTTGGTGATCAGGCGCTGACCTTTATGGAAGGCATCCTTTTTGTGGACAATCGTCGCCAGCGCATCCACCGGCTCGCCGTTGACCAGGATTTCCAGTTTTTGCAAATCATCTGGCCGATACTCAAGGAATTGGTAATCCAGTGATGCATAGCCACGGGTGCGTGACTTGAGCTCATCGAAAAAGTCCACAATGATTTCCGAAAGCGGAATTTCAAAATTGAGCTGGACACGATGCGGCGCCGGATATTCTTGCGATTTAAAAACACCGCGACGTTTGGTGACCAGGTCCATGATGGGGCCGTAGAATTCGGTTGGGGTAATGATTTCAATCGTCATCCATGGCTCGCGAATCTCGACGATCTTGCTTTCATCCGGTAATTCAGCAGGCGAATCCACCAGCAGAATCGAACCATCATTCAGCACCACCTGATATTCCACCGAGGGAGCAGTAAAGAGCACATCCAGCAAATACTCGCGCTCAAGCCGTTCCTGGATGATTTCCATGTGGAAGAGACCCAAAAAACCCGCCCGAAAGCCAAAGCCCAGGGCCTGCGAGGTTTCCGGTTGGAAGGTCAGCGAGGCATCGTTGAGTTGCAATTTTTCCAGGGCATCACGCAAATCAGCGTAATCATCGGCCTCCACCGGATAAATGCCGGCAAAAACCATGGGCTTAGGATGGCGGTAGCCCGGCAGCGGGTCGGCGGCGGGGGAGGCACTGAGCGTGATCGTATCCCCCACGCGGCATTCATGCACAGTCTTAAAACCGGTGGCGATATAACCTACCTCACCAGCGGTTAATCCATCTACCGGTTTCATACCTGGGGCAAAAATTCCAATCTCCACCGGTTTAAAATCCGCTTTCGTGGACATCATGCGCAGCGAATCGGGCACACGCACCGATCCTTCCATGATGCGGACATAAGCGATGACACCTTTGTAGGAATCATAATGTGAATCAAACACCAGGGCGCGCAGGGGGCGGCCCGCTTCACCTTTGGGAGGCGGGATCTTCTGCACGATGGCTTCCAGGACAGCCTCGACGTTTCTCCCCTCTTTCGCAGAAATGCGAAGCACCGAATCAGGCGGGACCCCGAGCAGGCTACCGACATCTTCAGCCACTTCATCGGGGCGGGCAGAGGGCAGGTCAATCTTGTTAATGACCGGAATGATCTCCAGGTTAGCGTCAATCGCGGAATACAAATTTGCCAGGGTTTGGGCCTCGATCCCTTGGGTAGCATCCACGACCAGGATAGCGCCTTCACAGGCCGCCAAAGCCCGGCTGACCTCGTAGCCAAAATCGACATGGCCGGGGGTGTCGATCAGGTTCAGCTCATAAGTCTTGCCGTCATGGGCGGTGTAATTCATGCGCACTGCCGAAGCCTTGATGGTCACACCCTTCTCGCGTTCCAGGTCCATGCTATCGAGCACCTGCTCCGTCATCTCACGATCAGAAATCGTGCCGGTCAGTTGCAGCAAGCGATCCGCCAGCGTGGACTTGCCGTGATCCACATGAGCAATAATGCAGAAATTACGAATATGGTCAGTCATAAGCGCTGCAAGTATAACTTAAAGCGACCTGATTTGAGGCTACAACATCACAAAAAGCGAAGCCCCCTGCTCAGGAAATTATCCTACAGAACTGCAAGGGGAGATTACGCAAGTGTAAAGTAAATTCAGCCACAATAAGAGTAGAATGCAAATACGATAATAGCAAACCTATCGAAAGATAGGGACGCAAAGCCATGGGTCTAATGATACATCGTATCAATGACTGCCAGGCTGCCGAAAATCTTGAGGCGCACTTTGCACGACATTTTCAGGCCTGGCGATCCGTCAGGCCTGTATTTTTTGAATGCACCGCATGAGACTACCAAACTGTTCGGGTTAATTGTTTTCGCTCTGGTAAAAGTTTTTTGGAAAAAATAAAATGAAAAAGATCAACAAACTTTTCGATCAATCTACCTACATTAAGGTGATTTCAATCGTATCAATCATCTATCTGCTCTATTACTTGTGGTGGCGCGCCGAGTACACGCTGAACCCCGTTGTGCCCTTCTTTTCATGGCTGTTATGGGGAGCAGAGGCCTTTGGAGTGCTCAGTTACATTTTGTTCTCCTGGCTCACCCAGGATATTTCTCCCACCCGCTCCTATGTACCACCCAGGCCCGGCATCCGTGTGGATGTTTTTATCCCCACTTACAATGAAGATTTAGAAATTCTCGAAGCTACCATGGTGGGCTGTAAAAACATTCGCTACCCACATAAAACCTATGTTCTGGATGACGGTCGCAGGGAATCTGTCAAACAGTTGGCAGAACGCCTCGGTTGCTATTATCTTACTCGTCCCACCAACGAACATGCCAAAGCGGGGAATATCAACTACGCCCTTCAGCATACCGATGGCGAGTTCATCGTCATCCTGGATGCGGACATGGTTCCCCAGCCTGATTTCATCGAACGAACCTTAGGCTACTTTGAAGATGAGAATCTGGCTCTCATTCAGCTGCCGCAAGAATTTTATAACCACGATTCGATCCAACACGATAAGAAACGCAGAGATTGGCATGAACAATCCCTCTTCTTCCGAGTGATTCAGCCAGGGAAAAATCACTCAAACAGCGCCTTCTGGTGCGGTAGCCCATCCATTGTGCGTCGAAAAGCGATCGAGTCGGTGGGCGGAGTTGCCACCGAGACAATCACCGAGGACATTCACACCTCCGTGCGCCTGCACAGCCGCGGCTGGTCAACCTATTTCTTGAACGAAGAACTTGCTTACGGTATCGCTCCCCAGACCATTCAGGCCTTCTTGCTTCAACGGCTTCGCTGGGCGCAGGGAACAATGCAGCTCTATCGCAGCAAGGAAAGCCCATTGTGGATTCCCGGCCTCACGCTGGGGCAACGGCTCTCTTATCTTGCCAGTTTTCTGGCCTATTTTGAGTCTTTCCAGAAACTGATCCTCATTCTGACCCCGCTTTTGATTTTGCTTGGTGGCATCTTCCCTATGCAGATAGAGGCTTTGCCTTTTATCCTTCACTGGACGCCATACTTCTTACTGAACATTCTGGCCAATCAGGTTGGCGGGCGCGGCTATTTCCGTTATTTCCAGACGGAAAAATATAACATTCTCAAGATGATCGTCTTCATTCAATCCACCCTGACCCTGATCTTCAGCCGGCCGCTCAAATTCAAAGTGACCCCTAAATCTGTGGATGATTCGGTCTATGCCAAAGAGAGAAAAGCCTTACGCTCCTACATGGTCATTTTAGGGGTGCTCATCGGGGCAATCATCTATGGGCTTTCTGAGATGATCACCCACCATGGGGCATTGGCACAAAATAGCCCAACCAACGCTTCTATTGCACTCTTCTGGGCATCCTACAATGCTTATATTATCCTGACCGCGGTACGAGAAATTTTGAAAAAACCCCACGAGCGCAAACAATATCGCTTCCCTGCTTATATCCAGGGCGATTTATACGACCTCGAGCATTCAAAACTGCTGACAAAGGTTGAAATCACCGATATCTCCATTAGCGGCGCTGGCTTAAAAGTCAAGCACTCTTTCCCTGAGGCACATGGAAAACTGGCCCTGCACTTCGATACGCCGACGGGGAAATGCATTGTTCTGCCTCTCAAAAACATTCACCGCAAAAACAAGATGTCATCCGACTCATTGCAATTAGGTGTCTCTTTTATTGCTGAGGATAGTGCTTATCGCGAAAATCTATTTGAATTCCTATTCATATACCTTGCCCGCCAGCAATATGAGATTCCTGGGTCTCAAAAAAGCAAGGCGCTCAGCTCTGTTGGAGAACCCTCACCCCTATTTGGGCATATTTTGCGAGCAGAAGACGGCATGGATTGACACAACCGGCCTGACAAATCCCGTCATATTTTTGATTTGACTGCACAGATAAAACAGGATATTTGTCCATTTACGACCGCCAACGGGCTATTATAAAATCGAGTTCAGGAGTCTTATCCATGACCCACGAGCGAGATCAGAAAAGCCTGTTGGCGGTTCACCTTGGTCTGGTAATCAACATCATCCTTTCCTTCATCAAGACAACCGCGGGCGTCATTGGTCATAGCCCGGCCCTGCTGGCCGAGGGGATTAATTCCACCTCAGATGTGGCTTACTATGTTGTAGCGGCCATTTTTGTCCGTCTGGCAAATAAACCGCCCGATGTTGAACATCCCTACGGCCATCGCCAACTAGAAAGCATCGCCTCGCTGGTGGTAGGATCGTTTATCGTCACGACTGCCGTCGCCGTTTTTTTGGGATGCAGTGGACAAAGTTTGGGATTTGTTGGATGGGAAAATCGAATCGCAGGGAGCAGCCGACATTGCCCTATGGATCGCTCTCCTGACGGTGCTCATCAAACTTTTTTTGACCTATTATGTCCGTCGGCTAGGGAAGCAAACCCACAACCCGGTTGTAGACGCACTGGCTCAGGATCATCGCAACGATGTCCTTTCGGCCTCAGCCGCCTCGCTGGGGATTTTCCTCGGTCAGCGCGGCCTCCCCTGGGTAGATCCGCTGGCTGGGGCGCTGGTCGCCATCCTGATTCTGCGAACCGGAATCGCTATTTTGCGGGAATCCTCGGTCGAGCTGATGGATGCCGTCCCCAGCCGGGATCTGGCACAACAGATCTCGGATTTGTTGCAGGCGACAGCGGGGGTTCAGCAAGTGGAAGAATTGCAGGCGCATCGCTTTGGCCCTCACATTGTGATCAACCTGACGATTGGCATTGATGGCTCATTATCGGTGTGGGAGGGAGATGCAATCGCCTCTCAGGTAGAAAATCTGCTGTGTCGTTCCATTCCAAATTTGAGCCGCGTGCACATCCATTACCATCCGACCACGGTAAAAAACCATATCAGCACGGTAGATGAACTCCTGGCGGCCTCACAGCACAAGATTTCACCCCCCAAAGTGCAGTATTACAACTGAAAATTTACTCCACAAACGAAAGCCACTTGCTGAACAGGTCTGGCACCCATTGCAACCCTTGCCAGCCGGGCGCGTCCCAGTAAGCAGGCTGCCAGATATTTGAGCCATAGCCAGCACATTCTGCCCGTCGAAAGTCATCCGGTAGTGTATCGGGGAACAGGCAAAGCGGCGATTCCAATCCTGTACCGGGAGGCGTAGCCGGAATGGCTCCTTTTCGTTCATTGGGCAAATTTGGGGTAGGGGTACAATCGCTGAACCAGGATCCTCGCATATCGGGCAAACGGCACCAGGATTGATCGGCAACCGCGGCGATGGAATAGGTGCGCGCATCTACCACGATACCACGAGAATTAATCAGACGAACAGTGTCGCCTCCGTCGCTGAGCAAGATGTTGCTTTGGGAGGCATATACGATCAGGTGATCTCCAGGGTTCAATGTGACGTTTGGTAAAGCAAAAGGCGCCGAACCAAGATTGGCTTCGTCATCCAGTTTCCATCCCGAAACTGAGCCAGCGACCGGACCATAGTTGGCGATTTCGATGAATTCATCGTAAACATTTACCTGGCCATCGCGATTCCAGTCAAAGCCGGGGCGTGGCAGGAATTCGTTAATTACGATATGCGCTACTGGCGTAGGCGGACGGGTAGGTGTCGCCGTGGGGCGGCGGATAGGGGTATTGGTCACGGTGACTGCCCAGTTTCGTGCTTTGGGGGTGCCGTTGATTTCATGCCCATCCGCATCCAGGCCATGACCGTCGCGAACCGCACCGGTATTGGTCAACCAGGCTGAGGGGACATCCAACATGATGCCGCGGCGTTCCATGCTGCCATAGATCAGGCTGCTTCCGGCTGGCCAACCACCGCCATCATTGTTGGCTGTATCCACCACCCCACCATTGGGATTATACAAAAGTAATTTTTCGCCACTATTCGAAAGTTCCCCGCTGTAAATTTTATCTGCCGGAATATCTTTCACCGTGTTGTCATCGCTGCGTTCCAACAAATAATACCCATTGGCCTGAATCACGCCGCTAAGATTGATAGTCGGGGTATTATCATCCGCCTTTAATATCCAGCCATCTAGTTTGATACAGGTGGAACCAGGGTTATACAGTTCAATCCACTCATCGGCGCTGTTTGCCGCGGTACCGGCCCAGGCGACTTCGTTGATCAAGATCGAAAGCGGGGTAGCATTGGGGCGATCTGCACAGGCCGGCGTGGGAGGAGGCGTGGGGGTATCCGTGGGAATATTGGTAGGTGTTGGCGTATCCGTAGGGGTCAAAGTAGGCAAGATGACGCCACATAACCGCAAGGGAGAAGAGGAATTTTGCGGGTCGCTGGGGGAAACCAGCAAAAAATCATTCGCATTATCATCGCTGTCCTGGCAGCTATCACTGCTTCCACCCAACTTGCGTTCATAGCCCTGGTCGCTGTTTGTGGTTAATGCTGTTAATGGATTTGTTTCATAGTAACAGCGAGGGGTCGAAGTAGGAGTAGGAGTAGGAATTGGAGTAACAGGGCATATCGTCATTCCCACCTCATCCACAGAATGCCCCTGATTGTCCAGGAGAGCAATGCCGCCATCATCAGTAATTCCAGAGGTGTAAGTAAGATCTGGCGGAACGCTTCCGCTGTAGCCATTAGAATTTGTATTTGCAATTAAATAGTGCTGCCCAGAGTGCAATAAAGTTCCAGAAGGAATTTTTTTGATTTGGCTTTGAACACCGCTTCCATTGGATTTCCAGATACTCCAATTACTAATATCTACAGTATCTCCTGTCGGATTATACAATTCAATGAATTCATCGTTGCCCCCTTGTGGCCCGCGGAAACGAAACTCACTGATGACCACATGAGATGCAGCTTGTGCTGGTGCAGCAGCCCGCGCTACCTCTGGCCAGGGAGGCAATGCACCACCCAAGGCACTCAAGACGAAGATGAAAATCAGTAAGTAGCGAAAGAAATGTTTCTGAGGCCGCATGGACGATCCGGTAAGCAGCATGATTTACCCGTAGGGCAGGACGAATCCTGCCCTAGCGGTTAGAGTTTTCCTTCTGGCGCATCTCTTTGTCCTGTTGAGGAGCGAAGAGATGGCATTTTTCAAGGAAGATCAGCCTGTCACTTAGCGAGGCTCGACTACCAGTTTAATGGCAGTGCGGACTTTGTCCTCGATCTCCACATCTACGAACTCCGGGATGCAGACAATGTTAATCCCATCGTTCTTCAAATAGCCGGTCGCCAGGACCAGCGCTTTGATGGCCTGGTTTACTGCACCAGCGCCAATGGCCTGCACTTCTGCCCGTTTGTGCTCGCGGATGACACCCGCGATCGCCCCGGCGACAGCGGATGTACGGGAGTTTGCAGATACTTTGATCATCTCCATGGTGTGCCTCCCAAAGGTTGATAAAGGGGCTATACATTCATTGTACAGGATATTTGAATTAGTTTCAAGTTTTAGTAATCTTAGTAGGCCTTGTGGAAAATGGGGAGAAAAGATCGTTTGCCCTATAGATGGGGGAAATAGCACGATGTATCCCCAAAGATAGGGGAATTTGCCGCTTTGTTTTGAAATCTATCTGTGGATAACTTCTGTACAGCAAAAAGTGGATAGAAATGGCTCTTTCCCCGCCTTTCTATATTTTGGCCAAAACAAAAAGACGCCCCCATATATGGGGGGCGTTCAAAATCTGTTTTTTCGAACAATTGGTCACTTTTCCACAGAGAACAGGATTTATCCACAGTTTTTCGCGGGTTATCCACAATTTTCGTGGAATTGAGCCACAGGATGGCTTTGCTGCTAAACCACATTTACGGGCATGAATTCAAATCGCCGGCAGATTTTGGGTTAGATGAGGGCAGTGTTTTCCACCCCATTGGCCTCGGCTATCTCGTCCAGCAAGATTTCCACAACGTCCAGGAATTGATCCAACTCTTCCACGCGTTGACCCAACGCGCCCCCGCTCAACTCCAGTGAAGTACAGACACTGCGCCAGGCATCTCTTTGCTCTTGTGGCAAGACCATGGCCGCCAGAGTCCAGGTTTGCAAAAGAGGCCAGATGGCCGCGGCGGGAACTTCCCCA
Source organism: Anaerolineales bacterium (assembly GCA_034433385.1). Lineage (GTDB taxonomy): Bacteria > Chloroflexota > Anaerolineae > Anaerolineales > Villigracilaceae > DAOUAN01. Next base: position 15,066 of record DAOUAN010000154.1, on the reverse strand, counting down.
TCCAGCAGGGAGCGGATTCCTTTCTCATAATATTTCAACCGCGCGGGGTGAATGCGGACATCGGCTCTGCCGCTTTCGGCCGCCGCCTGGAAATCGCTTTGCCAATTTGCCAGCACCTGATCCAAATCAATTTTCCCCAGGTTTTCCACACCCAACAATTTCATCAAGTCTGTGTAAAGACCGGGCCGGCCGGCGGCTTCGGCCCGCGCCGCAAAATGCACCAGCAAACGCCGTTCTGGCAGAGGCGGGCCGATCAGTTCTGCCACGGCATTGACTGCGTGATACACCGCCTTCAAAAATTGATGGAGTGTTTTCGGTTCATCCGCATGGGCGTCGCTAAGAGCAAACCAGATCTGCCGCCCATGAGCATGTAATTTACGACAGCGCTGCAGTACCGAAGCCGGCTGATTGAATTCGAATCCGCCGCGAACGCCTGCCTGGACAAATTCGAGAAACTTTTCTCGCTCATACAAAAGCAGCGGATCATAGACCTCGTATCCCAGCCACGGATCGGTGCGCAGTTCCCGTGGCGATTTAAATTCGCTTTTGGAGCGATGCCCGATGTCCAGGTGAAAATCGGGGGTCAGTTTGACGATCTCCCGGCTTTGTTGAGGCTTGTTGGCATGTACCAGAATCAAGTCAATGTCCGCCGTGCCGCCCAGAATGGCTTCATCGCCCAAGAGCGAGCCGGTCAAATACGCCGCAATGATGTCTTTGTCGTTGTAGGCCCGCTCTTGAGCCGTTTCCTTGGCGATACGAATCAAAGTCTCTCGGGTGACGCGCATAAAGGCCTCCTATGCCTGGGCCAGGGGTAACGCCGGTTGAAACGGATGCAGGCCCAATGTCTCGCGGATGCGGTTTTCGATCCATTTCAGGTGATCGGGATTCTGGACAATGTTCAGGTTGTTCGTGTCGATGGGCAAAATCGGGGTGTGATCAAACGGTTTGGAGAAGAACTCCTCATAGGCCACATTGAGCGCATCAATATACTCGCGTTCCATCTGGCGCTCGTAAGGACGGTCGCGCAGGGCGATCCGCTGCATCAACACCTCTGTACTGGCTCGCAGATAGACAATCAAATCGGGTTTCTCGATTTTCTCGGCCAGAGCCTCATGCACTTTGTAATACATTTCCAGTTCATCGCCCTTCAGGTTGATGCGAGCGAACAGGGCATCTTTGGCAAAAGTGTAATCGGCAATCAAAGAACGCCCCTTTTGCAGAGACTCAGGCACAGCCCGTCGCTGCTGGTGATAACGACTGAGCAAGAAGAAAATCTGCGTTTGAAAAGCGTAGCGTTCGCGATCGGTATAAAAATCCGAAAGAAAGGGATTCTCTTCGAAAATCTCCAGCAACAGGTCGGCATCAAAAGCAGGTTGAAGCAAGCGGGCCAGGGTGGTCTTGCCGACACCGATCACCCCTTCGATGGCAATATACATGGACGGGCCTCTCCACACAAAATTTTTTTCAAGGATACCATAAATCTGCGCCCAGAAAATGCTCCCTTCTGGGGATACGATGGCCTGCTCCTCTGCCTGCGACTATAATTGCCGCATGACCCGTATTTGCCTTTTGCCGCGCGTGGAAAGCGGCGGGATGGCTTCTTTCCGACTGAAGTTCGAAGCCGGATTGCGTTCCCGCCGTATCGAAGTGACCTACGACCCGGCCGCCCCCGCCGATGCGCTTCTGGTCATTGCCGGGACCCGCAACCTGCTCCCGTTATGGAAGGCGGCTCGCCAGGGACGGCGCATCGTCCAACGCCTGGACGGCATCAATTGGGTGCAGCGGGTGCGCTGGGCCGGAGCGCGCTATTCTCTGCGCGCCGAATATGGCAATGCCTTGCTGGCGCTCATCCGCTCTCGCCTGGCCCAGCGAGTGATCTACCAGAGCCAGTTCATCCGTCGCTGGTGGGAAGACTGGTATGGCCCTGCCCCTGTTCCCGCCTGGGTGATCCTCAACGGGGTGGATTTAGCGCAATATTCGCCGCAAGGGCCTGAGCAACGTCCCAGCGATCACATCCGCCTGCTGGTGGTGGAAGGCAGCCTGTCCGGCGGGCTGAATACCGGCTTGCTGGCCGCGTTCCGCCTGGCCGAGGCCCTCTCCCGCCGCTACCCGCTGGAATTGCACATCGCTGGTCAGGTGGATGAGCGTAGCCGGGCCGCTTTGCAGCGACAAACTCATCTGCCGGTGCGTTTCCGCGGCACATTGCCCCGCTCTCAGGTCCCGGCTTTGATGCGCTCGGCGCACCTGCTCTTCTCTGCAGAAATCAACCCGCCCTGTCCCAATTCAGTGATCGAGGCCCTGGCGTGCGGGCTTCCCGTTGTGGGCTTCGATCACGGCTCGCTGGGTGAACTGGTCGCTGGCGATGCGGGGCGCCTCGTCCCCTATGGTGGTGACCCGTGGAAACTGGATTTGCCCGATACCGCCTCCCTGGCCGAAGCGGCAGTTGAAGTCATCGAAGATCAAGAGCGTTTCCGTCGTGGGGCGCGCACCCGCGCCGAAGCAATGTTCAGCCTGGACCGCATGGTAGAGGCTTACCTGAAGGTCTTGCTCGAATGAACCGTAGCCTGAATTTTCTCTGGTTGAGCCTGGCCCTCTTCATTGTGCTCTGCCTGGCCTTTCTCCTGCCCATTGAGCCGCACGATTACTGGCTTTATCTGCGCATCGGACAGGATACGCTCCGTCTCGGCGCTGTGCCGCGTTACGATACCTTGACCTTTACCCACAGCGGACAACCAGTCTTTTACCAGGCCTGGCTTGCGGCGCTGCTCTTCTGGCTCACCTATGCCGCCGGCGGCCTGACGTTGACCTTCCTGCTGCGCGGCCTGTTGCTCGCCCTGACCTATACCCTGCTCTGGCAAGGGATGCGTCAGCAGGGCGCCGGGCCACGCCTCGCCAGCCTGCTCCTCCTGCTGGCAGCCCTGACGGGCAGCAACAACTGGTCATTGCGCCCGCAGATTTTCGCTTATCCCCTCTTCGTGGCCACATTGTGGCTTCTCTGGAACTGGCAACAGGGTAAAGAGCGAATGCTCTGGCTCTTGCCTGGGCTTGGCGCCTTGTGGGCCAACCTGCATGGCTCCTTCGTCCTGCTTTTCCTGCTAGCGGGCATGGCCTGGCTGCTTGGTGAAGGGAAACGCACCTCCCTTTTGTTGTGGATGGTGCTGACCCTGTTGGCGACGCTGATCAACCCGCGCGGAATCGATGTATTCGGTTATGTCGTTGGCATGTTGCGCTCGCCTGCCGATCAGCTCTTCAGCGCCGAGTGGCGGCCTCCCCTCAACGAAGGCTGGCAGATGAATCTGTTTTTCGCCTGGCTGCTCCTCTTCATGCCTCTGGTGGCCTTTTCACCGCGCCGCCTCTCTCGCCTGGAATGGGGCTGGTTCCTCGCCTTCGGCTGGCTGGCTCTTTCGGGCCTGCGCTACGTCATCTGGTTTTTGAATCTCCTCGCCGTGCTCACCGCTGCCCTGCTCGCGGATTTTGACCAGCGCTGGTTCGATCGCCCACCGGCGCAGATCCGCCCGCGGCTCAACCTGGTGACCGGCAGCCTGCTTTTGCTCCTGCCGCTTTCCCTGCTCCCTGGACTGCGCCAGGCCTGGTGGCCTGCGGCCCCCGCCCCCTACTCCCTCACCAACACACCCGTTGCCGCCGTTCGCTGGCTGGCCGAACACCCCGACCTGCCCGGCCCCCTGTGGAGCGGTTATGTTTTTGGCAGTTACCTGTCCTTCGCCCTGCCGTCCCGGCCGGTATGGATCGACACCCGTTTTTATCTCTACCCCCCTTCCCAGTGGCAACGCTACCAGTCCATTGCCCGCGCCGAATATAATTGGGAGACTTTGCTCGCCGAAGAAAAGGTCAACTTGCTGATGATTTCCGTTGTCAATGAACCGCGTTTGCTGGAGGCCGTCTCGGCCTCGTCGCACTGGTGTCCCCAATACCGCGACGCTTATGCCGCCATTTACCTGCGTTGCCCGGGTGGAGGCACCCCATGACCCCTCACTTTCCAGGGCGCCTGGCTTTGCAACAGCGCGTGTTGCCCGCTTATCGCCTTCCCTTTTTCGAAACCCTGGCGCGTGCCTGCCAGGGAGGGCTGAGCCTTTTTGCCGGCCAACCGCGCCCCCAGGAGGGCATTCTCTCGGCCCAGGCGCCGCGCGGCGTGCACTTTGTCCCTGCTACCAACCTGCATTTGTTCGGCGGGGTGTTTTATCTTTGCTACCAAAAGGGCTTTGTAGAGTGGCTTCAAGATTGGGACCCCGATGCCCTCATTGTGGAAGCGAATCAACGCTACCTGGCGACTCCCGCTGCAGTGCGCTGGATGCACGCCCGCGGCCGCCCAGTCATCGGCTGGGGATTGGGCGCCCCGTCTCTTTCTGGACCCCTGGCCGGATTCCGTCAAATGCGCCGCCGCGCCTTCCTCAGCCGATTCGACGCCCTGATTGCCTACAGTCACCGCGGCGCTGAAGAATATGCTCGGGCTGGCGTCCCCCCTGAGCGGATTTTCGTCGCCTGCAACGCGGTCGCCCCGTCACCCCCTCATCCGCCGCCGCTCCGCCCTGATTCTCCTCCCCGCCCGACGGTGCTCTTTGTGGGCCGCTTGCAGCAGCGCAAACGGGTGGATTGGTTACTCCGTGCCTGTGCCGCCCTGCCTGAGCCAGCACCGCGCCTGATCATCGTGGGAGATGGCCCAGAGCGCTCCCGCCTGGAACGCCTGGCGGAGCAAGTGTACCCTTCTGCTGAATTCGTCGGCGCCAGGCATGGGGAGCAGTTAACGCCATATTGGCAGGCCGCCGATCTCTTTGTCCTGCCGGGAACCGGTGGGTTGGCTGTGCAGGAGGCGATGAGCTTTGCCCTGCCGGTCATCGTCGCCCGCGGCGATGGCACGCAAGACGACCTCGTCCGCCCCGAAAACGGCTGGCAGATCCCGCCCGATGATTTTCCCGCCCTGGTGGAGACCCTGCGCCTGGCGCTGGCCGACCTGCCCAAACTGCGCCAGATGGGAGCCGCCTCTTACCGTATCGTTGCTCAAGAAATTAACATCGAGCGCATGGTGGAGGTCTTTATCCAGGCGCTGAATCAGACGCTGCCTTAAAACAGTGGCCTCTCGGTGCAAGGCTACCCGCGTTACGCCGCCTTCACATACCAGGCCGCCACGTAGCCTTCTTTTCCTCCGGGCTCGCGTACCTGCAACCATTCATTGTACACGCCGATCTTCGGCCCGGCGCTGCTGGCATCTTCCAAAACGAGAAGCAAAGTCTTAGGCGGCAGGATGGTGATCGTCTCTCCGCTCAGGCTGGCCTGTTTTCGCAAGCGCAGTCCGGCCGCGGCCAGGCTTGAAACCGTGACCATCAACGGGGCGGTCGGCGGCCCGGCGGGAGGAATCTCGTCCGCCGCGGGCGGAGTTTCTTCGGCTGCTTCCCGCACAAATTGCGCCGAGACGTAGCCCCGGTTTTTGGCGCTATCGCGCACATACAGCCACTGATTGGCCTTGCCGATCTTCGGGCGGGCTACTTCTGGCTTCTCCAGCACGGTCAGGCGTTCTCCGGCGGGCAGGACGGTAATCAACGCCCCGCCGAGGCTGGGTTGCTGGCGCAAACGCAATCCACTTGCGCCCACACTTGACGAAACCATGACGACCAGTTTTTCCTGTTCAGCCGCTGGCTCTTCGGGCTGGGGGCTGGGAGGTGGCGCAGGTGGCTCTGGCGGGGGTGGAGGTTCCGGGCTGGGAGGCGGAGGCGGTACCTCGACCGGTGTAGCGCGTTCGACAAACCAGGCGGCCACATAGCCTTCCTGCCCATTCGGGTCGCGCACCCGAATCCACTGGTTGTAAACGCCGATCTTCGGTTCGGCCACCGATTCTGGCTCGATGACCCGCAGCCGCGTGCCCGGCGGTTCGATGGTCAGCGTATTCGCATCCAATGTCGGTTGATTGCGCAGGCGCAAACCGGCGGCCGCGCTGGCCGAAACCTGCAAAAACAGGTTGGTCTCGGTGGTGGCGGGCGGCGGCGGCAGCGGAATCGTTCCGCCAGAAGATGGACACTCGTACATAACCACCGCGGTAATTGTCTTTTTAAGCGGCTTTCCCTGGCTGTAACGGGACATCAGCAGCACATTTTTGCCGCTTTCTGGCGGATAGGGCCAGGGATCGAGAATGAGATAGTCATTGTCCTGGCGGGCATAAAGCACCACCCAATGCGTTTGCAGGCCGGGCGCTGGCGAACTATCAACCTGCACGATGACTGGTTGTCCGGCGGCGAGCGCCGCGTCGATTTGAGCCAGTGGGGCGTCGGTATCGTAGCAAAGAATCAAAGGCTTGGTTTTGATTTGCGGATAAATTGCACTGACCGCGCTCCACACGATGGCCGCGTCCACAAAGCCGCCGTTGTTTTTCAATCTTTTGTTCAGGCTTTCTGGCGTTTCGGGGAAGCCGTGCCCGCTCAACAACATGGCCACGCTGGTCAGGGCACAACCCACGTGACCGATGGTCTCATGGCTGAAGCCAATTTTGACGTTTTTCCAGGCCGGGTCTTGCTGAGAATAATAGACAGGGGTAAAAGGCATGGTGGCGCTCTCCTGAAGTAGGCGAGAAACAACTTTATCCGATTATACGTGACTTTGTTCTCTTTCTCCATCGCCGTGCTATAATCGTTTTACCCCCTGCTTGCTTCATTGCCCCTTCTTTTGCTATTTAACCGACATGACATTTGCTCACCTCCACGTCCACACCGAATACTCCTTGCTTGATGGCTTCTCCAACATCAAGAAGCTGGTGAAACGCGTCAAAGAACTGAACATGCCCGCGGTTGCGATCACCGATCACGGCACGATGTTCGGTGTCATTGACTTCTACAATGCCGCTACTGCCGCCGGGATCAAGCCGATCATTGGGCTGGAGGCTTACATGGCGGCACGCGGCATGACCGACCGCGACCCCAAGTTAGACAAAAAATCCTATCATCTCCTGCTGCTGGCCGAAAACGAGACCGGCTACAAGAACCTGCTCAAAATTGCTTCCGCCGCCCAGCTTCAGGGCTTTTATTACTATCCACGCATTGACCACGAATTTCTGGCCGCCCACTCTGAAGGGCTGATTTGCACCACCGGCTGCATGTCCGCCGAAATTCCGCGCGCCTTGCTCGAAGAAAATCCTCAAGAAGCCGTGCGCCGCATGAACTGGTACTTTGATGTCTTTGGCCGCGACCGCTTCTTTGTCGAACTGCAGCACCACAACATCAAAGAAATCACCGACTTGAACCGCAAATTGGTTGAATTAGGCGCACGCTACGAAGCCCGCTATGTAGCCACCAACGATGTCCATTACATTAACCCTGAAGACGCCCGCCTCCAGGACATTTTGCTCGCCATCCAAACCAACTCCACGCTCTCCGACCCCGATCGGATGCGGATGACCGATGCCTCTTACTACCTGCGCACCCCGCAGGAGATGGCCGCCCTCTTCGCCGAAGTCCCTGAGGCGCTCAGCAATACCCTGCTCATCGCCGAGCGTTGCCATGTGGACCTGTCCTTCAAGGGCTACCACCTGCCCGAATTCCCCGTCCCTGAAGGGCACACCGCTGAGACTTATCTGCGCCATCTGTGTGAACAGGGATTGCAACGTCGCTACGGAAACAAGGCCTCCGACCCAAAAATCCGCCAGCGCCTCGACTATGAATTGCGCGTGATCCATGACATGGGCTTTGATGCCTACTTCCTCATCGTCTGGGATTTGTGCCGTCATGCCCGCGAAAATGGCATCTGGTACAACGCGCGCGGTTCGGCGGCAGGATCCATCGTCGCCTACAGCCTTGAGATCACCATGGTGGATCCCATCGAGCACGACCTGATCTTCGAGCGCTTCCTCAACCCGGGACGTATCTCCATGCCCGATATTGATCTGGACTTTCGCGACGACCGCCGCAGCGAAATGCTCGAATATTGCGCCCACAAATACGGCGATGACAAAGTGGCCCAAATCATCACGTTTGGCACCATGGGCACAAAAGCCGCCCTGCGCGATGTTGGGCGAGTGATGGATATCCCCCTTTCCGAAGTAGATCGCCTGGCTAAACTCGTCCCCTTCGTCTCCGGCAAAACGGTGACGATGGAAGATGCCCTGGCCGTGCCAGAGTTCAAACAGATGTACGAATCCACCCCCTACATGCGCGAACTGGTGGATACCGCCGCCAAAATGGAAGGCACGGTGCGCAATGCAGGCACCCATGCCGCCGGCGTGGTGATCAGCGATCGCCCTCTGGTGGAATATCTGCCCCTACATCGCCCTACCTCCAACGCTGAAGATACCCCCATCAAAACCGTCACCCAATTTGAAATGGGCATCCTCGAATCGCTGGGGATGCTCAAGGTGGATTTCCTCGGCCTGGCTACCCTCACCGTGATGGCGCGCGCTTGCGCCCTCATCGAAAAACGCCATGGCGTTCACTTTGACCTCAGCAACATTCCCCTCGACGACCCCAAGGCATTCGAACTTCTGGGCAATGGACAGACCCTCGGCGTCTTCCAACTGGAAGGCGGCGGAATGACCCGCTGGCTGGTGCAGATGAAGCCCCAAACCCTGGATCACGTCATCGCCATGGTGGCGCTTTACCGCCCCGGCCCAATGCAATTCATCCCCGATTACATCGCCCGCATGCACGGCGAGGCAGAAGTCGAATATCGCCACGAAGCCCTGCGCCCGATCTTCCAGGATACCTACGGCATCCCGGTCTATCAGGAACAACTGATGAATGCCGCCGTGCAGCTGGCTGGCTACACCCAATCCGAAGCCGATGATCTGCGCAAGGCCATTGCCAAGAAAATCGCCGAAAAACTGCAAAAGCACCGTGAAAAATTCGTCAAAGGCGCGGCGAAAAAAGGCATCCCCGAAGATGTGGCCAACCAAATTTTCTCCGACTGGGAAGAATTCGCCCGTTACGGCTTCAACAAAAGCCATGCCGCCGATTACGGCGTGATCGCTGTCCAAACCGCCTACCTCAAAGCCCACTACCCGGCCGAATACATGAGTTCGCTCATGTCGGTCACCCGCAACGAGACCGAAAAAGTGGCCCTCTACATCGCCGATGCCCGCAGCATGGGCATTCCGGTCTTACCGCCAGACATCAACGCCTCGCACTGGGATTTCACCATCGAAGACCTGCCCCAGGGGCCGGCCATTCGCTTTGGCTTTGGCGCCATCAAAAACGTCGGCGAAGGTGCGGTAAACGTGATCCTTTCTGCCCGGGGCAACGAGCCGTTCAAAGATTTGAATGACTTTGCCCGCCGCGTCGATTTGCGCGCCGTTGGCCGCCGTGCCCTGGAATGTCTGATCAAGGTCGGTGCCCTGGATCGCTTTGGCAACCGCGCTGCCCTGCTGGCCGCTCTCGAACGCATCATCTCCGTCAGCGCCAGCCACTTCCGCGCCGCCCAGGCTGGTCAGCTTTCCCTCTTCGGCGAAACCACCGGCGTCACCGAGACCATTGCCCTGCCCGAAGCCACCGAAGTGGATCGGCGCGAGATGCTCAACTGGGAGCGCGAACTCATCGGCCTGTACATCTCCGACCACCCCCTCACCCCCTACCAGCCCACCCTGGTCAAGGTGGTCAGCCACTTCTCCAGTCAGCTGGCCGAAGCCGCCCACGAAGAAAAAGTCCGCGTGGCCGGCCTGATCACCAGCATCCGTCCCTACCAGACCAAAACCGGCAAGCCGATGGGCTTTGTCACCCTGGAAGATATTCAAGGCAACATCGAGCTGGTGCTGTTCTCCCGCACCTGGGGCAAATACGCGGCACAAATCGCTGTTGGGCAAATCATCATCGTTGAAGGCAAGGTAGATGCGCAATCCAGCCCGCCGAAGGTGCTGGTAGATGACATCAAAACCGAGTTCAAAATGGTCATTGCGGCGGATGAAGAAAATGCGGATCCCGCGCCGCCCTCGCCGGATTCTGCCCTCAAGCCGCAGCCTACCCCCCAGCCGCGGCGCGCCCCCGCACCGCCCCCACCGACGGCCGATCTCACTCCCCCGCCTCCTCCCCCCGCCGAGGATTGGGCGGAAGACGATATGCCCCCGCCGCCGGAGGCCTTCCCGCCAGGCTGGGAGGAAGAATGGCAACCCACCTTTGAGGCTGCCTCCCTGGCCGCTCGCCCAGAATCCCCTGAACCGCCGCGGCGCATGGAAACGCTTCGAGTGGAGAGCCCGGCTGCGAAAACGGAATCCGCCTCAAGTCCCGGCGGCGAAGCGCTTTTGCTGGCCTCTTCGATGGGAGGGGCTGAATCCCCTGTTCGCCTGCCTTCGCTCTACATGCCCTTCGTCACCGAAAACGTCAACGAACGCCCGCCGCGGCAAATCACCATCTTTTTACGCCCTAGCGGCGACCGACAGCGCGACAAGCGGCGCATCAGAACCATTTATGGGACCTTGATTTCTTATCACGGCCGCGATCGCTTTAGTTTTCAAATTTTTGAAGAAGGAAAAGGCCACCTGATTGATTTCCCCAATGACACGACGCGCATTTGCCCAGAGCTGCTGGAACGCCTCAAGCGGCTGATGGGCGAGGAGAACTGGCGCGTGGAGGAGATCACCCTGCAATGATTCGCCTAACTTTTGTGCACCTGGCGGACAAAGCGTGAAAAACGACCTCAGTGGCGAGGTTCAGTAAATTGCTCCTGATGGCACAAAACTTATGTTAGCGCCCGTTGAGCGCGGCGCGCACATCGCGGCAACGTTCGCAATCTTCCCGCTGGCAGAGTAACGCCAGCGGGTTTTCTTTGATGCGGTTTTCCACTGTGCTCAACAGGGTTTGGAGTGGGATGGCCTGAATGGTGGCCTCTCCTACGCTGGCCCAGCGGCTTACTTTTTCGAGATCGGGGGCAATTTCTTGAAAGCCAGAGGAATCGCCAGGGAAGCCGGGGCACTCCACGATGCGATTGTCCGTCAGCGCCCAGCGGACGAATTGTTTGCGCCCGGCCAGCTTTTCGGCGTAATGAATGCTGGTGTTGGTGGTGTGATCCACGCCCATGAGCAGGACCCAGCCGTTTTGTTTTGCCAGGGCGCCGATGGGCGCCAGTGGGTTGAACAGGGTTTGGGTCGCCAGAATGGCGTCGGCGCCGATACCGGCGAAAGAAAGAATGGGATGATGGCTGCGTTTGGCGCGAGGATGCAAGCGGACGGCTTCGGGCAATATTCCCATCAGCGGGTCGGCGGGGAGATCTGGCGTAAAGGGGATGGCCATTTTGTTCAGGTTGTGCCCGCTGCCGTAGGTGAGGCCGTTGTTGGGCGGCCCCACCTCGGGGATGACCATGGTTTTGTAGGTGAACACAGGGGCCACGATGGCGCCTACTGTGTTGAGCAGGGCGTGAACCACCGTCTCTGCGCCACCGGGGATGTGCCCGAAGGCTTTGAGGGAGGCATGAACAATCACCGGCTTTTCGCCCAGCCCCAGGCTTTGCAAGGCTTTCCACAAGTCACGGTAACTGGTCATGGTTTTCTTGGCGGCGGATGTTACTTTCCTTTCCACTGCGGTTTACGCTTTTCGAGGAAGGCTTTCATGCCTTCTTTTTGGTCTTCGGTGGCAAAGAGGGGGTAGAAGTTGCGTCGTTCGGCCATCAGCCCTTCGCTCAGGCTGGTCTCAAAAGCGGCGTTGATGGCTTCTTTTGCCATGCGCACGGCCAGGGGGGCGCGCGAGGCGATCTCTTCGGCCAGGGCCAGAGCCTCGTCCAGGTAACGTTCCACTGGCACTACGCGGTTGGCCAGGCCAAATTGCAGCGCCTCGCTGGCGGAAAGGGTGCGGTTATTCAACACCATTTCCATTGCCAGATGCTTGCCCAGGAGACGCGCCAGCCGTTGGGTGCCGCCAGCGCCGGGGATGACGCCAATCGTGATCTCAGGTTGGCCAAATTTGGCGCTTTCGGAGGCCACAATCAGGTCGCAGGAAAGGGCCAGTTCGCAGCCACCGCCCAAAGCCCAACCAGAAACGGCCGCGATGACCGGTTTTTTGATGCGACGGATGCGGTCAAACAGGTCAATGGTGCCGCGCAGGAGCATGTCCACCACCGAGGCTTCGGCCATGTCTTTGATGTCTGCGCCGGCAGCGAAGGCTTTTTCACTGCCGGTGATGACCATGGCGCCGATCTCGTCGCTGGCATCAAAGGCCTCCAGGGCGCTCATCAATTCCGAGAGCAGGGTGTGATTGAGGGCGTTCATGGCTTGCGGGCGATTCAGGGTGATTAACCCTACCCGTCCCCGTTTTTCTGTCAGAATGGTTGTGTAATCCATGCAAACCTCCGCCTGGTGGAATGTGTTTTCCCAACGCATAGGGATGTGAAATACAAAATAATTTTACACCATGCTGTTTCCGCGCCGGCAAAGGAACAAAAAGACTTCCGCAATTTGCAAGATTGCGGAAGTCTGGAACGTGGCGACAGGGGAAGGCTGCCGATGCCGGCGCTCCTTAGCCGTGGCGGGTCATAAAGCGTTCCATGCGATGGAGCGCTTCTTCGATTTTCTCGTAGGCTGTGGCATAGCAGGCGCGCACAAAGCCTTCGCCGCCAGGGCCAAAGGCATTGCCCGGCACAACAGCGACCCCCTCTTCGCGCAGTAATTTTTCGGCGAAGGTTTCATCGTCCATGCCGGAGGCCTGGATGTTGGGGAAGGCATAGAACGCGCCGCGCGGCTCAAAGGTCTTCAACCCGAGGCGGTTCAGGCCGTCCACAATCAAACGGCGGCGGCGATCATATTCTTTCACCATTTCCTGCACATACGGTTCACCGCTCTTCAGGGCCTCAATGGCGGCATCTTGAGCCGTGGTTGGTGCCGACATGATCGTGTATTGATGCACGCGCACCAGGCCCTGAATCAGATCGCGCGGCCCGCAGGCGTACCCAATGCGCCAACCGGTCATGGCATAATCTTTGGAGAATCCGCCCAGCAAAATGGTTCGGCGCTGAATGCTCTCGCCCAGCGAGGGGACGCACACATGTTCAAAGTCGTAAACCAGGCGGTCGTAGATTTCGTCTGAAATCAGCAACAGGTCGTGCTTTTCAGCGAGATTGGCAATTTCCAACAGCACCTGGCGAGTGGCTACTGCGCCGGTTGGGTTGGAAGGATAGCCGATAAAGATCGCCTTCGTGCGCGGCGTGATCGCCTTGCGGATGTCGTCCGGATCCACCATGAAATCATTTTCAAGGCGGGCAGGAATTTCCACCGGCACGCCGCCCGCCAGAATCACCTCTGCCTGATAGGAGACAAAACAAGGCGTGGGGATAATCACCTCATCGCCGGGGTCCAGCAAAGCCGTCATCGTCAGGTACAGCGCCTCCGAAACCCCCACTGTCGCCACAATCTCATGGGCTGGATCGTAACTAACCCCATACAGACGTTTCAAATTCTCTGCAATGGCCTGGCGCAACTCCAGTTTACCGTGGTTGGAGGTGTAATGCGTCTCACCGTTTTGCAGCGAGCGAATTCCTGCCTCCAGAATCGGGCGTGGCGTGGTGAAATCGGGCTCGCCAATGCCCAGGGAGATCACATCCTTCATCGTCGCTGCAATATCAAAAAACTTGCGGATGCCGGAGGGCTTCAGCCCTGCCACCCGTTTGGAAAGCCGTTGAACATTCGTTACTTCTTGCATGGAATCTCCTGTTGGGTTGGAATTTCACTTCAAGCGAATCTCCCACTGGTCGGAAGATTCGTAATAGGTCAACTGAAAAAACTGCTCATCGCTTGTTTTTACCAAAAAGACCTTTTTCCCAGGTTCGCGCCAGCGCTGCACGATTTCGGTCACTTGCCGGCGTTCTCCCTGCCAGGTCAAAGCCAGCGGCCGTTCGGCATACTCACTATCTGAGCGACACTCGACCAGGGTCATTGTACTGATCCAAACAAAAAGGGTAGGACGCGTTGCGCCTACCCCGAAACCACACGGCAATGATCGCCAATGTTCAAAGATGCGGGTGCCTCTTGATTTGCCTGACCTTCGATGTAACAATTTCGGCCGATGAATGAATGTTTCAGTGCGGCGCGGCGGATTTCTGTGCCTTCCTCGATGATGCTATCCTGAATCACGGCCTGGCTGATGCGACAACGCGGCCCGATGGAAACATACGGTCCAATGACGGCGGCCTCCACCTCGGCGCTGGGGTGGATATACACCGGCGGTTCAATCCGGACAGTGGGGCGGGTTGCCGCTTCGGAGGAGTTATCGGCCCCCCGGGCGAGCAGAATACGGTTGGTATCCAGCGTGGCTTCGATTGTGCCGGTGTCGAACCAGCCTTTTGCCTGTTCGGTGCGCACTTTGGCGCCATGTTCGATCATGATGGTGATCGCATCGGTCAAAAAATACTCATTTTTAAGCATCACCCCCCGCCGCATCTGTTCTTCAATGGCCGCCAATAGTGATTCGGCCTGGCGGAAATAATAGCATCCTACCACCACCAGGTTATTTTCCAGGCTAGAGGGCTTCTCAATGAAGCGTTGCACCCAACCATCGGCGCCTACTTCGGCCACCCCAAAGCGACGTGGATCCTCCACGGGCATCACCCAGGCTACCACATCAGCTTGCTCGCTAGCGAGGAAGGAAAAATCTGTCTCCAGAAGCGTGTCGGAGAAGCACATCAGCATTGGGCCTTGCAGGTATTCCCGCGCCAACCACAAGGCATGAGATTGCCCCTTCATTTCGGCCTGCACCACGTAGTGCGCCTTCAGGTGAGGATAGTGTTCCTGAACAAAGGCCGGGATTTGTTGCTCGCCCAAATAGGGGCCGACGATAAAAACATACTCTACCTCCAGCGAGGTCGGCAGAGTCTGGAACATATCCAGCAAATGTTCCAGGGCGGTCTTCCCCGCCACGCTGACCAGGGGTTTGGGTTTGCTCCAGGTATGGGGGCGCATGCGCGTACCCCACCCGGCCATAGGGATGATGATTTTCAACGATTCGCTCATGTTTTTATTTTAACCTGAGTTCGGGATAAGTCATTATCTGCAATAAGGCTCAATTCTCTTTTGCATCGAATTTTCACGAATGTCCCGAAGAAAATTTGCCGTATTCGTGTCATTCGATGCGGAGTTGCGAAGTCCCCAAAGGGGGA
>DAOUAN010000153.1:0-46216 GCA_034433385.1 Anaerolineales bacterium | reverse complement strand
CCGCTGAGGCCACTCAGCCTCCGGCCCAGGGCAAAAAAGTAGAAGTGTTCTCCTGGTGGACCGGCGGCGGTGAAGCGGCTGGCCTGGAGGCCATGATCAAGGTCTTCAACGCCAAATATCCGGATATTGAATTCGTCAATTCCGCGGTTGCCGGTGGCGCCGGCACCAACGCGCGCGCCGTCCTGGCCACCCGTCTGCAGGCTGGCGATCCGCCGGATTCCTGGCAGGGTCACGCCGGGCAGGAACTGATCGGCACCTATGTCGCCGGCAATCAGATTCAGCCCCTGAACGACCTGTACGAATCCGAAGGCTGGCTGGAGGTAATGCCCAAGACCCTCATCCCGCTGATTTCGCAGGATGGCAAGATTTACTCCGTGCCAGTCAACATTCACCGCGCGAACGTCTTGTGGTACAACCCCAAGATCCTGGCCGATAACAACATCGCCGTTCCCACCACCATTGACGAATGGTTCGCCGCGATGGAAAAACTCAAAGCCGCTGGCATCGTGCCGCTGGCTGTAGGCGAACAGTGGACCAAGATGCACCTCTTTGAGACCGTTCTGCTCGGCACCCTCGGCGCGGATAAATACAACGGCCTGTGGAATGGCACGACGGACTGGGGCAGCCCCGAAGTCAAGACCGCTATCGAAAACTTCCAGAAAGCCCTCTCCTACGCCAATACCGATTCGGCCTCGCTCTCCTGGCAAGATGCCGCTCAACTCGTCGTCAACGGCGATGCGGCCTTCAACGTGATGGGCGACTGGGCCGAAGGCTACTTCCGCGAACTCGGCAAGGCTCCCAAAACCGATTACGGTTGGGCACCGGTTCCCGGTACGGTGGGCGTCTTCCAATTCCTGTCAGACTCTTTTGTCCTGGCCGTCGGCGCGCCCGATCCGGATGCCGCTATTGCCTGGCTGAAAGTGGCTGGCTCCAAGGAAGGTCAAGAGGCCTTCAACCCGGTCAAAGGCTCCATTTGCGCCCGCACCGACTGCGACAAGGCCCTGTTCGGCGAATACCTCCAGTCGGCCATGGATGACTGGGCCAGCAACATCGTGGTCGGCTCGTTGACACATGGTGTGGTAGCCAACGACTCCTGGAAGAGCGAAATTGACACCGCCCTCGGCCTGTTCCTGGCCGATAACAACGTGGACAATTTCCAGTCCGCCCTGGTAGCGGCCTGCAAGTCTTCTGGCCCCTGCAAGTAAATCGTCCCGCTTTTCGATGGGGCTTCACCAAAGCGGTGAAGCCCCTTCTGGTATACTCATATAAAATCCAACATCTGTGTTTTTTCCATCTCGCGCTCAGAGAGCAGGTGTCTCATGTTCAAAAACAAGGATCGGTATTTATCTTTCCTGCTGGTATTGCCCTCCATCCTGGCAGTGCTCATCTTTATTTACGGCTTTATTGGCTGGTCCATTCGGGTTTCACTCACCAAATGGAAAGGCTTGACCCCCAACTTCGAATGGAACGGCCTGAACAACTATATCAACCTGTTCTCCGATCCTCGCTTCATGGTGGACATTCGTAACACCGTCATCTTCACCCTGGTTTTCGTCATTGGCTGTATCATCCTCGGCTTTTTGCTCGCCGTCATGCTGGATCAAGGCTTGAAAGGCGAGGCCTTTTTCCGCACCCTTTTTCTCTTCCCGATGGCCATCTCGTTCATTGTCACCGGCGTAGTCTGGCGTTGGTTGATGAATCCAGCCGGTGGCAGCCGCATGAGCGGCTTCAATCTACTCTTTTCTTACCTTCATCTCGATTTTCTCATCAATCAATGGCACACCACCCCCACGTGGGGAATCGCCGCCGTGGCCCTGGCGGCCATCTGGCAAATGTCTGGCTACACCATGGCCTTGTATCTGGCCGGTTTGCGCTCCATCCCCCACGAATTGCGCGAAGCTGCCCAAATTGATGGCGCCAGCGAATTTCAAATCTATCGCTACATCATTTTGCCCATTCTGACCCCCGTCACCCTGAGCGCCCTCATCATTTTAGGGCACATCTCCCTCAAAGTATTTGACCTGATCATCGCCATCGCCGGCAAACAGCTCCCGTTGGATGTGCCGGCTATTTACATGTGGCAGACCACGTTCGATGGCCTCTTCTACGGCCGCGGCGCCGCCATTGCCACCCTGCTGTTGATCAGCGTTGCCGCCCTCATCATCCCCTACCTGTGGTTCACCCTGCGGAGCGAGAAGCAACTATGAACTTGAAATCTTTCCGCCTCGGCAAAAACTGGCTCTATGGCCCGCTGATTTTCATGGCCGTTTTTTACCTGATCCCCATGTATGTAATGCTCATCACCGGCTTCAAGGCCTTTGATGAAGTAGATCTCAAAACCATGTGGGCCTTACCGCGCGGCATCGCCTTTGACAACTACATCGCAGCCTTCCGCCATCTCGCCCCCTCCCTGCGCAATAGCTTCGTCATGGTCATTCCGGCTACGTTGATTTCCTCGTTCATTGGTTCAATTAACGGTTACGTGCTGGCCAAATGGAAATTCAAAGGCGCCGATTTCATCTTTCCCCTCATCCTTTTCGGCATGTTCATCCCCTACCAGAGCATTCTCATCCCTCTGGTGCAATTCATGAAAGCCATTCATCTCACTGGCATTCCCGGCCTGATCGCCGCTCACGTCATCTACGGCATCCCTATTACCACCCTCACCTTCCGTAACTACTACGCCAGTTTGCCGCAGGAACTGATCGAAGCCGCCCGCATTGACGGTGCGGATATGCTCGGCGTCTATCGCTGGATTCTTCTCCCCATTTCCATCCCCAGTTTCGTAGTCGTCCTCATCTGGCAATTCACCTCCGCCTGGAACGATTTCCTCTTCGCCGTCGTACTCACCGGCAACGACCAATGGCCAATCACCGTAGCCCTGAACAACATGGCTGGCAGCCAAATCATCGCCTGGAACGTACAGATGGCGGGCGCATTCCTGACCGCCCTGCCCACTCTGCTCGTTTACATCTTCCTCGGTCAATACTTCCTGCGCGGGCTGCTGGCCGGTTCGCTCAAAGGTTGATAAAAAATGACCGGGCGCCCACTCCATTGGGGAATCCTCTCCACGGCGCGCATTAACCGCGCCCTGATTCCCATCCTCTCCGCCTCGCCGCGGACCCGACTGCTGGCCGTCGCTTCGAGGAGCCTCTCCACCGCTGAAGCCTACGCCCGCCAATGGCACATCCCGCGCGCTTACGGCAGCTACGAAGAGCTGCTCGCCGACCCCGAAATTGACGTCATCTACAACCCCCTCCCCAATCACTTGCACGCCGAATGGACAATTAAAGCCGTGCAAGCGGGTAAACACGTGCTATGTGAAAAACCCCTTGCCCTCCGCCTGGACGAAGTGGATGCCATCCAGGCCACCGCCCAGGCACATGGCAAAATCGTGGCTGAGGCATTCATGTATCGGCATCACCCCCAAACGCTAAAAGTCAAAGAGATCGTCACCAGCGGCACCCTGGGGCAATTGCGTCTGGTACACGGCGCTTTCATGTTCACCCTCAACCGCCCCGGCAACTTCCGCTTCGACCCGGCCATGGGCGGCGGAAGCATTTGGGATGTAGGCTGTTACCCCATCAGCTACACGCGCTTCGTCCTCGGGGCAGAACCGCTCGAAGTCTTCGGCTGGCAGGCCAGAGGTCCGGCGGGAAGCGATGAAACGTTTATCGGCCAGATGCGCTTCCCCGGGGAGGTCTTCGCCCAGTTCACCAGCAGTTTCGCTGCATCCTTCCGCACCTTCATGGAATTCATCGGCAGTGAAGGCCGCCTGGAAATCCCTCTCCCCTTCAAGCCCGGTCGCGACACTCAAATCTACCTGACCCGCGGCGAACAGACCGAAACCATCGCAATCGCCGGGCAAGAGCTCTATCTGGGCGAAGTGGAAGACCTGTGTGACGCCATCCTGCTGGGCAAGCCCCCTCGCATCAGCCTGGACGAAAGCCGCGGCAACATTGCCACCATCCTGGCCCTGATCGAATCGGCGCAAAGAAACCAGCCCGTCGCTTTGGAATAGACTTTATCTGCAATAAGGCTCAGTTCTCTTTTACATCGAATTTTCACGAATTTCCCGAAGAAAATTTACCGTATTCGTGTCATTCGATGCGGAGTTGGCTATTGCAAATAAGGACTAATGACCCTACTTCACCAGCTGATACACCTGCGGGTTGACGCAGTTAGGCAAATGCTCCCCCTTCAAACCGGCAATTAAATTTTGGGCTGCCATCCAGGCCATTTTTTCGCGCGTCGTCTTACTGGCGCTGGCGATATGGGGCGTAATCACCACGTTATCCAACGTCAACAACGGGCTATCGGGCGGAAGCGGTTCCGGCTCGGTGACATCCAGCGCGGCGGCAAAGATACGATGCTCCTTTAGCGCCACATAGAGCGCCTCCAAATCCACCACTGGGCCACGCGAGGTATTCACCAGCACGGCGGTAGGCTTCATTTTGCTCAACGCCGCGGCATCGATCAGGTGATGTGTTTGGGGCGTGAGCGGCGTATGCAGCGAAATAAAATCCGATTCCGCCAGCAAAGTATCGAACTCCACCCGCTGGGCACGAATCCGCGGGTCACTTTGCGTCTCTTGCGGATCGTAATACAACACCCGCATCTCAAACCCTGCGGCGCGCCGCGCCATAGCCTTACCAATGCGCCCAAAACCGATCAGCCCCAAGGTGGCCCCGCGAAAATCCACCCCCAACAACAGCGAAGGATGCCAGGTCTTCCATTTCCCTTCGCGAACATAGCGCACCCCCTCCAGCAAGCGCCGCCCGGCAGCCATCATCAGCGCAAAAGTAAAATCGGCGGTAGCATCAGTGAGAATATCCGGCGTATTGCCAACCGCAATGCCACGGGCCGTAGCCGCCTCCACATCAATATTATCGAAGCCAACCGCATGATTACTAATCACCTTCAACTGCGGACCAGCGGCATCCATCACCTCGCCATCAATGCGGTCGGTCAACAAACACAGCAATCCCTCCACGCCACGCACGTGCTCCAGCAACTCCTGGCGCGAAGGGGGCAACTCATTAGGCCAGATGTCGGCATCGCAAAATTCTCTCACCAGGTTCAACCCCTTTTCGGGAATCAGGCGAGTCACAAAAACCTTTGGCTTGGTCATCTCACGCTCCATTTTTTAATTTCTGATATGATAACAGAAATGGACGCAAATCGTTTCTCCACCGAAAGCCTGCGCGACCCGCGTTTGCTGCGCATCCTGGCCGCGGCCATCCGGGCGGTCGAACCCGGCGCGGCGGTAGAACGCTACCTGGAGGCTCACCCGCTAAAGACAAGCGGGCGCATCTATGGGTTGGCGATTGGGAAAGCCGCCCTGCCCATGCTGGAAGCCCTCGCCAGACGCCTTCCCCTGACCGCAGGCCTTGCCGTAACCAAACACGCATCTCTCCCGACCCTTAGCCGGCTGACCGTTATAGAAGGCGGCCACCCCCTCCCAGACGAACGCAGCCTGCTGGCCGGCCGGCGAGTGATAGAATGGGTGCGTGCACTGCAGGAAAATGACACGCTGATTTGCCTGATCTCCGGCGGCGGCTCAGCCCTGGTCAGCGCACCGTGGCCGGGAATCTCCCTCGATGACTTACGCGCCCTCACCACCCTGCTGCTCTCCTGCGGGGCGCGCATTGACGAAATCAACATCCTGCGCCGGCATCTGGATCAAATCAAAGGCGGGGGGCTGCTGCGCCTGACGCCAGCAAAGCGGGTATTCAGCCTGATTCTCTCGGATGTCCTCGGCAACCCGCTGGAGGCCATTGCCTCCGGCCCCACGGCTCCCGATCCAACCCGCCGGGACGATGCCCTCGCCGTGCTGGAAAAATATCGGCTCACGGCTCAAATTCCGCCGGCGATTCTTTCGGCGCTGCACAACACCCCAGAGACGCTCAAGCCTGGCGATCCACGGCTGGAAACCGTCCAAAATATGATTGTTGGCGATAACGCCCTTGCCCTCCAGGCTGCGCTGGCGCAAGCTGAAGAAGAAGGCTTTGCCAGTGAATCTCTGGGGAGTACCTGGCAGGGAGAGGCGCGGCAGGTGGGCGAACAATTATCAGCCTGTTTTCTCGAAGCGCTCACCAGGCGACAACGGCCATTTTGCCTCGTGGCCGGCGGGGAAACCACGGTCACCCTGCGTGGAGGCGGGCGAGGCGGGCGCAACCAGGAACTGGCGCTGGCGAGCGTGCCGCTGTTGGCCGGTCAACGGGATATTCGGTTGATTGCCCTGGCAACCGACGGGGAGGATGGCCCCACCGACGCGGCCGGGGCCGTGGTCAGCGGGGAAACGTATCAGCGGGGGAAAACGCTTGGGTTGGAGGTAGCCCACCACCTGTCTGAGAACGATTCGTACACATTCTTCGCCGCCCTGGGCGATCTGCTACGTCCTGGCCCCACCGGCACGAACGTCAACGATTTGATCTTCCTGGTGGCGTGGTAAGGGCTATTTGCAATCTTTGCGACTGGTGCAAACCGGCTCTGGCAGAGGGCAGGCCAGGGGAGCATCCGGCTGCCGCGAATACATCACCGGGCCATGATCAGTGAGCAGAATCACGACCAGGGCATCATAGTAAGGGGATAGCCGTCCCTTTTCATTCGCAGCAGGCACATGAGGGCAGCCAAACACAATGGCATCGATCGCATTGGGGAATTCGGCCGGAGGTTTGCGCTGCGGCAGAGAAACGCCAAATTCGCCTTGGGGACCAATCAGCGTAAAGGTGATGCGGGGAAAGGGTCGGACGGAATTTTCATCCTGAGTCCAGGCCAGTTCGCCCTGGTTAAGGTCGTAAAAGCGGGGGTAAAGCACCCGTCCGATCAGCGCCTGTCTCTTCGGGTTTTTCTGTAGAAAAGTGCGCAAATCGGCAGTATTCATGGTTGTGCCAGCAAAATAGCCGTGTTGAATGGCATAGGTGAGCACCTGGCCATCGCTCAATTTGGGGTAACGTTGAGGCACAACGAAATCAAACGCCACCATCGTGATCACAAATAAAAGGGCAGGAAGGGTAGAAAGAAACCCTTTCCGGTAGGAAAAAGCAGGGCTTAAGTTATTATTTTGGGGGAAGGTCAATACCGGTGAACCAGAAAGCGAAAAGAGCCATTGCAGGAGCTGGATGATTCCAACTCCGTAATAGAAAAGAACCACCCAAATCGCCGGGACGAGATAGCGCCCGCCTGAGGTGCGACTGAGGGCGGTAGCCAGATTGTAGGAAAGAAAAAGGAAAAGAGGAACTACACCGGCAATTTTGTGCTTTTTCCAGGCCGTCAGCAACCCGATGGAAAGGATCGCCAGGTTAAGGGCCAGGCCGAGGGCTTCCCACCAGGTCAGTGCGCCGCGCCACTCGCCATTGAGTTTGTCCCAAAAGGGGCTGACCGTATAGATGCTGTGGCGCAAATCATGGAAAAACGGTTGGACTGGCAAAATCAGGACGCTGGTAACCAGATTGTGGACAAAATGGTTGAAGATGTTCCAGAGGGTTTGTTGCCAGGCGGGGCGAGCGATGAGCGAGTTGGCCTTTGCCGCGAAAAATTCTAACGGGAAAATGGTAGCCTGGTTCAGCACGGATTGAGATTGAGAGGTCGGCGTGGCTTCAGGGGCAGGGGTAGGTGTTACCGGAGGACCGCTACGGAAGGTGGAACGAAAGATGAGGGAGGCTTTAGGGGCAAAGAAGAAAGGGTTGCCATCAATTCGCCAGCTACGCCACATCCACGGGGAAAGCACGAGCAAAGTGGCTAAAAAGACCAGCAAGGAGGCCCGAATTGCGCCTTTCCAGTTGCGTCCAAAAGCCAGGAAAAGAATAGCGAACACCACAAGAGGCAGGAACAACGTAGAAAAGCGCACCAAGATCAGCCAAGCCAGAATCCCCCCCAGCGGAAGAGCATAGGCCTGATTGCTGGCAGGTTGGGATAGCCAACGCATGAGCAGCAGGGCAACAAGCAGCAAGCCAACGCCGGTGGGGAATTCCGTCATCAACAATTTGACGTGCGAAAGGTTCAAGAAAGTGCCAGCCGCAATAGCGTTCAGTTCGTGAACGATAGCGAGGAGCGCCAGGAAAATACCGAGCAGCCGGCTATGTGTATGTTTTCCTAGAAAATAGAAAAGGACGGGAAAAACAGCAAAAATGGCAACATAAGCAACGAGCAAGCGCTCAAAGCTTTGCCCCATCAACAGGTGGAGGATGGCTAAAAGCCCCATCAGCCCGGCATGATCGGCATAAGGGTTGCGATTTGCAATTCCCTGGCCAATAAGAGCGAATTGACCACCGACATCCCACGTGGCTGCATCAGAATATGGGTAGTAAGCATAAGCGGGTGGATAGGGACCCGGGGCAAAAAAATTGGGGGCTAAAGGAGCGCGGATCCAGAGAACGGCGGCAACAAACCAGATTGTGCCCGCGATGAGCCAATCGAGGGCAGCGCCAGAAAGCCACTTGAACTCTACATGGATTTTTTTGAGAAGGAAATAACCAGATAACACCCCCAGCAGGCTATACCACACTTGAGCAGTGAGCAATGGAATACCAGCTTCATACCAGTTAAATTTTCCGCGTACGCCAACGCCACTCCAGCCGATAAAAATGCCCAGCGAAACCAAAACCAGCCAAATGCGAGCTATCCGCTTGAGCACATCTTGTCGGCTGGCCAAGCGTTTCCTTATCGTTTGCCAGGGGAAACGGTAAGGGAGAAAGAAAAAGAATTCAGCCTGTAACAGAATGGCGAGAAAAAAAAGCAAAACCGGCAAAGAGGCCAGAAAATAATTTTGGAATGTTCCGTACCGGTAAGATGGAGTCAGCAACAGAGAGAGAAAGAGAAGGGTAACCCCATCCAGCAGGGCCAGGCAAGCCGGACATTGCTGAGCTTTTTGCCAAGAAACACTCCCCCAGGCTCTCTCACGCCAGGCTTTCCAGGCGGCAAAAAAACCAGCCGCGGCGAAGCCTGAAAATAAAAAGAGCATTGTCAGGCGAGGTAAAGAGAAGCCAGCAATCCATTGATTTTCAGGATCAGATGGGCGGCTGAGCAGATAAATCAGACCGCCCAGGGCTTCCAGCGCAATCAAAAGAAAGTAAATCAACCGAGAAAGCCGGTCTTTCACTATGCCCCCCGTCCCATCAGGACTACCATAAAGGTTTTCAACAAGATGTAAAAGTCCATCCACAGAGACCAATTACTGATGTAATATTCATCCATTTCCAGGCGCTTCTGGAAAGAGGTGTTGTGTCTTCCCATTACCTGCCACCAACCGGTGAGACCGGGGCGAATGCGCAAAATGATAGGCGCATATTCGCCCATATCTTTCAATTCGGAGGGCATATAAGCACGTGGACCGATCAGGCTCATCTCGCCGGCTAAGACATTCCATAACTGAGGCAGTTCGTCGAGACTGAAGCGCCGCAGCCACTTCCCCACCCGCGTTATTCGCGGGTCGTTGTTTAACTTGTGAAACGTCTCATATTCCTGGCGCAAAGCGGGCTCTTGCAGCAATTCAGAGAGTTTCTGCTCAGCATTCATCACCATCGTACGGAACTTAATGACGCGAAACCGTTTGAAATTCTGTCCTAAACGCTCCTGGTAATAAAAAACAGGACCGGGTGAATCCAGGCGAATTAAGATTCCCAGGAAAAGAAGAAAAGGGCTCAAAACCATCAGTAAAACTAAACTGGCCGTGAAATCCAGAAAACGCTTGAGATAACGGGGGAAGGGATCAAAAAGATGATAATGAAATTCCAGGCCAAGTTGTCCATCCAGGTCACGCGGCTCGACCCAAACGGAGCCAAAACTCCCCGCGGGCTGAATCAGCACGACTTTGCGAAAATGCTGATTGAGCAGGCGTGCCTGCGCATTGATCGGCAAATTTTCGGGCGGGATGAAAATGGCTACATCTGGCTCCAATTTTTTCAGATTGCGCTCGCTGATTGCCTCGAGTGGAAGAATGGTCAAGGGACGCCAGCCCAGGCGCCGCATCCTTTTCAAGGAATACACAATATTTTTGGTCATTTCATTGGGTTCACCAAAAATCACAACCGGAATCCCATACCAGCGAAAGCGCGAAAGCAGGTTGCGCAAGATAAAGTGCACCAGGGGGAGAGCCACCAGAGCAAGAAGCCAGCTGATGACAAGCGAAAAGCGAGAAATATCTTGAAATGGCTTATTGAGGTAAGAGGTAGCTGCCAGCAAGAAAAAAGATAAAGTAATGGCTTTGGTGGTACGTTCCAATTCTTTGACCGCGGTCAAGCCATAACCAGGATATAAACCCGTAATCGCCAGTAAGATAATACCCAGCAAGATCCCCACCTGCGCCATCGGCTCGATAAAAACCCAGATTAACCTGCCCCGCAAAGGGAATAAATTGCGCAGGAACACCGACAGGCGGAAGATGCTCCATAACAGAGCGACATCAAAAATGACAAAAATGCTACTCACCAGCAAACGTTTTCGCATGAGTTCCTCGCGATCCTATGTGACCTGGTCAGGCACAAACGAATTGCTTCTGGCGATAAGTTTATCAGCAATTTGGCGTAACCAGTGGCGCATAGGTTTTTCGACAAACAGATAGGTGAAAACAGAAAGGACAATCAGGGCAAGCAAATACAGGTAAAAATGAGATTCCCGGGATAAGGTAGAAAGCACTGAAAGATACTGTGCCTGATTGTGCATAATGTATATTTCATATAATTTGTGGAGGGGATTTTGAAGAATGTAGATAGAATAACCCAACTCACCGAGGAAAACCAGGGCATTGTTGGAGAAAATTTGGGCCAAAACAGAACGATCCATGGCCAGGCAAAGGATAAAGAGCAAAAACAAGGGCGAGAGCAAGCCATAGGCATAGCTCCATTCACTCAGCCATTTGAGCCTGCTGTGTTCATGCAGTAAAAACACAATCAAAGCAAACGAGAAAATGGTCAACGCCGCAGAGAAAAGCGGAGAAAGTCGTTTGGTGGTCAGGTGACGCCTGTAGAGCAGGCCGCCAGCCATTCCCAGCACAAACGAAGATAAGTGCGAGGGGGGAAAATAGAAAACAATTTCGTGAATAAAATCAAAATGCGGCCTGACAAAGGAATTAAGAAAAGTAAGAACTACCATGCTCGCCAACCAAAAAATTAGAGCAGACACCAACAGCCCTCGGGACGAGAGTTTTTTCAGCCAAATCAGGAGAAATGGGAACAAAAAATAAAAAAACATCTCGACCGAAAGGGACCAGGCCGGGCCGTTCAGCGATAACGCATATTTTGGAGACCAGGCTTGCAAAAACGACACATGAAGAAGGAAAGGGGTAAGGCGAATTTCGGCATCACTGACAAACCTCCCCCACAGAGTCAGCGCCAGTGCCAGGTAGTAGACGGGGGCGATGCGCGCCAGACGAGCAAACCAATATTTGCTCCGGTTCAAATCATTTTGACCGCCATAGGCAACCACCATGATAAACCCGGATAAAACAAAGAAAAAAAGCACCATCACCGGCCCGCTGATCAGAGCAGGGGAAAGGCGAGCGAAATAGGACTTTCGCCCATAGTGAAAAATGACCACAATTACTGCGGCTAAGAAACGAAAAAAGGTAAGCTGATTGATTTTCATACGTCTTCCCGTGTTATTCCAGACAACGCCTGAGAAAAGTGCCTCAACACCTTCTCTTTTGACCAGTTCTCGACAACCCAATCGCGCCCGGCACGCCCCAGCATTTGGCGATGTGGTGCATCCTGCGCCAGTTCACGAATGGCCTGCGCCAGGGCGGAGGCATCTTCAGGCGGAACCACGACACCTACCTGACCGAGTACCGCGGCCAGCTCGGTCCCTGGGCGAGCGGTGGCGATGACGGCTTTTCCACTGGCCAACATGCCAGAAAGTTTGGAGGGCATCACCAGATCAGCAGCATCGGCACGCTGGGGCAAAACATGAATGTCGGCGCTGTTCAAAAGTTGATTCAAGCGTTCGGCGGGTTGCAAAGGGAGCAAACGAACATTGGGTAAATGTTCCACAGACCGCTCAATCTCAGCGCGCATGGCGCCTTCTCCGCACAACACAAATTGAATGTGCCGCTCCGCTTGCAACAGGCGGGCTGCTTCTAGAAGATATTCCAGCCCCTGTTTATAGCCAAGATTGCCGGAGTACAAAACCACCACATCTTCATCCGCAATTTGCCACTCGCGGCGTAACGTTTCCCGGTGATCGGCCAGGGGATAGATCAAATGGGTATCCACCCAGTTGGGGAAAAGAAACGCTTTTTGGGGAGATACGCCTTTTTGCAGCAGCCGTTCCACCATCCGGTTGGAGATCGTGGAGAGGCGGTCGAATCGGCGCAGGATCCAGCGCTCGAAGCGGTGCACCAGCCCCAGGATCGGGCGGAGAAACGTCAGCATCCCCAGCCGATCGGCCGCATCCAGCTCAAAATCCTGAATGTGTAGCCAGGCTTTGGCGCCACTGATGCGGGCAGTGAGCCAGGCAAAGGGAGCGTTTAAAAACGCGGGGGCAATGCACAAAACGACATCCGGTCGCCAGGGAATTTGAGTCAAAAGCGCAGGGAAACTACTCAGGGCAAAGGAAAACAAGTGAAGCAAACGCGTCAGGCCGTTGGGCTTTGCCGGAACCCAGAGCGGGCAACGCACAATGTCAATTCCCTGCCATCGTTCGTGGCGATACCATCGTCCGGAATAAGGGGGCAAAACCCGCCATTGGGGGTAATAGGGTGGGGCAGTGACTACCCGCACATCCAGGCCCTGTTGAGCAAGAAACACGGCCAATTCTGCAGTGTACTTTCCGGTGCTGATTGGTTCAGGGTGAAAGTTGATGCCAACAATGAGGATGCGCATTGAAGAATTCATTTTAACATCTACTGGTAGCCAGAAAAACCGCTATCGGACAAAAGCCTTGCTACGAAATGATTTGCGACAAAGATTGCCACTGAGAACAAGCCTGCTCTACCATGGCCAAATAACGAGAATGGGCACGGTGCGCCATAGCCAGATATTGGCTTTGGTCATGAAGCCAGGTAACAAGTATATCTATAGTAGCTTTCACAAAATCTTTCTCTGGGTCAATCAAAAAGGCAGCATCACCCACTTGCGATGCGATACATCCGCGCCGAAAGGTGATCACTGGACACGATGCCATGAGGGCTTCCCAAACGACTAGAGGCTCGGCTTCATTCTCGTAAGAAGGAAACACCAACACATCAATCTCTTGCCAGAATTTTGCCTTATCTTCGCCATAGACCGCTCCACGCCACTCTAGCAAGCTTTCGGACATCGCTTCCTGTAATTGCTTTTGCAAATCATCTTCCGGGCACGGGCCCGCCATAATTACTTTAAGGGGAAGTTCTGTCTCCCTGATTTTTCGCGCCAATTGAATCATAGTTTCCCCTCCTTTGGCGCGAGTGATGTTACTTATGAAGCCAATTTTCAGCAGCGCATGAGAGGGAGAAAATTCAGTTGCTTGATTGGCAAGGAAACTCAAGTTAGAAAGCGTTAGGGTTTTGAGATCATGACCATATTGTTTGCACAAGACATTGGCCATCTCACTACATAAGACCACATGATATGTATTTTCACCAGCCACGCGGAACAAGAATGCGGTAAGGGCACGTCTATTTTGCAGATATGAAAAATTGTGATGATGAATAATGCAACGCATCTTCTTCAAACGAGCAATAAACAGGCTGATCAAATCATAGACCTGTCCCCATCCCCCCGAAAGAGAAAGATAAAGTAGGTTACCCTGACCTTGTGAAAAAAACAGCCGATACCAGGCTGTTAGTATTTTCCCTATGCGCGAAAGGCGAGAAAATAAATCTCGCTTGAGTGTGGCAGGGGCAGTATCTAATTTTATGATGTTTTTTTTCTCATTCATCAACCGCTCATAAACAGCCTGATTAATTGCCGACATTCCATGAAGGGGTGGAGGAAACGGCCCTACGAAATAAATCATATTTCATTCCCCTCTTGTGCCAGATTGTCGGTTCGCGTTTTGCGAATAGCAAGAGTGCTGTTTATGATCATGCCAATCAGCAAGCTAAAGTAGATGAACCGCATCGAATTGCGCACAGGATATTGACTGATGTAAAACGTCACCCAGTAGCTGAAGATTGCAAAAGCCGTGCCGATCAGGTCTTTTCTCAAAAAAAGTTGCGTCATCGCTCTAAGCCAAACGGTCAAAATCAGACACAAAAAGAGAAAATAAAACGCGCCAAAAAAATATGCCTCTGCATAGGTATTCATAGGCACCACAGGAGCAATTTTGATTAAGTAGGTGCCAACTATTTTGTCAAAATGATCGATTGCTGAAATAGTTGGAGAAAATGAGAGAAGTTTATATCTTTCAGGGTAGGTTGGATGGATCAAAAAAGCGTTCGCAATATTTTGTGCGCCCTGAAAAATATTCAGGAAAAAACCAAGCGCCCAGCGCCGTAGCTGCACATCGAATTGTACAAAAACAAGTGAAAGGGTATCGCTAATGCCGGACAGCCCTTGAAATGGGGTATTACGGCCCACCAATACTTTCAAAAAAGCAATAAACCCTAAAATGCCAGATAGCAATATTGGAAGAAAATAACGTTTTATGCCGCCAAAGAAGAGGAAAATAAGACCTGCTGAAAACACATAGAGCGGTGCCCAGCGTGAATTTTGGGCAAGCGCGATAAGAAAGGGATAAATGCTAAGCAGCAAAAATAGTATTCCCCAGTCACGACGCCGATTTACAAACAAAAAAACACTTATGGCCACCAACAATAATCCCAATGGGCGTAAAGCCAGATGAATCAGTCGTCCAGGCAGGGTATCCAGTCCTGCAGAAACCGGGTTATTGATGGTGAGATAGGTTTGGTTTTTCCAGAGAATGTTCAGATCAATATCCCAAAGATGGAAAATTTCCATTCCAAAAACAAATAGGGCCAATAAAAATAACAATAAAGAAACATATTGGCGCAATCGGGGAAACATTTGCCAGATTTGTTGGAAAAAATCTGGCATGGGTGTTTTTGCCTGGCGCTTCAAGCCCAAAGTGGCTAGCCAACCTAGCAAGATGAGCAAAGCAGATAGCCAAACGACTTGTGGGTATGCTGCACTGAAATCGGGCCATGGCATGGCTGTAAAAGTAAAGTTGGACTTATCCAGTCGCCCCCAAAAAATTTCGGCAAAAATAGCAAAATCAATAGTGATAAATCCAATATAAACAGTAGCAGGGGAGAGTAAACCCAGACGGCGGGCTGAATGCCAGCCTAAAATTACTCCCTCTACTAACACCAAAATCGTTATGGCTTCATTCATGGTGTTTTCTCCAACCATGCGCTAAGGTCTCGGTCTAATAATTTTTCTAAAAGACCTATTTCGCTCCGATAAAAATCAAGCAATAAATCACGCACATCATTTGGAACCTGTTTTTTCTCTGCTGGCATAGTTGTGTATCGGTGGATCATTTTCCCCAGACCTAACCCCCGCCCCTGGGTTAGATAAGTGCGTAAGGGCAACCACCAGCGCATCAAGAGGGCAACGGTATTTTGCAAGAGCAAATTTTTGGTTACTCGTCGCTCATTTACTTTGGGGAATTCGTAGCGTCCATCATCTGGAATGCCTAAGAATTGCAAGGTTTCTTGATAAATTCGGCGCGTATCTTGAACAAAATCATCATAAATGAGCACCTTTAGCTGCTTCTCAGGCACAACTTGCATGACCTTTTGTAGTTGGGTTCCCAATCTTCCCCACTCAGAATAATAAAGCCACTGACGATCACGGCAAGCGCGGGGGATTCTCTTACCCTGTTTTCTCTCAGCTTCGGCATTCCAGGCATCTAAAAAAGTTGGGATAGTTTCCTCTCCCTGAATAAGCAATTGTGCATGTAAAGAGACAACTAAATCAGCCGGATTGCGCAACATGACAATAATCTTTGCCCCGGGCTGAAATCGCAAAATGTTAGGGACAGCAGATTTTGAAAAGATATATAAAACTGAGCCTTCACCAATGGCGCGGTGTCGTTCGGGGTCCACAGATTGAAACAACTTCAAATAGTCCCTCTCGCGCCAGATCACCCGCCCGGCAAAGTCATCCGCAAAAAACTCCGGCTCTTTAGGGTCACTAAAAAAGACATTGGGATGAAAACGTAAATATTCGCTCAATGCGGTCGTTCCGCATTTGGGCGCACCAATGATAAAAAAATTCGGCAAATATTGTTTCATAAGTCTTTTGTGATTGGGTTATGCCACAGAAGCAAGCCACTTTGAAAAATCACGATTCAACAATTGCTCTAACAGAGCAATATCAGGGGCAAAAAATGAGGCCAGTTCAGCCCGCATTTCTGCAGAAAGAACATAGCGTTCAGGCTGGGCGGAATTGATAGAAATTTGAATCTTATTATATAGATCCAAACGTTTTTTAAATCCGAAAGCCCTTCGCATTTGACTGGCATAGCGGAAGAGAAAAGAAAGGAATGGCCAACGTACGCCTTTGCGAGGGTTGTAAATTTTAAATTCAGGCTGAAAAGAATCGTTCACGCCCAAAAATTGAAGCACCCTTTGATACTCTTGAGCAGGGTTTTGAGCCATATCGTCAAGAACAATGACCAAAACCCTATCCTGAGGAACAATAGAATACAACCGCTCCAGTTGTTTCCCCAGCTTGCAATATTCACCATACTGTAGTCTTTCAGGATCACGGCGCGCAGTAGCTGGAATCAATTTTCCATTGCGCCGAGCTTCTTGCAAACGCCAGGCTTTCTCAAAATCTTTTACGACCTCAATCCCATTCCAAACTCGCTCTGCGTGAAGTGAAGGAGCCATTTCAATCGGGTTTCGAATACAAACAATAAATTTGGCATCAGACTGATACTTCAGAATGCCCGGCACCGCTGTGCGCGAGTATAGATAATGTGTGGATGCCTCTCCAATGGCAAGATGGTTTTCATTTGCGTCAACAAATAACGCCTCGTACTCGTCCAGCGTATTTGTTAAATACATTCCATCCCGATTAAAAAAATGGGGTTCCTTCACTGGCGATATATATATTTGCGGATGTTCCGCCAGCCATGCTGCCAGGGAGGTTGTTCCACACTTCGGAGCACCGATGATGAAAAAATTCGGTTTGTTTTGAATAGCCATATCGCAAAGATCTTTCAAGGCACCGCTTCGCTGTCCGGAACGTTTTTGTTTCTCATTTGCAACATTTCAGCATAAATGGCCTGGCACTGATTCAATTGGGAACGCAGCCGGGGATCATCTAATGCCGTCCGCAAATCTTTCTTAATCGCCTCTTTTTTTGCCGAAGGGAAGGCAGCAAAACCATCCACTTGCTCTATGCCAGTTAATTGTCGGGCCCTTTCTTCAATTCGGGCAAATACCTTTGCCACATTCTCTTCGGAATGTTCAAACACGTCAAAGCGCGTTCCAAATTTCTCGTTCACTTTGCGAATAACTTCGCCGTAATCTGTAGTTACCTCTTCAAAAGTAGCCAGGACAAAACTTTCAAAATAAGGCTGAATGCGTTTATAAAACAACCGGTAAGCATACAAAGCATCTCTTATGGAAACCCAGGGATAGCGAATCTTAAGGGCAATCACCGCATCAGATGGTTCACGTATCAATATCAACGTGGGAATTCCATGCTTCGCCGCATAAATGACCTGGGCAGGAACATGCACATGATGAGCTATCTTGATCTCTCGTTGTTGTGAGAGTCTGAAAGCCCAAACTGCAAAAGAATTTGCCGATCGAGGATATCCTTCAATGACCAGTTCTGTATCCAAAGTGCAAATATTCTCTTTATCTGCTCCAAACACATTTTTGAGCAGGAAAAACGCGGTTGGATATTGACCAGCCCAGGTTCGAATTCTAAATTTTAGCGAAGGCAAAAAATTGTTCAACATAGTCAGAAGGCCAGGCTATTAATTCCTAATTTCTTTTTTGTCTGCCACCACAAAATCACATTCCACAAAACAAGAGAGAGAGATGTCGCAATAGCAGACCCTACGATGCCCCAATAAGGTAACAGGATCAAATTCAGCACGATGTTCGCTATTGTAGCAATGGTTCTGGCTTTTGCAGTCTCATTTTCATAGCTGGTCATATTTAACAAGCTTGCTACAGTACCGACACCAGAATTAATCAATTGCCCAATTAACAAAATAAGTAAAGGTATATATGCCTTTTCATATAAACTACCAAAGAAAATTTTCAAAAAGACTCTACCCCCAGTCACAAATCCTATAGTAACCAGTAAGTTAAAGAACACAATGACCCTTGTGCTCTTGGTAACCAAGGCCTGCAATTTTGCGACTTCCTGTTTTACATAAAGTGCAGCAAAACGAGGCGATACCGCCATATTAACGGCCATCAACCCTACAGAGGCGACCTGAGATACCTGCGTGGCCACGCGAAAAATGCCGATCTGGTCATCTGGCAAAAAGAACCCCTGTAGCAAAATTGCTACCTGCTGATTAATAATCTGCATCCCGCCAATCCAGGCCAATGACCAGGCGCTCAGCAACCAGGCGCGGCTTTCAAAACGTGGCGTTGCTTGCTGGACAGACTGCGGGGTGACGCGCCAAAGCAGCCAGGCCCCACCCAAAAACGCCAGCGCCGCGGCGATCACATACAGCGCCATCGCCACCGAAGCAGAAAGCGCCGCCACGCGCCAGATCATCACCGCGCCGATCAAAAGCACAAACAACCCTGGTCGCAGCAAAAACTCAGGTAGCTGACCAGCCACAACTCGCTGCAAACCGCGCAAGGCGGCCCCACGTAAATCACCCAACGCAATCAATGGCACCAGCGCCAATCCCCAAAGCAACGTACTCAGCCGCTCTCCGGCGAATACACCATGAGAAAGCACAACGAAAAGAAACACCCCCCCTGCCAGCACCAGCGAGAGCACTCCCGTAATCTGGCCCGACCAGCGCCAGATGCCCTTGACCAACGCATAATCACCGTTGGCCATCCCTCGCGCCGTTTCGCGCACCAATAGCACTGGCAAGCCAAACTCTGCCGGCACCGTGACCAACGTCACCAGGGCATAAACGTAAGAATAAATGCCGTACTCGGCTGGGCCTAATCCCCGCGCCAGCAGCACCGAGCTGAGGAAGACCAACGCCACGCTGGCCATTTTCAGCCCCATGCTTCCCAGCAACTCCTGGCCAATTTTGGAAGCAACCAGGCGATTCACCAGTCCCTGACCGCGGGCAAGCCAGACAGCTGGAGATAAACGTTCTTCACTTTTCATTTCGTGCTCAACCAGGTCTCTCGCAACAAAATCGCCGCACTGACCAGCACCGCCATGCTCACCCCCGCTAGAATGGCATTAAACAACGGGCGCGGCGAAGAAGGCGCAGAGGGCACCTGGGCAGCCACTCCCACCATAGCCATCCTGCCGCTTTCCTGCAATACGCCGGTGATGATGCTTTGCTGGTACGTTAACTGTTCGTAAAGATTTTTGGCCTGATCGCGCTGACGAATGTATTCATTTCGTTGCGCGCTGCTTCGTTCCAGTTCGACTTGCAAATCGAGCATTTCCTGTTCAATCGCCCCTTGCAGATTTTGGGCATCTTCAACCAGGTTTCGCAACAATTGCTGGAGCGCCTGGACACGTTCCAGGTCATTCGCAAATACGAGCGCAGAGGGCGGTGACACAGGAACAATAGAGGCCGCTCCGCAGGCCCCCCAGTTGGAAATCGCTTGTTCAATGTGAGCCAGTTCCAAATTTTGGGAAGCATTCAGCGCAGGAGAGACGACCAGACCCTTTTCCAAATCATTCAAGCGCTTTATCAGGGCATCCGATAACTTGAGCCCCCCTTCCAGGCAACTATCGAGGGATTGCAAGGAGGCAAAGCGTGCCTGCAAAGCCGAGGCCTTATCACTGGTCAGAAACGTTTCCAGTTGAGACTGGGCCTCGGCATAAGCTTGTTTCGCCTGTTGAATTTGCTTGTCCAGATTCGCCGCAAACTCGCCGGTTCCATAATTAATTTCGACCCACTCTGCCGTCTTTTCTGCCCAAACATTGACGAACATCGCTGCCCTCTTCGGATCGGTGTCGGTCACCTGGAAGCGCAGCAGCGTATTCCCAACCGTGTAGACCTGCATATCCGGCATCCAACCCGCTGTATTTTTAGGCAACAAAGAGGCCAGCTGCGCATCCGCTTTCACCTGCTCGAAAATCGTCTTGGACTGGGCAATCTCGGGTAAAGGGCGGATATCCGGATTGGGAGGGGTGATTCCCAAACCTTCCGCAGTCGTATACCGAACGCTGGGTGCTGCTACAGTGACATACGCCACTGCCTGATATTTTTTGGGCAAAACCCAAACACTGAGAGCAAAAGCCGCCAGGGCAGCCAGCAAAGTGGCCGCGATCAAGAGATAACGATTGCGCCAAAGCACCAAAGCAATTTTGCGCAAATCGAGATCATCCTCGTAATATCTGGTATCGCTCATCATCACTCCTTTTTAGCCAAAACGGCTTGTATTATAGCATACTCAATTTTTCTTCCGCCTCACCACATCCTCTCCACAAGGTTCCGGCACAAACTCGCAAAAAGCACAGCGACCGCCAGATGATGGCAGTCGCTGTGAAATCCAATAGCGAGATCAAACCTCGCTCTCCTTTTGCCGCGCCCTGCTACGGCGTTGGAGATTTAATACAGGCCGGGTCAGTAGCATTGGTGCGAATCTGATTCCGCTTCGTCCAAACACCCGTCACGGTATTGATGTCGCCCACATACCAGATGTCCGCCGTAGTTGTCGTCGGAGTGGTGGGGGCTGTCAGCAACGCGACCCGTTTATTGTTCTTATAAATCGCTACGCTCAGCCCTGAACCGGTAAGGCGAGAAGCGGAAGGCCAGTAGCCACCGTCATAGAGGGCCACCCAAACCTGGGCAACACCATTGTAAGCCTTATAAATTCGGATATTTTCGGCCTGACCTTTCAAGAAAGAGTTTGTCCCAACCGTCACCCGGGTATTTGAACTCGGCCCATTGTATGTTGAATAACAGGTACCGCCACCGGCGCGCACAATCCACAGATCAAACTCCTTACCCAAAATTGTACCTTGTGGCTGATAGCCCTTCCACAACGCGACCACGCTCCAGGCGCCAGCGGTTGTCGTCACGGGGCTCATAGCAATATTGGCGTTAAAGAGACGAGCGTTCACAGCAAAGGCTCGACTATCCGTAATATAACCGCTCTTTTCAACTCGCACGGTGTACGTGCCACTGGCCGGCAAGGCGCACGAATAGAAACCATAGGAATTGGTAGTAATCGTGCAATAAACCGTAGTGCTTTGCTTCACTGTGACCGTTGCCCCTGCCAGCGGTTCCGAAAGATTGGCATCAAAAATTTGGCCCTGGATGGTTCGGGTGGCATCCCCGCCCAACGCCCGCAACAGATTAATCCGCTTAAGGGGCGCCGGGAAACCCGCTGTCGGGTCGCCACTGCTGACCAACCGATTCCAGACCTGATCGACAGTAAACGTTGGATACTGCGCCCAAACCCGCGCCGCGACTCCGGCTACCATAGGCGCCGCAAGCACAGTCCCATTTCTGGTTTCATAGCGGTTTCCCCTTACGGTCGTGATAATTTTATCGCCCGGCGCAGCAATCGTTATCCAAGGAGAAGATGTTGTTCCAAAATTAGAATTGTTCATACGCCGGTCGTTGTTTTCTGTAGCAGCCACCCCCATCACATTAGGATCAGCCGCAGGATAAAACTTTTGCGAAGTATTGCTCCCACCCGCTGCCGCGACGACCAGGCGCCCCATACTTTTGGCCTCTGCAACCGCGGTGGCAATCGCCAGGCTGTTCGTCGTGGTCCCCCAACTAATATTGTAAATTTTCGGCTCCTGCCCACCACACAAACTGGCAACGGCATTGCTATTGGCCCAGGCAATCCCTTGGGCAACCTGAGCAAACGTACCTGTTCCATAGGGACCTAAAACGCGCACCGCCAGAATATTACTAAATGGAGATACCCCGGCAATCCCCAAAGCATTCGCGGTAATGGCCGCAGCCACACCGGCCACCTGGGTGCCATGCCCATTTTCATCCATCGGGTCATCATCCCCACTATATGTATCGCGGCCCAGGAACACCTTACCTGCCAGATCAGGATGAGTGTAATCTACCCCACTATCAATAACCACAATGCAGGGAACATCAGTGCTCACCGGGTCCGGCGCCAGATGATACATGATTTTATCCAGATACCACTGCTCAGCTACCCATTCATCATCCGGTTCATAAAGCCCCGGCTGCGGCGCAGAAACCGACTGCAGCGATGGCTCTCCACTTTGACCTGAGGCTTCCTCCTCGCCCATATCCGCCAGGCGAATAATCCCATTGCGCTCCACATAGGCCACCCCCGGCAGGCTGGCCACCGTTGACATTTGCGCCTGCAAATCAGCATCACTTTTGAAGCGCAACAACGCAAATGAGCCATCCGCCGCGGTACTGACCAGCGAGGCATTCCAGTTTCGCGCCATCGCGGCCAGACCCGTCACCATCTCCTGGGCTGGGCGCAACCCACTCCCTTTTTCAAACCCCACAATCAATTCGCCGGGAACATAGTCCGCGTTCGCCGGCAAACTCTCGACAGCACTCGCCTTCACGTGCATCGTCGGCTGCGCCGAGGTAATCAAGAAAGCCAACAAAAAAGCAGCCGTCAATAATTTTTGAAGGAACAATCTGGACATCTTTACTCCTTTCGCTCACCTCTACACCTGACATTTTTATCATGGGATACCTGGGCACATTTCAGGTAAAATGGCAAAAAACGAAGGCATCCCACCCGCACGTCAGGGCTAGCCACTGTTTTTTTTCATTATAAGGCCATTTTTTCTCTAACCATGTTATCAATTTCCTTGCATCGCTCCCCTCTCGAATAGTACTCTTAGGGGATCATCTTCATTGTCACAAGGGTCATCATGCTAGCACGCATCTACTCCTGCGCAGTCATTGGTTTGGATGGCGTCATCGTCGAAGTTGAGGTAGATTACACCGCCGGGCTGGGAGGCATGACCATCGTCGGCCTGCCCGATGCCGCCGTACAAGAAAGCCGCGAACGCGTCCAAACCGCCATCCGCAACACCGGCCTGCCCTTCCCACGCAAACGCGTAGTCGTCAACCTGGCCCCCGCCTCGGTACGCAAAGAAGGCCCAGCCTACGACCTGCCCATCGCCCTCGGTGTCATCGTCCTGGCTGGCTACCTCCCCGCCGATGCCCTCGCAGAAACCCTTGTCGTCGGCGAACTCTCCCTGGATGGCAACGTCCGCCACGCCCGCGGCGTGCTCCCCATGGCTGCTACTGCCCGCGCCCAGGGCTTCAAGCGGATTATCGTCCCCGAAGCCGACGCCGCCGAAGCCGCCCTGATCCCCGGCCTGGAAGTGATCCCCGTCCACACGCTGGCGGCTCTCTACGACCATCTGGCGGGACGCCGTTCCATCGAGCCTTATCAACGCTCCAGCGAAGAGAGCGCTCCCCTTTTCACCCCCACCGATTTTGCCGAGATCAAAGGGCAAGAACATGTCAAACGCGCCCTCGAAGTAGCCGCCGCCGGCGGACATAACCTGCTCATGGTCGGCAGCCCGGGCGCCGGGAAAACCCTTTTAGCGCGCGCCCTGCCCGGCATCCTGCCTGAGATGACGCTGGAAGAATCCCTCGAAGTGACCAAAATCTACTCGGTGGCCGATCAACTTCCGCCGGGAACCCCGCTCATCCGTCAGCGCCCCTTCCGCGCCCCCCACCACACCATCAGCCACGCCGGGCTGGTCGGCGGGGGCAACATCCCCGGCCCGGGCGAAATCTCGCTGGCTCACCGCGGTGTGCTCTTTTTAGACGAATTGCCCGAATTCGGCACGCGTGTGCTGGAAGTATTGCGCCAGCCCATGGAAGACAAAGTGGTCACCATCAGCCGCGCCCAGGGATCACTCACCTTCCACGCCAATTTCCAACTGGTAGCCGCCATGAACCCCTGCCCCTGTGGCTACTACGGCGATCCGGTCAAAGCCTGCACCTGCGCCCCCGCCACCGTGACCAAATACCAGAAACGCATCTCTGGTCCCCTGCTCGATCGCATTGACATCCACATCGAAGTCCCTCGCGTGGACTACGAAAAACTGAGCACCGAGCGCATGGGCGAACCCTCCGCCGTGATTCGGGCGCGGGTTCAGGCCGCCCGTGAGATTCAACGCCAGCGCTTCGCCAACAACCACGCCAGCGAAGTAATGTGCAACGCCGATATGCGTCTGAGCGAAATTCGCCAGTTTTGTCACCTGGATGAAAACAGCGAAAAGCTCATGCGCGCCGCCATGGCCCAAATGAACCTTTCCGCCCGCGGCTACCATCGCGTGCTCAAACTCGCACGTACCATCGCCGACCTGGCTGGCAGCGAAAACATCCAACCACCCCATCTGGCCGAGGCACTGCAATATCGGCCAAAGTTAATGACAGGATAACTCGCTTCAGCTGGCCGGAGCAGCCAGGCCAGGCAAGCGCAACAAACTTTATCTTGGGGGCATCCTACCCATCTGAAAATTCGCCCGAATTGGGTTGTCATGGCGAGAGGGCGTTCCTCCGCCAAAGCCATCTCCCGACAGGCTAGCCTAAGTTTTGTGCCATCAGGAACGATTTACCGAAAAACGCTTCGAAAGCAAAAATTTTCGTGGGTTGGGCTACAAGTCGCCGCTATCCGCTTTCGGAGGGATGCAGACCTGATCTTGTCCCGTCTGGCGCTTCAAACACTCCATCCCCCCCGCCCCCTTCCCCGCAGACTGGCGAGTCTTACGGCACCTACCTTTTGCGGGGGAGGGGCAGGGGTGGGGGTGGGCAGTGAAGAGGGTACGTGCAAAATCTCGTCCCTGAGGTCGTTGTTCATGCTTGGTCCGCCAGTTGCCCAAAAATTCGGCGAGAGACCCAAAACCAGGCTATGCCCCATGATTTTGACCCGCTTTCAAGCAAGCCGTTGAAACGCTTGCCCAAACGTGGGAGAAAAAGCCAGGCATCGTGATTGTTTTGGCCCCTGAGGGGGGGCAAAAATTCTAAAAACCGGCCTGAAAAATGAGCGAACCAACAGTTAAAAACCTTAAAAAAGTTAAAAACGTTAATAAACAAAGGCAAAAAACTTTAAGATAAAAACAACTCAAAAAACCTTTACATAAACTCACAAAAGAATACAATGCAAATATGCACGCGCGCCTGACTTTCAACAAAATGCTTGATTCCAGCGCAGGGAAAGCAGGCGCATTTTCGCGAATCGAGAAAATAGACTTTATCTGCAATAAGGCTCAGTTCTCTTTCGCCTCGAATGTTCACGAATTTCCCGAAGAAAATTTGCCGTATTTGTGTCATTCGATGCGGAGTTGGCCATTGCAAATCATGACAAATCATTTTTTCTCTGATGCGCATTCCACTTGCATGTTATGCAGAAAAGGCAAACCCCATGTATCTCTGCGTATTAACCAGCGTACCTGACGAAAACGATCCCCCCTACGACCCATCCCCTCACATGAACGGGTACAAATGGAAGCATTATCTGGTGCAACCAGATAATGTCGAAGGACAAATCCGCACGTTGATGGAGGAAGGGGTGGATGTCTTCATCAACTTGTGCGATGGCACCCCCGATGACCCCCTTTCCGGCATCGGGCTGGTGAAGGCCATGGAAAAATTGGGAGCAGCCTTCACCGGCGCCGATTCGCGCTTCTTCGACCCGACCCGCGAGGAAATGAAAAGCGCTGCCCGTCGCGCCGGCGTTCCCATCCCCGGTTCGGTGTTTATCCGAAAACCAACTGAAATCGAAAAAGCCATCCGCAAATTGCACTTCCCCCTCCTGGTCAAGCCACCCCACGGCTACGCCAGCATTGGCATCCGCCGCGAATCACGCGTCGAGAACGCCGACCAGCTCAAAGTCCAGGTTGAAGCGACCCTCGCCGTCTTTGGCCGCGCCCTGGTCGAGGAGTTCATCGAGGGCCGCGAATTCACCTGCCTGATCGCCGAAAATCCCGATAACCCTGCTCAGCCCCTCACCTTCAAACCCATCGAATTCATCTTCCCCCCTGGCGAATCCTTCAAGCATTACGACATGAAATGGGTGAACTACGACAAAATGTCTGCCGTGCCAGTGAACGACCCGCACATCGAGCGCACCCTGCGCGAACAAACCACGCGACTGTTCCAGGCAATGAACGGCAACGGCTACGCCCGCTGCGATTACCGCATGGATGCCAGCGGCACCATCTACATGCTCGAAATCAATCCCAATTGCGGCATCTTCTACCCCCCCTCCGAGCCGGGTTCTGCCGACTTTTCGTTGCTGAACGACCCCATCGATCACCATAAATTTCTCAAGCTGATCATTCGCACCGCGCTCAAGCATCAGCAAGAACGGCGGTTGCAGGTAGCTGAGCAAAAAAAGAAGAAAGTGGAAATCGCCTACGCTTGAGCCGTGGCCGGGAAAACGATGTTGGCCCCCTGGCTGGCCTGGCACACGTACACACTCGCCTCAAGGCCGGACTTTTGGCGATAGGCCGCCCGAACGGCCTGGGCAAACGCTTCAACCGAATCCTGCCGCACCAGCGCAACGGCGCAACCCCCAAAGCCCGCCCCGGTCATGCGCGCCCCCCAACAAGCGGGGTGACTTTGGGCGCAGCTGACCATGAGATTGAGCGCGTCATTGGTTACTTCAAAGTCATCACGCAAACTGGCATGGCTCTCGTTGAAGAGCTCCCCCAACCGTTGCACCTCGCCCGCCCGCATGGCCGCAATTGCCTCCAGCACTCGCTGATTTTCGCGGACCACATGGCGGGCACGTTTGGCCACCGTTCTATCTAAATCAGCCAGTCTTTTTTCCAGCCATTCCGGGGTGACATCACGCAAAGCCTTCACCCCAAAAAAGCGCGCCGCCTGTTCGCACTGGTAGCGCCGTTCATTGTACGCCGAGGCGACCAGGCCACGCCGGGTGGACGTATCCAGCACCACCACAGCCACCCCTGGCGGCAAAGAAACATGTTGATACTCCAGCGTGCGACAATCCAGAAACAAAGCATGACCAACCCGAGAGGCCGCCGCGGCCATCTGATCCATAATCCCGCATTGCACACCCACCCATTCATTTTCGGCCTGCTGGGCCAGGCGGGCCATCTGATCGGGCTGCCACGCTATCTGACTCACCGCAGCAAAGGCACGCGCCGCGGCCAGCTCCAACGCCGCCGAAGAAGAAAGGCCAGCTCCACGGGGTACATCACCGCTGAGCACACCTTCCCAGCCACGCAAGGGAAACATCCCCACCTGCCCCTCCAGCACATGCGCCACCCCTTTGAGATATTCGATCCAGCCTTCTCCCTTTTGCAGAGAATCCAGCGAAAAAGAGGCCTCCTGCCCAAAATCTAGCGAATAGAGGCGCACTGTGCGATCCGCCCGGGCGCGCAGGGCGATCCAGATGGCGCGATCAATCGCCATGGGCAGCACAAAACCCTCGTTGTAATCGGTATGCTCGCCGATCAAATTCACCCTCCCTGGTGCGCGCACAATCCATTCGGGGTCAGCACCAAATCGCTCACGAAACGCCTGTTGAAGCAGGGAAATATCTACCGCCATTGTCCCTTACCCTCGTTCAACTGCCGGCCTGCCAGCGGGCAAACACCGCCTGCGATAACAGTCGTCCGGCGCTCTGCTCACGCGTGACCAGCTCACCCGCCTCGATCTTCCCGCCAAAATCAGCCAGCATCTCTGCCAGCACCTGCGCCAGGTGAATGGCCGAAGCCCGCACTGCATAGACCGTCACCACCACAAACAACGGGCGCTCACTCAGGCATTGCCGACAGGCTGCCAGCAAATCGGGCAGGGCCTTATAAACCTCCCAGACTTCCCCCTTCGGACCACGCCCGAACTTGGGAGGATCGAGGATAAGGCCATCGTATTTGTTACCTCGCCGGCCTTCGCGCTGCACAAACTTCAAGGCATCGTCCACCAACCAGCGGATCGGCCTTTCGGTCAGGCCCGAAAGCGCCTGATTTTCGCGCGCCCAGGCCACCGCTTTTTTAGAAGCGTCCACATGGGCCACTTTCGCCCCGGCAGCCGCCGCGGCAAGAGTCGCCAGGCCGGTATAGCCAAACAAATTCAACACATTGAGCGAACGCGCCTTCGGCTGGCGCACTTCCTGCGCGATCAGGCCACTGAACCAATCCCAATGCGCAGCGCCCTCGGGGAAGACCCCCAGGTGACGCCCCGGCGTAGTCATCGCCCAAAAGCGCAAAGGCTGAATCCCATTCGCCGCGAAGGGCAACGGCAGAGGGTAACTCATTGCCCATTTTTCCTCCACCGGCTTTTTGAATTCCCAATGTCCGCCGCTTTCTTCTGCCGTCGGACGAAAAACCGCATGGGCCGCCCCCCACTCCCTTTCCGAAAGTGAACGCTGCCACATGGCCTGCGCCTCCGGGCGGACGAAGACATACTTCCCGAAACGCTCCAGCTTCAAACCATCCCCACTACCCAGCAAAGCATAATCGTCCCAACGCGGAGAATCAAGAAACGAATACGAGTGCATATCATCCTGTCAAAACTGAAAATAATCCGAGAGAAGGTATCCGAAAGTACTACTTGCTTTTTACCCACGGATTCTGTATAATGTGGGAAAAAGTGGTAGAAAGTGGAGGACGCCGGATGCCCCGGCGTTCGCCAATTAAAAGGGAAAATAGCACAAATGTTCTTAGGCCAGTATCAGCACACCATTGACGAGAAAGGCCGCCTGATGATCCCGGCGCGCTATCGTGAAATGCTGAGCGGCGGCGCCTACATCACCCACGGCTTCGACAACTGCCTGATGGTAATGACCACTTCCTACTTCGAAGAAGTCTATCGCCGCATCAATGCCATGAACCTGGCCGATCCCACCGCCCGCCTCCTGCGTCGGCTCATCCTTTCCAACGCCTACCCCGTAGAGGTGGATAAAGTGGGGCGCATCCTCCTTCCTGGCAACCTGCGGGAATTCATCCACTTGAACGGCGAAGCCATCGTTGCCGGGCAGGGCGATTACTTTGAAATCTG
Source organism: Anaerolineales bacterium (assembly GCA_034433385.1). Taxonomy (GTDB): domain Bacteria; phylum Chloroflexota; class Anaerolineae; order Anaerolineales; family Villigracilaceae; genus DAOUAN01. The sequence continues at coordinate 17,203 of DAOUAN010000153.1, read as the reverse complement.
GGCTCCCGAACACTGGAGCGAGCAGATGGCACAATTGCAGGATACCGAGGCCAACGATCAGCGCTTTGCAACGCTCGATCTATCCAGAAAAAACTCCGAATAGACTTGCTTCGGCAAAGGTCTCGTCGTAATCCTGCCATGAACAACCTACCGCATCAACCCGTACTTTACAAAGAGATTATACACGCACTGCAACCCAAAAGCCCAGGGCGATACGTGGATGGAACAGTGGGAGCGGGCATGCACGCCCGCGGGATTCTGGAGGCCTGCGCACCAGAGGGGCAATTGCTGGGTCTGGATGTTGACCCACAAGCGCTGGCGCTGGCTGGTGAGACCTTGGCTCCTTACCAACCGCGCGTCCATCTGGTCCAGGCCTCCTATGAAACCCTCTCGGTTCAGCTCGCCGCCCTCGGTTGGGGGCAAGTAGATGGCATCCTGCTCGACCTGGGCGCCTCCTCCATGCAGTTCGACCGACCAGAACGGGGCTTTTCCTTCCTCCGCGATGGGCCACTGGACATGCGCTTTGGCCCCTCCGCCCCGCATACCGCCGCCGACCTGGTCAACAACCTCTCGCAGGAAGAACTGGCCGATCTGATCTTCCGCTACGGCGAGGAGCGCTTCGCCCGCCAGATCGCCCGCGCCATCGTCCGGGCGCGACCGCTTCAGACGACCCGCCAGCTGGCTACCGTTATCGAGGCAGTTCTCCCCCGAAAAGGCGGAATCCACCCCGCCACGCGCACGTTCCAGGCCTTGCGCATCGCCGTCAACGAAGAACTGTCCGCCCTGGAACGCGTTTTGCCTCAGGCCGTCGCCGCGTTGAAACCGGGCGGACGGCTGGCCATCATCTCCTTCCACTCGCTGGAAGATCGCATCGTCAAAGATTTTTTCCGGCAAGAAAGCCAGGATCAAATCAACCCACCTTACGAACGCATTTATCCGGTAGAACGTAAGGCAACCTTGAAAATCATTACGCGTAAACCCATCACGCCAGACGAGGCTGAAATTCAACAAAATCCGCGAGCACGCAGCGCCAAGCTGAGAATCGCCGAAAAATTATGAACCTGCAAACTGTTCACCATCTCGTCCATGCTTACAAAATGGCTCCCTGGCGAGTACAACGCCAGTGGATTGGGGGAATCTTGCTCGCCGTAGTGCTATTTGCCATGATCGCAGCCTTGTACCTGGATGTGACCGCTCGCGCCGCCATCGCTGGCCGACAAATTCAAGACCTGACCGCGGCCATTCGCGCCACCCAACACACCAACGCCGATCTGCAAACTCACCTGGCGGCGCTGACTGCGGTAAGTGTCATGGAGCAGCGCGCCCGCGACCTGGGCTTTCGCCCCGTCAGTTCAACCGAAATCGAATACGTCGTCGTCCCCGGCTATGTCCCACCACAACCGGCCATTCTCTCCGCCGGAACGCGCCCCATTTTGAGCGCCCCACTCATCCCTCCAGAATACACCCAATCTCTGCTCGATTGGCTTGATGAACATCTGCAATTTTCAGGGGGAGGCCTGCCATGAGAGAACAATATGCCAGGCGCATTCTGGTACTGACCACGGGGCTGATCCTGGTCGTTTTTTTGATTCTTGCCCAGCTGGTGCGAATCCAAAACAGCCGGGAAGCCGCCCTCTTTCGCCTGCAAGCCGATCAATATGCCAGTGAATTGAGGACCATCTATCCTGAGCGAGGCGAAATCTACGACCGTAACGGACATTTGCTGGCCGGCAACAAAACAGTGTACGAGGTGGGCGTAACCCTCGCCGCGGTAAAAGACCCCAATGCCATCGCCATGGCGGTCAGCACCCAACTGGGGCTGGATTACCACCAGATTTATCAACAGATTTTGAATCCGCCACAAGGGGTCAGTTACCTGGTATTGGCCGATTATGTAGAAAGCGAAAAAGCCATTGCCCTGCAACAGCTGAAAACCGCCCTGGATGAGCAAGCAGCCGAAGGCCGCCCCGGCAGTTTGAGCGGGCTGGAATTCCAATCCCACCCGCAGCGCAGTTACCCGGAACGCTCGCTGGCGGCCAACATTTTAGGCTTTGTCAACCGCGAGGGGCGCGGCTACTTTGGCGTGGAAGAAAAATACAACGATTTGCTGGCTGGCAATCCGGTCCAGGTCCTGGTTCCCACCGACCCGAACAAAGCCGTGGAAATCCCTCAGGTTCCCGATGGTACGACGTTGATTTTGACCATTCATCGCGACCTGCAAGCAGACGCCGAAAAAATCCTGGACGAGGCCATTGACAAATATGGCGCCGAGGGGGGGGTGATTGTCGTGATGGACCCGCGCAGCGGCGAGATTCTGGCCATGGCCACCACGCCGCGCATGGATCTCAATCAATTTTGGAATTACGGCGCGATCTATCACAACGCCAGTGAGTTCAACCCGGCGATCAGCATGCCCTACGAACCCGGCTCGGTGATCAAAATTCTCACCATGGCCGCCGCCCTGGATACCGGCACGGTAGGCCCGAACACCCCCTTCCTGGATACAGGCGCTATCCTGGTGGGCGGAGCGACCATTCGCAACTGGAATCTGGAGGCGTGGGGGCCGCAGGACATGATCGGTTGCCTACAGCACTCGCTAAACGTGTGCCTGGCCTGGGTGGCTACCCAAATGGGCGTGGAAAAATTCTACGGGTACATGAATCGCTTCGGGCTGGGTCACCCTACGGGGATTGATCTGGCCGGGGAAGCGGCGGGCCGCCTCAAAGTCCCGGGCGATGCGGACTGGTATCCGGTTGACCTGGGGACGAACGCTTTCGGTCAGGGGGTAGCGGTCACACCGGTGCAAATGCTCATGGCAGCATCCGCCCTGGCCAACGATGGACGCATGGTCGCCCCGCATGTTTTGTATGCCCTTTTGCGGGATGGGCGGCAGTATAATGTGCCCCCACAATATGCCGGTTCGCCGGTCTCAGCACAAACGGCACGTCTGTTGAGTGAGATGCTGGCCATTTCGCTGGAAAACGAATCTTCCGCTGCCCTGGTGCCTGGCTATCGTATCGCCGGCAAGACGGGAACGGCACAGATTCCCACCGAATATGGCTGGTATGATGACACAGCCACAAATGCTTCGTTCATCGGATGGGGGCCGGTGGATGACCCCAAATTTATGATTTATGTCTGGCTACAAAAGCCCTCCGCTTCGATTTGGGGTTCGCAAACGGCTGCGCCCGTGTTCGCTGAGATGGCCGAAAAAACAATTTTGGCTCTGGGCCTGCCGCCCGACCAGATTCGTTTGCAGATTGCGGTGAAATAATTTTATTGATCTTCCGGCATCGAATTTCACGAATGACGAGAAATTTCGATGCGCTGATGACCGATCTTTCTGGATAAATATGCTGACTCTTGCCGATGTTCTCGAAGCGCTGACCAACCACCGCCCGGAAAACGCCACCACAGTCATTACCGAGGCCGCCATTGACTCGCGCCAGACGATCCCTGGCTCATTGTTTGTGGCTCTGCCCGGTGAGCGGACGGATGGACATGATTTCGTCGAAGAGGCGTTTCGCCGCGGGGCATCCTTTGCGCTGATTCAACGCGAGATGGCCGCCCTCCCCACCCTGGATGTGCGCCATGGATTGGACGAGGCGGCTCTCGCCGCGTTGCAACCGCCGTTTTGTCTGCGGGTAGAAAGCAGCCTCTCGGCTTTGCAGCAAATCGCCCGCTTCTGGCGGCGCAAACTGGATTTGCGGGTGATCGGCATCACCGGCAGTGTGGGCAAATCCACCACCAAAGAAGTTATTGCCGAGGTGCTCAGTCGCCGTTACCGCACGTTGAAAAACCCGGGCAATTTAAACAACGAAATTGGCCTGCCGCTGACCCTCTTGCGGCTGGGCAGCGGTTACCAGCGCGCCGTACTGGAAATGGGTTTTTACGTTCCCGGAGAAATCGCTTTCCTGTGCGATATTGCCCTGCCTCAAATCGGGGTGATCACCAACATCGGCACCGTCCACGCCGAACGCGCCGGCTCGCAAGAAGCAATTTTCCGCGGCAAGGCCGAGCTGGTCGAAGCATTGCCGCCCGATGGGGTGGCCATCTTGAATTTTGACGATCCCTGGGTGCGCAAGATGGAGGAGAAGACCAAAGCCCGTGTCTTCTTCTATGGCCTTTCTCCCGAAGCCGATCTGTGGGCCGACCAGGTGGAAGGCCTGGGGCTGGAGGGCATTCGTTTCCGCCTGCACTACAAACAGGAGACTCTGCACACCCGCGTCCCCATGATCGGTCGGCATTCGGTGCACACTGCCCTGCGGGCTGCCGCGGTGGGATTGGCTGAAGGCCTGACCTGGCAAGAGATCTTCGAGGGGCTGCGCTACGGTTACACTCAGTTGCGCCTGGTGGCGGTTCGCAGTCAGAGCGGCGCCCTGCTCCTGGACGATACTTACAACGCCTCGCCCGAATCCATGCTGGCCGCGCTGAATTTGCTCAGCGAGCTGGAGGGCCGTAAAGTTGCCGTGCTGGGCGATATGCTGGAACTGGGGCCTTACGAACGCCAGGGGCACGAAATGGTTGGGCTGCGCGCTGCGCAAGTGGTTGACGTTCTGCTCACCCTGGGGCCACGCGCCCGCATGATCGCCTCCGCTGCCCGCCGCGCCGGCATGAAATCAAGCCGGGTTCTGGAATTTGACGAGCAACAACCCATCATCGAGTGGCTGGAGAAAAACCTGACCTCCGGCGATGTAGTTTTAATCAAAGGTTCGCACGGCCTGCGCATGGATCGCATCACGGCCGCGCTGGAGGTAACCCGGTCATGAAACAGGTAGCCCTTGCTTTAAGCCTGGCCGGTCTCTCGTTTATGATGACCGTGATTTGGGGGGGGCCGCTCTTGCGCATTTTGCGTCACTTCAAGATCGGCAAGCTGATCCGCGTAGAAGAGCCGGGCCATCACGCCGTCAAAATGGGCACGCCCACCATGGGAGGGGTGATGTTCATCCTGCCGGTGTTGCTGCTCACCGTTTTGCTCAACGCCGTGGCGCTGATTGGCCTGACACAAAGCGCCCTGGGGCGCTCGGTGCTGGTGCCCATGCTGGTCATGGTCAGCTATGCCCTGCTGGGCGCAGCCGATGACTGGGAAGGGGTGCGCGGCAAGCGGCGCGGCGAAGGGATGCGCGCCCGCACCAAATTCCTCTTTCAGATGATCCTGGGGCTGGGCACAGCCTGGGTGCTCAAATACATCCTGCAAGCGCCCGATGTGTACGTACCCGGCCTGAGCTTCGAGATCGAACTGGGCGTCTGGTATGTGCCGCTGGCAGCCATCGTCATCGTCGGCTTTTCCAACGCGGTCAACTTCACCGATGGCCTGGATGGCCTGGCCGGCCTGATCTCTGCCACCGCCATCGCCGCCTATGGCGCCATCGCTCTGATGCAAAATCAGGTCTATCTGGCACGCTTCTGCTTCACCCTGGTAGGCGCCATCTTTGGCTTTCTGTGGTTCAACGTACACCCGGCAGAGCTCTTCATGGGCGATACCGGTTCCCTTTCTCTCGGCGCTACCCTGGCCGTCATCGCCCTGATGACCGGTCAATGGGCAGTATTGCCGGTCATCGCCATCATTCCCCTCAGCGAGCTGCTGAGCGTGGTCATTCAAGTACTTTACTTCAAAGCGACCAAAGGTAAGCGTTTTTTCAAAATGGCGCCCATTCACCTGCATTTTGAGTTGCTCGGTTGGAGCGAGACCCAAGTTGTACAACGGTTCTGGTTGATCGGCCTGATGGCCGCCATGATCGGCATTGGGCTTTCCCTGGTGTAAAAGATGACTGACTGGACTGGCAAACGCGTATTGATCTTGGGAGCCGCCCGCCAGGGGCTTTCTCTGGCGCGCTGGCTGGCGCGTCACGGGGCGCGCGTGACCCTGAACGACTTCCGCCCCATAGACGATATGCGCGCCGCTCAAGCCGCCCTGCACGATGTGGACGTGGAATGGGTGCTCGGCGGGCATCCTGTTGAGCTACTCGACCGAACCGATGTGCTCTGTCTCTCCGGCGGAATCCCGCTCACCTTGCAAATCGTCAGCGAGGCCATTCAGCGCGGCATCCCGCTCTCCAACGACACGCAAATCTTTCTGGAAGCCGTGCCCTGTCCCACCATCGGCATCACCGGCTCGGCCGGGAAGACGACCACCACCACCCTGGTTGGCCTGATGGCCAAAGAACACTTTGCCAGCAAAGAACCAGCCGCGCAGCACAGACGCGTCTATGTGGGTGGCAACATTGGCGACCCGCTGATCAATTACGTGGACGAAATGCAACCTGGCGATTTGGCCGTGCTCGAAATTTCATCCTTTCAATTGGAGCAAATGACGCGCTCCCCCAACGTGGCAGCCATTTTGAACATCACCCCCAATCATCTCGACCGGCACGGCACGATGGAGGCCTATGTCACCGCCAAGGCGCGCCTCATTGAGTTTCAGCAGGCAGGCGATACCGCCATCCTCGGCCGGGATGACCCCACGGCCTGGAGCCTGCGTCGGCAGGTGCGCGGCCGACTGCTTACTTTTAGCCTGCAAGAGCTGGAAGAGGGCCTGGACGGAGCCTATCTTCAGGATGGCCTGCTCAACCTGCGGGTGGGTGATGCGTACATGCCTTTACTGCTACGCGAAAAGATTCAGCTGCGCGGTGACCACAACGTAAGCAATGTGCTGGCCGCCTTCGCCATCGGACATGCAGCTGGCTTCAACCTGGACGCGATGCTCTCGGCTGTGGAAGATTTCCACGGCGTGCCGCATCGTCTGGAATTTGTGCGCGAGTGGCGCGGAGCACGCTGGTTCAACGATTCCATCGCTACCGCCCCCGAACGCACTATCGCCGCTATCCGCTCTTTCGATGAACCGCTGGTGCTGTTGCTGGGCGGACGCGACAAAAACCTGCCCTGGGGCGACCTGGCCGAGCTGGTCCGCCGGCGCGTGGATCACGTCATCTTGTTCGGCGAGGCGGCCGAAAAAATCGCCGGGGCGCTGGGCCAGCCCAAAGTCGGGGAGCGACCGTACAGCATCGATCAGTGCCAACATCTGCGCGAGGCCGTGCTGCGGGCCGCGGAAATCGCCGAGGCCGGAGATGTCATCTTACTCTCACCTGGCGGCACCAGTTTTGATGAATTCAAAGATTTTGCAGAACGCGGAGAGCGATTCAAACAATGGGTGCAGGAACTTTCGTAACGCAACGACCCTTTCAGGGCAACAGCTCATCAGGCAGCATCCGCCGCATGGTAGATGTACCTTTGCTGATGACTACCATCGCGCTGGTCGTGTTTGGCCTGGTGATGCTCTTTTCTGCATCCTGGGACTTCTCCCTGAGTATTTACGGCTCACCCATGCACATGTTCGTGCGCCAGTTGATCTGGCTGGGCATCGGCAGCGTCGTTGCGCTGATTATGGTCTTTTTCGATTATCATCGCTGGCGCAGGTTCATTGTTCCGGCCATGTTGCTGACCATCGTCCTGCTGATTGGCGTGTTGCTCAGCAACGAAATTCGCCTGGGCGCCAAGCGTTCGCTCTTCGCCGGTTCGGCACAGCCCTCCGAGTTGGCCAAATTGATTGCCATTTTGTATCTCAGCGTCTGGCTGTACGCGAAACGCGAGTACCTGCATGATATTTCGTTGGGGCTGATTCCGCTGGGCATGATTTTGGGTATCATCGGCGGCCTGATTTACCTGCAACCCGATCTCAGCGCGGTGGCCACGGTGCTTTTGCTAGGCGGATTGCTGTTCTTCCTGGCCGGCGGCGATTTGAAGCAGATCGGCGTGTTGCTGGCCGCGGCATTGATTGTGACCTGGTTTTTTACCCAGGTCAGCCCCACCGGTCGCCAGCGCGTTAACGACTTTCTGCTGGGCATCAAAGACCCGACCCAGGCTTCGTATCACGTGCGGCGCTCGTTTGAGGCCATCGTGAACGGGGGCTGGTTCGGGGTTGGCATCGGACGCGCCCGCTCGAAACTGACCGGCCTGCCCGTGCCACCCACCGATAGCATCTTTGCGGTGATCGTCGAAGAACTGGGCCTGTTCGGTGCATTGATCCTGCTTGGGCTGTATGCAATCCTGATCTGGCGCGGCCTGACCATCGCTCGCCGCGCCCCGGATATGCTCGGCACGTTGATCGCCAGTGGCCTGACTATCTGGATCGGCGTGGAGGCTTTGATCAACATGGCTGTGATGGTTGGCCTGTTGCCTTTTGCCGGAAATGCCTTGCCCTTCATCAGCGCAGGCGGTTCCAATTTGACCGCTTCGCTGGCGGCCATCGGCATTTTGCTCAACATCTCTCGCCAAAAAGGCGAGGCTACTCTTGAAGATGAAGAACGGAGGTCTTTCAGTGCGGTTGCTGATTTGCGCGGGTGGAACCGGCGGCGGCGTGTACCCCGCTCTCGCCGTCCTTGAACAATTGCGCAGCAAAGATACGGCGCTTGAGGTGCTGTGGGTGGGCGGTGAAGGCGGCATGGAGGAGGGATTGGTGAAACGCGCCGGAATCGCCTTTGCCAGCATCCCCGCGGCAGGGGTGCACGGGGTGGGGCTGCGCGCCCTGCCGGGCAACCTGGGTCGCCTGGGGCGCGGCTGGCTGGCCGCGCGTCGTATCCTGCGCGAATTTCGCCCAGATGCGCTGTTCTTCACCGGTGGCTATGTGGCTGTTCCCATGGCGCTGGCTGGCTGGCGTATCCCCACCCTGCTGTACGTCCCCGATATTGAGCCGGGGCTGGCGCTGAAGACCTTGAGTCGGTTTGCCGATCGCATCGCCGTCACCGCCGCGGAATCGCGCAAATACTTCGCCGCCAGCCAAAAGATCATCGTTAGCGGTTACCCCCTGCGCAGCGAGCTGATCGCCTGGACTCGGCCGCGCGGCCGTGCTCATTTTGGCCTTTCGGATCAAATTCCGGTGGTGTTGATCTACGGCGGCAGCAAAGGGGCACGTTCTATCAACGAGGCGGTGCTGAACAACCTGGCCGCCCTGCTGGAAATGGCACAGGTCATTCACATCAGTGGCACACTGGACTGGCCAACGGTAGAAGCCAGGGTGAAAGAGCTCCCGTCCCACCTGGCGGAGCGATACCACACGTTTGATTACTTACACGAAATGGGTGCAGCATTGGCCGCGGCCGATCTGGTCGTAGCCCGTGCCGGCGCTTCCAGCCTGGGCGAGTTGCCCTTCTTCGGCTTGCCGGCCATCCTGATACCCTACCCTTATGCCTGGCGCTATCAAAAAGTCAACGCCGATTATCTGGCCCAGCATCAGGCAGCCCTGGTGTTAGAGGATAGCCTGTTGAAGAGCGAACTGTTGCCCGCCATCCAGGCCTTACTTGAAAACCCAAGCAAACGCCAGGCCATGCAATCTGCCATGAAATCACTTGCTCACCCCGAAGCCGCAAGCATCATCGCCGAGCAGTTATGGCAACTGGCCGGGGAGAAATCCTCATGATGAGCATTGTTTACCTTTTCTGGATGTATGTGATCCTGTTCGCCGTGATCGGCGCACTGCGCGGCTGGGCCAAAGAACTGATGGTCTCCTTTGCAGTCATCGTCGCTCTGACACTCAATCTCCTGCTCCGAAATTATGTTGGCCTGGTTTACAAACTGCCGGCAAACAGCAGCGAGCTGTTTTGGGTGCGGTCGCTCATCGTCGTCGGCCTGGTGTTTTTTGGCTACCAGACGGTGATCTCCATTCCCCACCTGGCCTCTCGTGCCGCCCGGGAGCGCCTGCAAGATGCGTTGTTTGGCGCCTTCCTGGGAGCCATCAATGGCTATCTGATCGCCGGAACCTTGCTCTACTACATTCACCAGGCGGGTTATCCCTACCCAAACATCATCGCTCCTCCCCAGCCGAACACCCCCCTGGCGCTCAGCATCGAAAACATGATGCGCTACATGCCCCCGGAAATCTTCGGCGTGCCTCTCATCTACTTCGTCGTCATTCTGGCTTTCGTTTTTGTCCTTGTGGTTTACATTTAGATCCAGCGGATTGATCCTATGACTCACGTTCACTTTATTGGCATTGGTGGTAGCGGACTTTCCGCCATCGCCCGGCTGCTCAAAGAAAGCGGCTACCAGATCAGCGGCTCCGACAAAGCCCTCACCCCCTTCGCCGCCGACCTGGAGGCTGCCGGCCTGACGGTGTACATCGGTCACCACCCGCGCAACATTCAAGGCGCCGATTGGGTGGTGCGCTCCTCTGCCGTGCCCGATGACAACCCCGAAGTACAGGCGGCCCTCAAAGCCGGCATCCCCGTTTACAAGCGCGCCGACTTTTTGGGCAAACTGATGGAAGATAAGACCGGAATCGCCATCGCCGGCACACACGGCAAAACCACCACCACCGCCATGATCGCCTGGGTGCTTTCGGAATTGGGCCGCGATCCATCCTTCATCGTCGGCGGCATCGTAAACAATTTTGGCGTCAATGCCCACGCCGGCAAAGGCGAGACCTTCGTCATCGAAGCCGATGAATACGACCGCATGTTCCTCGGCCTGAAACCCCGCATCGAGGTCATCACCAACGTGGAACACGATCACCCCGATTGCTACCCCACCTTCATGGAGATGTACACGGCCTTCGAGGCCTTCGTGGACCTTCTCCCCCCCGATGGCACGTTGATCGCCTGCGCCGAAGACGATGGCGCCTTCTCGCTGCTCAGCTACGCCCGCCGCCACCACCGCAATGTAGTAGCCTACAACGTCCATGGCGAAATGACCATCAACAGCCCGCAATGGATTCAAGCCCGCGCCCTCACCCCCAACCCCAACGGCGGCTTCACCTTCAAAGTAGCCACCAACCTGGGCAGCGCCCCCCTCACGGATACCACCGTAGAATTGCAAGTCCCCGGCGAGCACAACGTCCGCAATGCCCTGGCTGCCCTGGCAGTGACCGCCGTGCTGGGCCTGCCATTGGACAAGGCCGCCCAGGCGCTGGCTCGCTTCAAAGGCACGGGGCGCCGCTTCGAAGTGCGCGGCGAAAAGAACGGCGTGACCATCATTGACGACTACGCCCACCATCCCACCGAAATCCGCGCCACACTGGCCGCCGCCCGCGCCCGTTACCCCAACAGCCGCATTTGGGCCGTGTGGCAACCCCACACCTACTCGCGGACGCGCACCCTCTTCTACGAATTCAGCCGCGCCTTCAGTGACGCCGATGAAGTGCTGGTTACCGAAATTTACGCCGCCCGCGAACCCAAACAGAATTTCTCCGCTGCCGAAATCGTCAGCGCCATGCCCCACCCTTCGGCGCATTTTACCGCTACCCTGCAAGCGACCAGCGAATACCTGCTCCAACATCTCCGCCCTGGGGACATTGTGCTGGTGCTTTCTGCCGGAGATGCTGACCAGATCAGCGCGCAGGTGCTGGCTGGATTGTAGAAGAAGAGAGAGGTCACCATGCCGAACGAGAAAAAACGCACGTATCAAGCCGAGACCCTGGGCCTGCCGCCGTTAAAAATGGTGCTGGTCAACGCTGAGGGCGAACGCACCCCCCTACCTGCCCGCCTGCGATCGCCCCGCCCCCGTCAGCAAAAGGCCGGCGAGTGGGAGCGCGAAGAGATCGTCTTGCGCTTGATCGAACACCTGATTGAAAGGCCATAACCCGCAAATGACCGTTTCCACCCTCACCTTTGAGACGCTGCGTGCCCGTTTTGGCGAACGAGTGCAAGCAAACGTTCCGCTTGCGCCCTACACCTCGGCGCGCATCGGCGGCCCGGCCGATTTTCTGCTCACAGCAACCAGCGCTACCGAGCTGGCCGAAGCGGTGATGTGGTTGCGCGAGCACGGGTTGCCCTTCCTGCTGCTGGGCGGCGGCTCAAATATCCTGGTCAGCGACCGGGGGGTGCGCGGGGTGGTGATTCTGAATCGGGCGAAGGAAGTGAAATTTTTTAGCGGCCACCCGCCCAAAGTCTGGGCTGAAGCGGGGGCCAGTTTGACCCAAATCGCCCATCGCGCCGCGGCCAAAGGTCTGAGCGGTCTGGAGTGGGCAGCTACCGTCCCCGGCACACTGGGTGGGGCCGTATATGGGAACGCCGGCGCTTTCGGGGGTGACATCGCTCACAACCTGATCTGCGCCGAAGTGCTCACCGAAAACGGCCGCGAAACCTGGCCGGTGGAGAAGATGGGTTACGGCTATCGCACCAGCGCCCTCAAGCGTGGCGAGGTCAAGGGCATTGTGCTTTCGGCCGAGCTGGCGTTGAGGCAGGCGCCAAAGGAAGAAATCGTTGCCAGAATCGAGGAGTTTAGCCAGCGCCGTAAGGCCACCCAGCCGCCCGGAGCCAGCATGGGTTCGATGTTCAAAAATCCACCGGGCGAATTTGCCGGGCGCCTGATTGAGGCTGCCGGGCTGAAAGGGACCCGCATCGGCAACGCGGAGATTAGCCCGGTGCACGCCAACTTTTTTATCAATCACGGCGAGACGAGCGCCCGTGATGTACGGGCGTTGATCGAACTGGCCCAGCGGGCAGTGGCCGAGAAATTCGGCATCGAACTGGAATTGGAAATTGAGATGGTTGGCGAGTGGTAAAAAAATGACCGATCTGCATCGCAAACTCAAAATTGCTGTCCTCTTTGGAGGGCGCTCTGGCGAACATGAAGTTTCGCTGATGTCGGCGCGCTCGGTGCTCGCCGCCCTCGACCGCGAAAAGTATGAGGTGCTCCAGGTGGGGATCACCCATGAGGGGCGCTGGCTGAGCGGTGAAAACGCGTTGGAGAAATTCAGCCAGGGCGATTGGAGGGGGTTAGAGCCAGTTTTCTTACCTCCTGACCCCTCTCGCCCCGGTTTGTATCGCTGGAGTGCTGAAAGGCTGGAGAAATACAGTGACGTGGATGTGTATTTTCCAGTGTTGCACGGCACGTTTGGCGAAGACGGCACATTGCAAGGGTTGTTGGAAATGGCCGACGTGGCCTATGTGGGCGCAGGGGTGGTCGGCTCGGCTGTTGGCATGGATAAAGGCATTTTCAAAGATGTGATGCGCGCCAATGACATCCCGGTAGTGGAATCGATCCTGGTGCTGCGCAGCGAAATCGAACAGGACCTGCCAGCAGTGATCGCCCGCGCCGAGGCGCTGGCGCCCTACCCGCTTTTCACCAAACCGGCCAACCTCGGCTCTTCGGTGGGAATCACCAAATGCCGCTCGCGCGCTGACTTGAGTGAAGGGCTGCAAGAGGCCGCTCTCTACGATCGGCGCGTGCTCGTGGAGCGCGGCGTGCCCCAGCCACGCGAGATCGAGGTCAGCGTGCTGGGGAATGAAGACCCTCAGGCCTCAGTGCCCGGTGAGATTTTGCCCAGCCGCGAATTTTATTCGTATGAGGCCAAATACCTGGATGGCACCTCTGGCTTGCTGATTCCGGCTGACCTGCCGGCAGAAATCAGCGAAACCATTCGCCAGTATGCTGTGCGCGCCTATCGCGCCATTGATTGCGCCGGCATGGCGCGGGTGGATTTTCTGGTGGAGAAGGATACGCAGCAGGTATATCTCAACGAAGTGAACACGATACCGGGGTTCACTCAGATCAGCATGTATCCCAAATTGTGGGAGGCCAGTGGCCTGCCCTACCCTCAGCTGCTCGATCGCTTGATTGAGCTTGCCCTGCAACGCAAAGCCGAGCGCGACCGCACACAACGCACTTTTCGGAGGAACACATGAGGCCAAAGCCGACTTTGAGCCGGGCGGATGAAGTCCGCTTGCGCCGCAGCCGTCAAAAGACACACCGGCGACCGGTCAGCGAGCAAAGCAGCTATCGGCCATTGCCGCCGGTTACCGCTCGCGCCAGCGGTCAGTCGTTTGTCCGCCCACGGGGAGGGGGGAAGCGACGCTTCCAGGCGGTGCTCAGCTCGACCCAGGCGCAATGGTATGCGCCACGGCAGAGCGGCCTACAGATCACCTGGCACTCGCTGGCGCTGTTCGTGGTGGTGGTCCTGGGGGTGCTGAGTTACTTCCTGTTTACATCCCCAACCTTCCGCGTGGGCGAAGCGGAGGTGATGGGCGCTCAACGCCTCAGCCCAGCCGAGATCAACGCCGCCCTGGCGATCAGCGGGCAGCCGATCTTTTTGCTGCGCCCGGCCGATTTGGAGATGCGTTTGCGCCTGAGCTACCCCGAATTGCTTTCGGCAAAGGTCAAAGTGGGCCTGCCCAACCGGGTCTCGGTGATTGTGGAAGAACGGCAGCCGGTCATTTTGTGGCAACAAGGGGAAGGCTACACCTGGATTGACGTGAACGGGGTGGCCTTCCGCCCGCGCGGGGAGACCCCGCTGCTCATCCCGGTCGTGGCGCTCGGCACGCCACCCGCCAGCGGGATCCCGGCCAGCGATCCGCTCTCACCAGCGCCTTTTCTTTCTCCGCAAATGGTCGCCATGATCCAGGCCCTGGCCAGCGACCTTCCCGGTGGAACAGTGATGTTGTATGACCCGCGTTATGGCCTGGGGTGGAGCGACCCACACGGCTGGCGCGTTTTCTTTGGGACTCAACCGGAGAATATTCCGCTCAAACTTCGGGTATATCAGGCGCTGGCCGCCTCGCTGACACAACGCGGCCTGACTCCCGCACTGATCAGCGTGGCCTACCCTGATGCTCCCTATTATCGGATGGCAGAGTGATGGAAGAGATTGTCGTTGGAATTGACGTTGGCACGACCAAAGTCTGCACCCTTATCGGGCGCATTGAGGATGAGCAAAAATTGCGCATCCTGGGCGTTGGCATTGAACCCTCCCAGGGCATTCGCAAAGGCGCTATCGTAGATCTGGCAGCGGCCTCGCAGGCCATCACCCGTTCGGTGGAAAAAGCCGAACAGACCTCGGGGCTGGAAATTACCTCGGCGCTGGTGAGCCTGGCGGGGGCGCATGTTTCCTCCGTCAACAGCCGGGGGGCGATTGCTGTCCCCTTTGGGGTGATCGAGGAAATTGACATCCTGCGCGCCCTAGACCAGGCCCGCGCCGTGGCCATTCCGCACGACCGGGAAATCATCCACGTCATCCAGCGCGGCTTCAGCGTGGACGGGCAGGATGGCATCCGCACCCCCTTGGGGATGCACGGCTACCGCCTGGAAGTGGAGGCCCACATCATCACTGCCGCGGCCGCCACAGTGGAAAACCTGCGTCAGTGTGTGGGCGCCGCCGGCGTAGAAGTGCAACAGTTTGTGCTCAATCCGCTGGCCTCGGCAGAGGTCGTCCTTACCGAAGAAGAACGACAGATGGGCGTGGCTGTCTGCGATATTGGCGGCGGAACAACCGACCTGGCCATTTATGTAGATGGCGATGTGTGGCACACCATGGTGCTCGCCGTGGGTGGAAACCACATCACCCAGGACATTGCTCATGGTCTGCGCCTTCCCATCCAACAGGCGGAGGAAGTAAAAAAACAGCAAGGTCATGCCATTCGCGGCGAGATCGGTCCAGAAGAATACTTCACCATTCGGCCTTTTGGCGAAGATCGCCCCATTGAAATCAGCCGGCAAGACCTGGCGCACATCATCGAGGCCCGCGTCGAGGAGACTTTCAGCCTGATCCTGCAGGAGATCAAGCGATCTGGCTACGATGGCCTGCTCCCCGCCGGCATGGTCCTCACCGGCGGCACCTCTGCACTGCCAGGAATCACTCGCCTGGCCGAAAGTGTGTTGGGCATGCGCGTCCGCACGGCCCAACCCGAAAATCTGACCGGCCTGATCGACCGCCTGAACTCACCCGCTTATTCCACCAGCGTAGGCTTGCTGCGCTGGGCGTTAACCATGCACGCACAAGAATTTCAAAGCGGATACAGCCGACGTAGCAAGCGCGGCGCGAAAGGAGAGAGCCCGATGAGCATAGACGTCATCAAGAACTGGTTAAAGCGTTTACTACCGTAAGCAATCGCCGCCAGGGCGAAATCGTATCCTGTTTTTATTAGACCAATGGCAACTCAGCTGCCAGGAGGAACAAAATGGACGTAACTCGAAAAAACCAACCCACTGAAGCCTTTGCCCGCATCAAAGTAATCGGCGTGGGCGGCGGCGGACAAAACGCCGTCAATCGCATGATTGAAGAAGGAATCGAGGGCGTGGAATTTATCGTCGCCAACACCGATGCCCAGGCCCTTGCCCTCTCCAAAGCCCCCATCCGCGTTCGCCTCGGCGATAAATTGACCCGCGGCCTCGGCGCAGGAGGCGACCCGGAGATCGGGCGCAAAGCCGCCGAAGAATCGGCCGAAGAACTATACAACGTGCTCAAAGGCGCGGATATGGTCTTCGTCACAGCCGGAATGGGCGGCGGCACCGGCACCGGCGCGGCTCCCATCGTGGCCCAGGTAGCCAAAGAAGTCGGTGCGCTGACCATCGGCGTGGTCACCCGTCCCTTCACCTTTGAAGGCGGCCGGCGCGCTCAGGCCGCGGAGATGGGCATCGCCAAGATGAAAGAACATGCTCACACCCTCATTTCTATTCCCAATGACCGCCTGCTGCAACTGGTGGACAAAAAAGCCAGCCTGCAAGACGCCTTCCGTATGGCCGATGAAGTCCTCCATCAGGGCATCCAGGGCATTTCTGAACTGATCACCATCCCCGGCCTGATCAACCTGGATTTTGCCGATGTGCGCGCCATCATGTCCGAAGGCGGTGCGGCGCTGATGGCTGTTGGCCGCGGCTCCGGCGAAGATCGCGCCAAGATCGCTGCCGAACAGGCCATTTCCAGCCGCCTGCTCGACATTACCATTGACGGCGCCCGCGGCGTGCTCTTTAACGTGACCGGCGGTCCCAGCCTGACCCTCTTCGAGGTCAACCAGGCAGCTGCCATCATCCGCGAGACGGCTCACCCTGACGTGAACATGATCTTTGGCGCGGTCATCAACCCGGAGATGGGCGACGAAATCCGCATCACGGTCATTGCCACCGGCTTCGAGCGCAGCGGCATGCCGCGTCGGACCGTCGAACGACTCACCACCCGCAACGATCGGCCAGCCAGCAGCTATCGCCCCACCGAATCGGTCAGTGTAGAAGCCGACCCCCGGCCTGCCGAACGGCCTTTGCCGCCGATTAACAGCGACGACCTGGACATCCCCACCTTCTTGCGCAATCGGCGCTGAAGTTTCCTGAAGTAGTCTCCGCCGAGACTACTTTAACCTGAATTCGGGATAAGTCGTTATCTGCAATAAGGCTCAATTCTCTTTTGCATCGAATTTTCACGAATGTCCCGAAGAAAATTTGCCGTATTCGTGTCATTCGATGCGGAGTTGCGAAGTCCCTGAAGGGGGAGCGAAGCGTG
>DAOUAN010000152.1:0-4834 GCA_034433385.1 Anaerolineales bacterium | reverse complement strand
CAGGAATGGTGTAATGATTGTTCGATTTTGTGCTATCCTTTGTCATGGAGACGTTACCTTTTAGATTGGATTTTCGCAAACCCTTTTCTATCAGGTTTCGTCTCCGCTTTCAATTATTTTTCGGATAGGTTCTAAGGTCAATTTGAGATAAAACCCATCTGAAAATTCGCCCGAAATAGTTGTCATGGCGAGACGGCGTTCTTCCGTCGAAGCCATCTCCCCGCAGGCTAGCCTGACCTTTGTGTGCCCCCACCCCTGCCCCTCCCCCTTCCCCGCAAAAGGCATGTGCCGTACGCGTCACCAGTCTGAGGGGAAGGGGGCGGGGGGATGGGGTGTTGGAAGCACCAGACGGGACAAGAGTACATCTGCACCCCTCCCACGAAAGCGGATGGAGGCGACCTGCAACCCAACCGATGAAAATTTTTATTTTCGAAGCGTTTTCCAGTAAATCGCTCCTGATTGTACAAAACTTAGGTTAACAGACATGGATTCTTCTTCTCTTGGACAAATTGCCTTTCTCGGCTCTGGGGAAACTTCGCTGGCAGGTGGGCGAATCTTCGAAATGCTGGCCCGTCGTCTGCCGCAACCGCTGCGCATCGCTGTTTTGGAAACCCCGGCCGGCTTTGAACTCAATTCCGATCAGGTGGCCGGACGGGTGGCCGAATTCCTGCGGGTGCGCCTGCAAAATTACCGCCCGCAAGTGGATGTCATTCCGGCACGCAAGCGGGGTACGCCTTTCAGCCCGGATAACCCGGAGTTTCTTCAGCCGTTGCTCCAGGCCAATTTGATTTTCATGGGGCCGGGCAGCCCAACGTATGCTGCGCGCCAGTTAAACGGCTCGCTGGCCTGGGAGCTGATCCGTGCTCGCCACCGCCTGGGGGCTACCCTGGTTTTTGCCTCCGCGGCGACGATCTCAGTGGGCGCCTGGGTATTGCCGGTTTATGAAATCTACAAAGTCGGTGAGGATGTGCATACCAAAACGGGGTTGAACTTGTTCGCCGATTTTGGCATGCACCTTTCGTTTGTCCCTCACTGGAACAATGCCGAAGGCGGTTCAGATGTGGATACCAGCCGTTGTTTTGTGGGCATGGAACGCTTTGCCCAATGGTGCGCCTTGCTCCCCGCCGAAAATACCATCATTGGCCTGGATGAACACACCGGCCTGATCCTGGATTTGGAGCAGGGAATTTGTGAAGTCAGTGGGGTGAGCAGCGTTTCCGTGGTGCGCAACTGCGCAGTGGAAATGTATCCCGCCGGAGCGCGCTTCTCGTTGAACGAATTGGGGAATTTTCAGCGGCCACACCCTCTTGAACGTGGCATCTCGGCGGAAGCCTGGCAAATGGTGCTTCAGGCGGTGCCCCAAGATGAGGATGCCCCCTCTCCCGAAGTGCTGACCTTGCTCGAAGAACGCCGCGCCGCGCGCACCCGCCGCGATTTTGCCGCCTCCGATGCCCTACGGCAACAGATCGCCGCTCTGGGCTGGCAGGTACAGGATACCCCTGATGGTCAAAAACTGGTCAAGATGAACCGCTGACCTGTTCCTTTTCTTGTTCATGCTTGTCAGGCTGTGCGGAGAAACTCAGATGTTACTGAAAATTTCTTTGACAACTTCCCCGCACCTCGTCCGCTATCTGTACCCAGACGCCCTGACAAATTTCGGCGCCTTTGCGTGTAAACCAGCCCCATCCTTTTGACGTACTTGTCAGACAAAATGCGATAAAATAATCGCGCTCCCTCTTATCTGGGGGTGCCAATTTTTGTTTCTGGCAAGCATCTTTCTTGTAAGGAGATTTTCATGCGCGCGGTGGACATCATTATTAAAAAACGCGACCGGCAAGAGCTCAGTGACGAAGAAATCAACTTCTTTGTCCAGGGATTTACCACGGGCGAGATTCCCGATTATCAGGTCTCGGCCTGGGCGATGGCAGTGCTGCTCAATGGCATGACACCCCGCGAGACCACTGCCCTGACCCTGGCTATGGCTCGCTCTGGTCAAATGCTAGATCTCTCGGATGTAGTGGATATCGCCGTGGATAAACACTCTTCGGGTGGGGTGGGCGATAAAACCTCCATTGCCGTGTTGCCCATGGTCGTTGCCTGCGGGTTGCCGGTGGGCAAAATGTCTGGGCGAGGATTGGGCTTTAGCGGCGGCACTCTCGACAAAATGGAATCCATCCCCGGCTATCGCTGTGACCTGACCACCGCTGAATTCAAAAAACAACTCAAAGAAAAAGGCATCGTGCTCACGGGTCAATCCCTCGATCTGGCCCCTGCCGATGGCAAACTCTATGCCCTGCGCGACGTCACCGGGACCGTGGATTCGATCCCGCTGATCGCCTCTTCGATCATGTCTAAGAAACTGGCTGCCGGTGCCCAGGCCATTGTCCTGGATGTCAAAACTGGTTCTGGCGCCTTCATGCGCACCCTTGAGCAGGCACGCCTGCTTGCCAACCTGATGGTGGATATTGGCAAACTAGCCGGGCGAGAGGTGATGGCCCTGATCTCCGACATGAATCAGCCCCTCGGTCAGGCTGTCGGCAATGCCCTCGAAGTCATGGAAGCCATTGAAACTCTGCGGGGTAACGGCCCTGCCGATTTCCGCGAGCATTGTCTACATGTCAGTGCTCACATGCTGGTTGTGGGCAAACGCGCCAGCAGCCTGGAAGAGGGTCGCTTGCTGGCCGAAAAAGCCATTGCAGATGGCAGCGCCCTGGAAAAATTGCGCATTCTGGTCTCGGCCCAGGGTGGGGATGTCAGCTACGTGGATGACCCCAGTCGCTTCCCGCGTGCAGCTTACATCGAAGTGGTGGAAGCGCCTGAAAGCGGCTGGCTGGCCGAAGTCGAGGCGCGACGCGTGGGCGAGGCAGCCGTAGCCCTGGGAGCTGGCCGCGCCAAAAAGGGTGATCCCATCGATCATGCCGTTGGTTTTATCATCCACCACAAAGTTGGTGATCGCCTGGAGCGCGGTGAGCCGCTCTTCACTGTCCATGCCAATCACCCCGATCGGCTCGCCGAAGCCCGCCAGGCCGTCCTGGCCGCCCATCGCTTTAGTGCTGAGCCGGTTCAACCACTTCCGCTTTTTTATGATCGCCTCGCTTAGCGGCCATTTCAGTTCCTAACTTGGCGTCCATTCGGGATAAAACCCATCTGAAAATTCGCCCGAATTGGGTTGTCATGGCGAGACGGCGTTCTTCCGTCAAAGCCATCTCCTGGCAGGCTAGCCTGACTTTTTTGCAACTGGCAGGCAAATTGTGAAAAACGATCTCAGGGACGAGATTTTGCACGCATCATCTTCACGGCCTGCCCCCACCCCTGCCCCTCCCCCGTCCGTGAACCCAGGCAGCGCAACGTTCCTCTCTCGGACGGGGGCAGGGATGGGGTGTTTGAAGCACCGCACGGGACAAGAGCCGGTCTGCTGGACTAGCCAAACTGCGTCCGGCGGGATAAATCCCTGCCTCAGTTCGTGAAAATCGGTTGAAACCGACTGGTTGGACAGCCCGAAAGGCTTTTGGCTTCCAGCCCGCAGAAACCGGTAAAAAGCCCCTATGCTTGAAAAGATACATTTCAGATTTGGAATTGTTGAAAAATTAGGCGAAGTCTTGCATATTTATTAAGATTAGGGCATACTTGAGCCAGGAGAGAAACGGCATGGCCAAAGTATCTTTAAGAATCTACAACCGTGATATTGAAAGTCTCATTGACCAGGGGCAACTAGATGAGGCAATTGCCCACTGCCGCCATATTTTGAAAACCTTCCCAAAACATCTGGAAACCTACCGTCTGCTAGGGAAGGCATACCTGGAAGCCAAAAGATATGCTGAGGCAGTGGATATTTTTCAACGGGTCTTAGCGGCCGTGCCGGATGATTTCGTTTCTCACGTGGGCATGAGCATTATCCATGACGAAGAAGGCCACCTGAACGAGGCCATCTGGCACATGGAACGCGCCTTTGAAGTGCAGCCATCCAATGCAGCTGTTCAGGCTGAATTACAGCGCCTTTATGGCCGCCGCGACGGCATTGAACCGCCCAAAATCCGCATGACCCGTGGCGCTCTGGCACACATGTACCTCAAGGGCGAACTCTACCCCCAGGCCATCGCTGAAATCAAAGCCGTACTCAGCCAGGACGCGGAACGCCCGGACATGCAAACCTTGCTGGCCCGTGCTTACTTCTATGCTGGCCAGAAGGCCGACGCCTCCGAAGTCTGCAACATGCTTCTGCGGCGCTACCCCTACTCCTTCGATGCCAACCGGATCCTGGTCGAGCTGCTGCAGCGCAGTGAAAGCGCCGAAAGCACCCAGGTCTATCGCCACCGCGTCACCGAACTTGACCCCTACGCTGCCTTTACTACCGGCTCTATTTTCTATTCAAACGAAGTCTCCGATGCCGCTGTTAGCCTGGAACGCCTGGTCTATCAGGGGCAAGCTGTTGAACTGGGTCAGGAATGGGGCGCCCGCAGCATTAGTCTCCCCGGCGAGAAGATCGGCACCCAGCCCGATTGGCTGAGTCAACCCCCCGGCGGCTCATTCCTGGAAGAGAAGCCGGCTCCCGTTCCCTCAGCCGATACCGACATCCCCGACTTTTTGTGCCAGGCCGGCTGGACGGAATCGAGCGGCGCCTTCCAGGAAGGCCCCTCGACCGAAATCGAAGAAGAAGAGTCTCTGGCTCCGGCCGACATTCCCGACTGGCTGAAATCTATGGCTCCGGAAGAAGCGGCGAGCGCCCCGCTGGCTCCAGAGATGGAAAGCAATGTTGGCGAATCGGTCGAGATCCCCGACTGGTTACAAAACATCGCTCCCGCCGCGCCCGCTGAACCCCCCGTTGCGGAAGAAC
>DAOUAN010000151.1:0-9737 GCA_034433385.1 Anaerolineales bacterium | reverse complement strand
GTTGGCATGGTGTATGAGTTTCTCCCTTTTATGATTTTGCCGATCTACACTTCATTGGAAAAAATCGATATTTCCCTGTACGAAGCGGCGGCTGATTTGGGAGCGAATCCAATCAAGACCTTTTTGCGGGTGACCCTTCCCCTTTCAATGCCCGGCGTGGTCGCCGGGACGGTGCTGGTCTTTGTGCCGGTGATGGGCACGTTTGTCGTCTCCGACTTGCTGGGTGGGAAGCAGGTGATTCTGGTGGGCAACTTGATTCAGCGTCAATTCCTGGATGCGCGCGATCCGACCTTTGGTTCTGCCGCATCGCTGATTCTGATGGTGATGACCTTGATCGTGATGTATTTCTACACGCGTAAATTTGGCTTTGGCGAGGAGATTGTGGCCGCATGAACCCATATCGCCGCTCTTCGTTTGTTCGGATCGCAACTGTTCTGGTGTATTTCTTCCTCTACGCGCCCATTGTTGGGTTGATGTTGTTTTCCTTCAATGCCTCGCGGACGAACATTTTCTTTGAGGGCTTTATCACCAAATTTGGCCCTCTGCAAATGGATGGCAGCACTGTCTTGCAAAGTCCCTGTGGCCCATTTCACTGGTTCTGTGAACTCAGCCACAACGCTGAAGTGATGAAAGCGGCAAAAAACACGTTGACCATTGCTTTTATCTCGACCACTGTTGCTACAGTCATTGGTACGATGGCCGCCCTTGCCTTGCAGCGTTATGAGTTTCGTCTTAAGTCTTTCTCGCAACTTTCGCTTTATATTCCTATCGTGATCCCGGAAATTGTCATGGGGATTGGGATTCTGGTGTTGTTCAGCCAGCTGTTTACGTTTCTGAACGGCGTACTGGGCCTTACCGGAAGCGCCCGACTCACCATGGGATTGCCGACCGTCATTGTCTCGCACATTGCCTTCAGTGTCCCCTTTGTCACCCTGGTCGTTCAGGCTCGCCTGCAAGGTTTCGATAAATCTTACGAGGAGGCCGCCATGGATTTGGGCGCCAATGAATGGATTACGTTTCGGCGGGTGACCTTTCCCATGATTCTGCCGGGGGTGCTTTCTGGGGCTTTGTTGGCTTTTACCCTTTCGCTGGATGATTTTGTCATCACGTTTTTCACCACTGGCCCGGGGGCAACGACGTTGCCTATTTACGTTTACGGTTTGTTGCGGCGCATCATTACCCCCCAGGTGAACGCCCTTTCCACAATTTGGGTACTGGTGGTGTTCCTGGCCGTCTTCCTGTTGCAACGTATCCAGAACCGGCGGACCTGAAACTTTGGGAACACCCTGACCGTTTCAACTCAATCCATTCCAAAGGAGGAAGAAATGAGAAGTAAGATTTTTGTCCTGTTGTCCCTGCTGGTGATGGCCAGCCTGTTGTTGACTGCTTGTGGTGGCGGCAAACCGGCCGCTGGCTCCAAAGTTACTGCCTCTGGTTTTGTCTGCCCCGAGCCGGAAAGCAAAATCGAAGTGACTTCTAAGGAGCTCAATCTCTTCGTCTGGACAGAATACATTCCCGTCGAATGGAAAGAATGCTTTGAATTGGTGTATGGGGTCAAAATTAACCATGACGAATATTCTTCTAATGAAGAAATGTATGCCAAACTTTCGGCCGGCGGCACCAATTATGACCTTGTCCAACCGACCGATTACATTGTCAACCTGATGATTCGCAATGGAATGCTTCAGAAGCTGGACAAAAGCAAACTGAACTTCCTGGATAATCTCGACCCGGCCTACATGAATCAGCCTTTTGATCCGGGCAACGAATATACTATCCCCTATGAAGGCGGGTTTGACGCTATTATCTACAACGCGGATAAGGTCACCAACCCGCCCAAGTCCTACGCCGATCTGTGGAACCCCGAATACGCCGGGCGGCTTGTGCTGCTGGATGACTCGCGCGTCATCATCGGGATGACTCTCCTGACCCTGGGGTACGATGTCAACACGACCGATCCTGCCCAGCTCAATGAAGCCAAAGCCAAACTGGCGGAGCTGATCCCGAACGTAAAACTGTTCGATAGCGATAGCCCCAAAACAGCCCTGATCGCTGGCGATGTGGATTTGGGCATTGTTTGGACCGGCGAAGCCTATACCGCCCATCAGGAAAATCCCGCCTTTACCTTTGTCTATCCCACCGAAGGCGCCATCATCTGGCAGGATAACTGGGCCATCCCCGTCGGCGCTCCCCACCTGGATGCGGCCTATGCCTGGATGAACTACACCATGCAGGGCAATTTGTTCTATCTCATGTTGCGCGATTTCCCCTATCTGAATCCTAACAAAGCAGCCCTGGAATTCGCGAAGAACAATCACCCTGACCTCTACGATCCCTTTATCAATTCGCCCGTCACCAACCCGCCTGCCGAAACCTTCCAAAAGGCCCATCGCATTAGCGATGTTGGTGAAGCCACACCACTTTACGATCAAATCTGGACAGAAGTCAAAGGCAGCGAGTAAATCCCTTTTGCACAGCGTCGATTTGCAAAAGCACCTCCCGAATGACCGTGGGGGTGCTTTTGTATCATGAATGCTTATTTTGACGAAAGAGAGGAGATTTTGTGTGAAATTGTCAATATATCATTGACTTTCATGCAAAATAATCATAAAATATGCCTGTGCCAATCCAAAACAACATTGAGCCTTCTGAGCGCCTTGATGAGATTGACTTGAAAATCATCGAAGCCTTGCGGCAGGATGGGCGTACGGCGTTTTCCCAGATCGCTGCCCAATTGAACGTCTCACCAGGCATGATTCGGCAACGCTATAACCGCCTGGTGGAATTGGGGTACCTCAAAGTCGTCGCCATCACCAATCCTTTGCGCATGGGGCTGAAAACGATGGCCATCATCGGCATCCGCACCGATGGGGCGCGCATGTTGCAGGTCGCCAGCCAGGTGGCCGCCCTGGAAGAAGTCCTTTATCTGATCATCGTCAGTGGCCGATATGACATCATCATCGAAGTTGTCTGCCGCGATCACGCTGATCTGCTACGCTTCCTGACCGAAAAACTCGCCCCCATCGAGGGCGTGCGCGAGACCGAATCGTTCATGCATCTCAAAATCGTCAAAGAAGTCTATTTTTAGAAGACGCCCCGGCGCGATCCTGCCCTTTCTGCTGTTTCTACCGCCTCGTCCCGGACTTTGAGCCGGGCGCGGCGAAAATAAACTCGTCCGCCCCGCAAGCGACGGGCAACGGAGCCATTCGAAAGGAGTGTATGAAAGTCTTATTGGTCGGCGTGGGAGGAGTGGGGGAAGCCATTGCCGCAATCGCCAGACCGCGTCTCTGGTTGAAGCAGATGGTGCTGGCTGATTATAACCTGGAGCGTGCCCGCGAAGTAGCCGCCCGCTTGAACGATGCAGACCGCTTCCCGGTCGAATTCGTGGACGCTTCCAATCAGGCCATGATCGAGGCCCTCATCCGCAAATATGATGTGGACCTGGTCATGAATGCCGTGGATCCGGTTTTCAATCAACAAATTTTCGATGCGGCCTATCAAACGGGTGTCCATTATATGGACATGGCCATGACGCTTTCCGAGCCGCATCCTGAACGTCCCTACGAGCTCCCTGGCGTGAAACTCGGTGATTACCAGTTTGCGCGCAGCGCGGAATGGGAGCGCAAAGGCTTGCTTGCCCTGGTCGGCATGGGTGTTGAACCTGGCGTGGCCGATGTCTTTGCCCGCTATGCTCAAGATCATCTCTTTGACGAAATCGAAGAGATCGGTATCCGTGACGGCGCGAATCTCACCATAGATGGCTATGAGTTTGCCCCCAGTTTTTCCATCTGGACTACCATCGAAGAATGCTTGAACCCGCCGGTTATCTGGGAGGCGGACAAAGGTTGGTACACCACGGCTCCCTTTTCTGAACCAGAAGTGTTTGAGTTTCCGGAGGGGATTGGAAAAGTGGAAGTGGTCAATGTGGAGCATGAAGAAGTTTTGCTCGTGCCTCGCTGGCTGAAGGCAAAACGTGTTACCTTCAAGTATGGTTTGGGCGAGAAGTTCATCCAGGTGTTGAAGACTCTGCATATGCTTGGCCTGGATAGAAAGGAAAAAATCAACGTCAAGGGAGTGATGGTTGCCCCACGCGATGTTGTCGCAGCCTGCCTGCCCGATCCGGCCCATTTGGGCGACAAAATGCACGGCAAAACCTGCGCAGGTACCTGGGTGAAAGGGGTGAAAGATGGCAAGAAAAAAGAAATATATCTCTATCAGGTGGCCGACAATCAAGAATGTATGCAACGCTGGGGCTGCCAGGCGGTTGTTGCCCAAACTGCCGTTGGACCGGTGATTGCCATGGATCTACTCGCTCATGGCATCTGGAAAGGGAGCGGAGTTTTGGGGCCAGAAGCCTTCCCGCCAGAACCTTTCTTGGAGAAGATGGCTGAGTACGGTTTCCCTTACGGAATAAAAGAAATGTGACCTTCGCAAAGTGACGCAATCATCACTTGATTGCGTCACTTTCGGCAAATTTAAATTGCTTTCTTTGCCGAACATTCATATAATTGGAAAAAATTTGAGGAGGTCACCATGCCCTACGGTTATAACGGAAAAATTTTGCACGTGGATTTGACCAGTGGCACGTTGACGGTCGAAACGCCCCCGGAATCCTTCTACCGCACCTACATGGGCGGTTCAGCGATGGGGGTGTATTACATCTTGAAAGAAATGCCCAAAGGCGCCGATCCCCTTAGCCCTGACAATGTATTGACCATTTTCACTGGTGTTACCACCGGGGCCAGCATCAGTGGGCAGAGCCGGGTCAACATCAATGCCAGGTCGCCAATCAGTGGGGCAATTGGCGATTCGCAGGGGGGTGGCTTTTTCCCGGCAGAGATGAAATTCGCGGGCTTTGATGGCATTGTGGTCAAGGGTAGATCCGCCAAACCGGTCTATTTGTGGATTCGAGATGGAGTTGCCGAATTGCGGGACGCCTCCCATCTGGTTGGAAAAATTACCGGGGAGGCCGAGGCTCTCATCAAACAAGAATTGGGTGATGACAAAATTGAAGTGCTGCAACATGGGCCGGCTGCAGAAAAAGGCGTGTTGTTCTCCAGCGCGGTCAGCATGTCGAACCGCAACAATGGGCGGACGGGTATGGGGCTGGTCATGGCCTCTAAAAATCTGCGCGCTGTGGCGGTTCGAGGCACGTCCAAACCGGCTATTGCCGATCCGAAGGCGCTTACCGAGCTCAACCGCATGGGGCCGAAGGAAATCCCCAACAATCCAGATATGGATGGATTGGGCAAGTATGGCACGGCCAGTGTGGTTATGCCGCAGCATTCGATGGGCACCTTGCCGACCCGCAACTACAATGAAGGGCAGTTTGAGTTTGCTGAGCTCATCAGCGGAGAAACGCTTTACGACAAATATTTGCGCGGCGCGGCGGATGGAAAACAGGATAAATTGGGGCGCGATACTTGTTATGCCTGTGTGGTGCGATGCAAACGGGTGGTCGAGCTGGAAGGGAAATATCCGGTAGATCCACGCTACGGTGGCCCTGAGTACGAAACCATCAGCACTTTTGGCTCCTATTGCGGCGTAAATGATCTCGCGGCCATTTCGCGAGCAAACGAGATTTGTAATGCCTATGGAGTAGATACCATTGCCTGTGGCGCTACCATTGCTTTCGCCATGGAGTGTTACGAAAAAGGAATTTTGACGAAAGAAGATACCGGCGGCATTGACTTGACTTTCGGTAACGCCGATGCCATGCTCGAAGTGCTACAGCAAATCGTCACCGGCAGCACCGACTTGGGCCGCCTGTTGGGGCAGGGATCGGAGCGAGCGGCGAAAGCGATTGGAAAGGGCGCAGAGGAATGTCTGATCACTGTCAAAGGCGCCGAAGCCCCGGCGCACATGCCGCAGGCCAAACGTTCTCTGGCTCTGATTTATGCCGTCAATCCTTTTGGTGCTGACCACCAATCCAGTGAACATGACTGGATGATCGAAGAAGGAATTGCTTCGGATCTATACATGGGCCGCCTGGCTTTGCTGGGGTTGCCCAATCGCCTCCCGCCCATGAGCCTGGGCGCCGAAAAGGTTAAGTTTGCCTATCTCACCGAGGCTTTCTACTCCATGCTTGATTCGGTGGAACTCTGTCAATTCGTCTGGGGTCCAGCCTGGACGCTTTATGGCCCCGCTGAAACCGCTGCGATGATCAAAGCGGTAACCGGTTGGGATGTGACCGTAGACGAGCTGGTCAGGGTGGGCGAGCGGCGACTGAACCTGATGCGGGTTTTCAATGCTCGCGAAGGATTTGATCGCAAGCAGGATAAGCTGCCTAAAAAGTTCTTCAAGGCGCTTCAAGGGGAAGGGCCAACAGCCGGTATTGCGCTTTCGCAAGAGGAAATTGAGACGGCGCTGGATCAATACTATCAACTCGCTGGCTGGACCAGGGACGGTAAACCGACCAAAGAACGCCTGGAAGCGCTTGATTTGGGTTGGGCGAGCGCATTGTTGTAAAATGTTTGTGATCTGGCAAGGAGCAGGTAAAACGGGAGACGTTCTCCTGTTACGTTAACCTGTTTCCTTGCCGATCTCTTTTTGGACAATGCTCCATTCATTTCTTTTTTCCCCGGAGTTTCTATGACTACCCCGCTTTTTGAACGGAATTTTCCCCATATGTCCCCGGTCTGGTCGCGTATTTTCAATATTGAAGCCGAGCGCGCCGAGGGAAGTTACATCTATGCCACCGATGGAAGAAAGTATCTTGACTTTACCTGTGGGATTGGTGTGACCAACACCGGTCACTGTCATCCAAAGGTCGTGGAAGCGATACGTGAGCAGGCGGGCTTGTTCATCCATGCGCAGGCGAATATCGTTGTGCATCGTCCGATGTTGCAGCTAATTGAAGAACTACGTCAAATTGTCCCGGCAGAAATGGATGGCTTCTTTTTTAGCAATTCTGGCGCAGAGGCGGTTGAAGGTGCTCTCAAATTGGCTCGAACGGTCACTGGGCGACAAAATGTGATTGTCTTCACGGGGTCCTTCCATGGCCGCACCGCCCAGACCATGATGTTGACCACTTCGAAAACGGTGTACAAGGGAAGCGGACAGGTTTTGCCGGGCGGAGTGTATGTGGCGCCGTTTCCTTACGCTTTCAAACTGGGGATGAGCGAAGCCGATGCGGTAAAGTATTCCCTCGCTGCGCTGGATGAATTGCTGGTCAGCCAGGTGGCGCCTCACGATGTGGCTGCTATTTTGATTGAACCGGTATTGGGCGAAGGCGGTTACGTTCCCGCGCCGGCGGAATTCTTGCGGGCCTTGCGTCAGCGCTGTGACCAACATGGAATCATGTTGATTTTCGATGAAGTACAAAGCGGATTCGGTCGAACCGGCAAATGGTTTGCTCTTGAACATAGCGGAGTTGTGCCGGATATTATGACGGTTGCCAAAGGAATTGCCAGTGGATTGCCGCTTTCGGGGGTGTTCAGCCGCCTCGAGCTGATGAAAAAATGGCCGGTCGGTTCACATGGCGGGACCTTTGGCGGGAACGCGGTAGCCATGGCCGCTGGCGTGGCGACGATTCGCGCCATGAAAGAAGAGAAGATGCTCGAAAATGCTCAGGCGCGTGGCCTGCAGTTGATGACCGGCCTACGAAGATTGCAGGAGGAATTCCCTCAGCTGGCAGATGTGCGCGGCCTGGGTTTGATGATTGGCTCAGAGTTTGCCGTCACTGGTGATTACAAACAAGCCAAACCCCTGGTCAAGGAAATTGTCCACGCTTGTGAAGAACGCGGCCTGCTATTGTTGACCTGCGGCACGTATGATTCGACCATCCGCTGGATTCCGCCGTTAAATGTGAGCGAAAGCCAGGTCAACGATGCCCTGCAAATTTTCGCGGCTGCTCTCCAGCAGGTGGTGAAATAGTCAGTGGCCGCAGGGGCCGACTTTTTGAAATGAGGTAGCATGGACAGAACAAGGCTTGAATCTCTTCTTCGCGCTGAAGAGGAACTTTTCCATAAAACGCATCCCCGCTCATTCCAGCTTTACCAGCGAGCGCGTAAATCGCTGCATGGCGGCGTACCGATGTTGTGGATGATTCGTTGGGCGGGATCGTTTCCTGTCTTTGTCAAAGAGGCGAAGGGGGCGCACTTTACCGATGTGGACGGCAATGAATATATTGATTTTTGTCTGGGCGATACGGGGGCGATGACGGGGCATGCCCCGGAGGCTACCCTCAAGGCAATCAACGAACAGGCGGCGAAGGGACTGACGCTGATGCTGCCATTTGAAAATGTGATTTGGGTGGGGGAGGAACTTCAGCGGCGATTTGGTTTGCCTTACTGGCAATTTGCCCTTTCAGCCACCGACGCCAATCGCTTTGCTTTACGTATGGCGCGCATGATTACGGAGCGCCCGAAAGTGTTGGTGTTTAATTATTGCTATCATGGGACGGTGGACGAAACGTTTATCATTCTGGACGAGGAAGGTACTCCTATGTCCCGCCCCAACAACATGGGGCCGCAAATTGATCCGATTTACACCACAAAGGTGATTGAATTTAACGATGTCGCTGCCCTGGAAACTGCTCTTTCTGCCCGGGATGTGGCTGCGGTGCTGGCCGAACCGGTGATGACCAATATCGGCATTATTCATCCGGAGCCGGGGTATCACCAGGCATTGCGCGAGATCACCCGCAAATTTGGCACGTATCTCATCATCGACGAGACGCATACCATCTGTGCCGGGCCGGGGGGATACACGCGCGAGCATGGCTTGCAGCCCGATTTCCTGACCATTGGCAAGCCGATTGCAGGAGGGGTACCCGCAGCCGTTTACGGCTTTAGCGAAGAGGTCGCAGAGCGGTTTCAGGCTAAACTGGTCAGAGACGATGCGGATGTAGGCGGAATTGGGGGCACGCTGGCCGGCAATGCCCTTTCGGTGGCGGCGATGAAAGCCACCCTGGAGCATGTGCTGACTCCACAGTTCTATCAGCGAGCGATCGCTTTGCAGGAACGCTTTACCGCCGGGGTGGAAGAGGTCATTCGCGAATTTAATCTGCCCTGGATTGTCAAGCGCCTGGGCAACCGCTCTGAGTACTGGTTCCGCCCGACGCCTCCCAAAAATGGCGGGGAGGCGGCTGCGGCCATTGATCATGAATTGGACCGTTATATGCACCTGTATGCCCTCAATCGCGGCATTTTGATGACGCCTTTCCACAATATGGCATTGATTTCAGCGGATACTCGCGAAGCCGATGTGGACTATCATACGCAAGTGTTTAGAGACGCGGTGAGGTCTTTGTTTGCCTAACTTTGTGTAGGAGAAAGGGCTAATGAATATGCAAATCTGGCGAATTAACGCTCGTGCGAAAACCTTAAATCGCGAACCAGTCCCTCCAACGTGGGAACGACTCGGTGGTCGCGGCCTGATTGCGCGCATTTTGCTAGACGAGGTCCCGGCAACGTGTGACCCGCTGGGGGCGGAAAATAAGCTTATCTTCGCGCCGGGCCTGTTGGTTGGACATATGCTTTCTTCTACCGATCGTATCTCTATTGGGGCGAAATCGCCCCTGACCGGTGGGGTAAAGGAGGCCAACGCCGGGGGGCGAACTGGTTTGCATATGGCCACTATGGGGATCAAAGCATTAATCATCGAAGATGCGCCCACGGAGGCGGGGCTTTGGGTGTTGCACTTGAGCCTGGATGGGGCCAGGTGGGAATCGGCTGAAGAGTTGATCGGGCTGGGGGTCTACGAATCCGCCCGCCGTCTGGTGGAGCGATACGGGG
>DAOUAN010000150.1:0-38816 GCA_034433385.1 Anaerolineales bacterium | reverse complement strand
CAGCCCCCCAACCGAGCGCCTCTCCCAGGATCGTCAAGGTCAGAACGCCCCAAACGCCGTTGTGCGTCGTCCAGGCCTGACTACCGGGCAGACCAAGCGCCAGGTAATTGTAGGCCAGCAAGCCTCCCAAAACCGTGCACAACCCCCAGCGAACCCCATCGCGCAAGCCCAAAAAGGAAATCCCAGCCCAATAGGCCAGCCAGGCGCCGCCCAGCAAAGCCACCATGACCAGCAGCCAGGCGCTCAGGCGCGGATAGCCCTCAGGCGTGACAAAACTATCTTCGGGCGGGGGCAGCGTCACCTGCGGTGTGGGCAAGACGGTTTCGGTGTGCGCGGGGACAATCACCGTCACCGCCACCGGCCCTCCACCCGAAACATCCAGGCGCAACACTTCGGAAACGTTGGCCGGCTCGCTGGCGGCTTGAATCTCTAACAGACCCGGCTTGTCCAGGCCGAAGGAAGCACGCGCCACCCCTTGAGCGGTCACCGTCTCGATCTGTTGCAGGATTCCGCCTCCCTGACCGGTCAAGACCATCGAAAAGCGGACCACCGTTCCATCGGGCACGGGGTGCCCATTATGATCTTGAATCACACCGGTCCGAACGGCAATGGGGTCGCCGATCTTGAACAGGGGGATGGGAGTCGGCTGGGGAGTGGCAAACGCCCCGGTGGGGGTGGCAACCGGCGGCAGGTCCAGGAAGAGCGGGATGATTTGATCTGGATCGGGAGCCGTTACTTTGATCAGATCATAGCCCATGCTGGAAATGGAAACCGGCGAGTTGCCCAGGGGAGTCAATTCCTGGAAGAGCAAACGGGCGGCAACATCAATAAAGGGGGGCTGTTTGCTGTAAAGAGCGTAGAAGGCGGTCAGTTTGGAGATGTCGGTCGCGTCCAGATAATACGGAGCCGTCAGTGAAAAGAGAATCACGCGTTTCTCGCGCAGGAGTTCCCGTCGCTCGGTCAAAAAGCGGCTGATGAGGGCAGGCTGACCCTGCCTGGAATCGGCCAGGAGCAGAATCACCCAATCAGCGCGTTGCAAATCTCCTTCGATATTTTCGATATTTGCCCCATCGAGCCATTGTTGCAAATCGGCAAACGAATACGAAATCAAACGGAAGGGGCTGATCTGATTGTTGCTCTCCGTGCCGTACAGGCGGATGATGGCATTTTGCAGAGCGTCTTTGGTCAATAGCGGCTGGAGCGGGCAATCGCTGCACTGGGCCGCGGAAACCGTGTCGGTGAGAAACACCAGGCGTTGGCGCACCTCCGGCGGAGCAGGCAACACATTGGCCAGGTCCACCAGGTCGGGGCTAATGAGAGTCGCGGCGCGGCGCGCCACGGTGAACGTGACATCGCTGGCCTGCCCCAGGCTGCTCAAGCGGTCTGCCGGGGTCAGCACATTGGCCAGGGTAAAGTCGCGATAGAGGCGGTATTTCGCGGTCAAGATACGGAGCACGGCGGAATCCACGCGTTGGGCGAAGGCCGGGTCTTCGCGATATTTTTGGGCGAAGAAATCCAAAATTCCAGTCGTGGTGATGTACGTATCGGTCAGCTGGCTGGAGACGATCTTTCCCAGGTACAGCAAATCATTGCCGGCCAGGAAGGCATCCCGCGCTACGGTGCGCGCCGAGAAAATCTGCCCTCCCTGCGTGTAAAAATCATAGACTGCGCGCGTGCTCAAATCCTCGCTGACCATCAATCCGCCCTTCTCTCGCCAGGTGCTAAATTGGGGCAATTTCAAAATGAGCGAAAGCGCCTGAGGATCAAAGCTGACCGGTCGGGTAGTAGCACGGATATTCCCCTGAAAGCCCTGATAGCGAATGTGAGAGACCAGCAACCCATCTACTGTGGCTTCGGCAGAGGGAGCGTTGCCCGTCACCGCAAAAAATGGCGCCAGTTCAATTTGCTTCAACTGCTCCAACGATTTTCGCACCGTGGAGATTTCCTCATCCGGCAAACGGTCCGAGCCGCCGCGGCCGGGGAAATGGCGGGCAATCACCGCCAGGCGACCATTACTGCCACTGTGCAACCCGGCGACGTACGCACGTCCCATCTCACCCACCCAATAGGGGTCACCACCAAAAACGCGTGTGCCCATATCCCCACCAGCGGAGGGATTGGGCGTGTCGTTGACATCCAGCGATGGTCCCAAATACAGGTTAACGCCCAAGGTGGAAAGTTCTCGCCCTAAAACCAGACCCACCTCTTTGGCCAGAGACGGGTCCCATGTGGCGCCGATGGCCATTTCGGAAGGCAGGGGCGTGAGGCCATCCAAAATCTGGTCACTGGGGTAACCATTTCCCTCCTGGTTGAGGGCGACGAAAAGCGGCACATACACATTGCGGACCTCCTGGCCGCTGCGCGGGTCCACGGTTGGTGTAGAGGCGTCCCACTCGATCCGCTGCAAATCTTGAATCAGGCGGTGGGCTTCGGTCACCGTGTTGGGTGCAGCGACGAAATTATCATTGGAGGCCAGCAAAACCACCCCACCCACATGATATTTGGCAATCAGGTTATAAATTTGCGATCCCGTGCTGACATCCGTGCCTTTGAACGTCACCAAAAATAGCTGCCCAACCCGTTCTTCTGGGCTCATCGAATTAAATGCCTCGCGCACGGCTGGCGGGATACTGCCCTGCGCATCAACAGGCGACCAGGGAGCGATGGGCCCTAGCCAAAAGGCGCTCAACAGCAGAAAAGCCAGCAAACGCCTGATCTTCATCCCTCGCCCCCCAGGCGCTCCACGATTCTCGCGTGGACTTCAGGCTGGATATTCCCCCCCGAAACGATCGCCACCGCCGGGCGTTCTGCCACCTTCCCCGAAAGCAAAGCCGCCAGCGTCACCGCGCCCGAACCCTCGATTCTTTCGCCAAATTCGTTCCAGGCAAAAGCGATAGCCCGGGCAATTTCATCTTCCGAGACCAGGATGATCTCGTCCACATACGCACGCACCAGGGGAAGGGTCAACGAACCGTCTTCCACCGCTCCGGTCAGGCCATCGGCCAGGGTAGGCAAATCCGGCACACCTTCTTGCGAGCCGTGATAAAAGAGATGATACATAAACGCCGAAGCCTGCGCCTGCACTCCGATCAAACGCGGGCGGGGCCGCAAATTAAATCCAGCCAGCGCCGCGCCGATACCGGCAATCAACCCGCCGCCGCCCACCGGCACCAACCAACAAAGCGGCGGTTCTTCTTGAGCATAGAGGGAACGCAAAGCCTCCACAACTTCCAGCCCAATCGTGCCCTGTCCGGCAATCACCTGACCGTCGTTGTAAGGAGAAATCCACGTTTTTTGTTGCGCCATGGCATAAGCGCGCCCGGCGGATTCGGCCTCAGCGTATCCGCCCGGCACCACATGCACCTCAGCGCCCAACGCCCGCATGGCTGACACCTTCAACGGCGAAGCATTCTCGCCTACAAAGACCTCCACGTGTGCGCCGCTGATCTGTCCTGCCAGCGCCACCCCCTGGCCATGATTGCCCGCCGAGGCCACCACAATCCCCGCTTCGCGCTCCCACGGCTCCAGCAAGAGCACCTTATTAAACGCCCCTCGCGCCTTGAATGAACCGGTGACCTGCTGATTCTCCCATTTGATAAAGACACGACGCCGCGCGTCGTAGGTCAACGGCGTGCGGCGAATGTGCGCATCTATGCGGACTTTGGCCTGTTCCAGCCATTCAAACGGAATCACGTCCCCTCCCCAGAGCGCGGACCGCCATTGCGGGATCGTCGGTAAAAATACCATCCACGCCCCATTTTTGCAGGCGCTGCACTTCCTCCACAGTGTTTGCCGTCCAAACATGGATTCGCCGCTTCAGGCGATGAACGCTATACACCTGTGAGGGAGTGACATTGGAAATATGGGGGTGCAGGGCAGCGTAATCGCCAAACATGAACCCGAAGGAGCGCGCCCAGGTTCCCATCCAGCCGGGCAGCGCCAGCAGGCCGCGCGGCACTTCCGGCAGGAGATGAGCCGCCTTCTTCAGATTACGCGCCAGGAACGAAGAGAAAATCACCCGCTTTTGCAAACCGTGCTTTTTTACCAATTCACACACCTTTTCCACCAGGGCATCACCGGGGGTCGCATAGTTGGTCAGTTCCACATTGATGATGCCTTTTTTGCCCACCAGTTCAAAAACCTCGCTGAGCAAGGGGATTTTGGCCCCGCGGTACGCTTCCGAAAAATGACTGCCAGCATCCAACTGGCGCAACTCAGCCAGGGTCAGGTCTTTCACCCGGCCATGTCCATTGGTCGTGCGATCCACAGTAGGGTCATGAATGACCACCACATGGCCATCAGCGCTCAGTTTGGCATCCAGCTCAATGCCATCGGCGCCTTTCTGATAAGCCAGCAGGAAAGCCTCCAGCGTATTTTCCGGCGCATGGGTGCAATCGCCGCGGTGAGCAAACAGGATAGGGGTAGGAAATTGTTCAAACATGGCAGCAGTTAGAGTTCAACAAAGTAGGATTGGGCGGCGCGATCGAGCAATTCGCGGGTCATCGCCGGTTTGACCGACAAATACGAGGCAATATCAATGATCTGGTCACACAAATCGCGGGGATGAGAAGCGCGCAACTTACGATTGCGCTTGATATACCATTCCTGCAACAGATAAGCCAACCCCTGATCGCTGTATTCGACTTTCTTATCCGCGGCGACGCGACGGAAGATCTCGCGATACTCTTCGTAAGTGGGATCGCCGATTTCGATTTTATGGCGCAAACGCCGCAAGAAAGCTTCATCTACCAGGTCTTTCGGGGGGAGGTTGGTCGAGAAGACAACCAGCACATCGAATGGCACCTCGATCTTCCGTCCGGTATGAAGCGTAAGGTAATCCACCCGATTCTCCAGGGGCACAATCCAGCGGTTGAGCAAATCGCGCGGGCGCACCTGCTGGCGACCAAAGTCATCAATCAACAAAATGCCACCGTTGGCCTTCACCTGGAAAGGCGCTTCGTAATACTTGTGGGTATCATCAAATACCAGGTCGAGGCCTTCCAGGGTCAACTCACCACCGACCACAATGAACGGACGGCGGATCTTCACCCAGCGGGGGTCGCGCCGCGTGCTGGCGCGTAAATTACCGGTCGTCGTGCCATCACCCGTCCCCCCGGCAGGGGCCAGCTTGTGGCTGACCGCATCGTAAATTTTGATCACCTGTCCATCCACATAGACGGCATAGGGAATATACATCGTCTGGCTAAGAATCAAATTGCCAAAGGCGCGGGCGATACTGGTCTTGCCATTGCCGGGCGGGCCATAAAGGAAAATGGAGGTGCCGGAATTGAGCGCCGGCCCCAAACGTTGGAAAGTCGCTTCGGAAATAACCAATTGCGAGAGAATCTGGCGCATGGAACGCGTCGTAACGGTCATCCGCCCGCTCTTCTGGCGGCGAATCGCTTCATTGTAGGTTTCAAAGGGGACAGGCGCTGGACCGGCATATTGGCTGCGTTCCAGAGCCTCGCGCGCTCGAATGATCCCTGCACCGGTGATACCGTAAGTGTAAGCGCCTTCACCCAGGCCACCCTGTGAGGAGCGCACCTCAATCAATTTTTCTTGCTTCAGAGCGGCGAGAATCTGGTCAACCACACCGGCAAAAGGCAAGCACATCTCCTCTGCAATTTTGAAGCCGGTCAGATAGCCGCGAAAATATAAAATTTTCAAGGCCAAATCCTGCAGCCAAAGGAAGGAAAGGCCGGTATCCTCCAGGTTATTCACCTGGGGCGGAGTAAAAGCCGCGGCTGGAGCAGCAGTTTGGGGATAAGGTACAGTCATGACGCCTCCCGATCCATGAAACGATGAGTAAAAAGATACATTGCAGCCCTGAATATGACAAATACCTGCCTGATCACATTCCGTTGTTTGATTATACTGCTAGTTCACAGACGAAGGTCAACACTTTCGCTTATAATCGGGGCATTATGAAACTGTCAGTGGTAATCCCTGTTTATAACGAAGCCCAAAGCATTCAGGAAATCTTGAAGCGGGTGCAGGATACCCAGATCCCCTGGGAAATCATCGTCGTAGATGACGGCTCCCAAGATGGAACGCGGGAAATTTTGCAACAAATGGATGGGCAGAACGGAATTCGCGTCATCTTGCATGAGCGGAATCAAGGCAAAGGGGCGGCGGTGCGCACCGCTCTCAACGCAGCGCGCGGCGATGTGATCCTGATCCAGGACGCCGATCTGGAATACGACCCTCGCGACTATCCCGTGCTGTTGCGCCCCATCGAAGAAGGAGTGGCCGATGTAGTCTATGGCTCACGTTTTCTCGGCGGGCCGCGACGGGTGGTCATGTTCTGGCACATGGTCGCCAATTTCTTGTTGACCCTGATGACCAACATCCTCTACAACACCATCTTGAGCGATATGGAGACCGGCTACAAAGTCTTCCGCCGCGAGGTGGTGGAGGGAATGCCCTTGCACGCTCGTCGCTTCGACTTTGAACCGGAGTTCACCGCCAAAGTACTGAAACGACATTATCGCATCTTCGAGGTACCCATCTCTTTCAACCCGCGCGATTATTCCGAAGGGAAGAAAATCAAACTTAAAGACGCCTTTGAAGCGGTGTGGACGCTGCTGAAGTACCGCTTCGTAGATTAGCGCCCGGCGCTACGGCTTCACATAAACCGTATAATCCAGCACATAGTCGCCGGCAGCGAAATCCGATGTCCCATCGTTGAGGGCGGTCGTGAAAGTCGCCGTCGTGCTCAGGTGATGTTCCCCTGCAGGCCAATCGCTCAGCGCCGAGTAATACAAACGGCATTGCTGGCCCCGCGCCTCCACGTCAAAGACATTCAGCTGATCAATGGGGATTTCTTTGCCATTCAGCACAAATTTCAAGCGGATGTCTTTGAAATTTTGTTCCAGGACTTCCTTTGTGGAGGCACACCAGGCATAGCCCCAAATCAACGTCTCAGAACGGTTCAGGGAAATGGTAAAGGTCAGGGTGCCTGGTCTGGCATAATCTTCGCTAAGATAATCTTCGCGGGCCACATCCTCCAAAAAGGATGAACCTCCGCGCAAGGCATTTTCCGCTTCGTCTTTGCTCAGGAAGCGCGGCGAAGCAGACGGGGTCATCCCCGCGCCCAACGGCAGGAGCACCGCTTGCAGCCCGGCCTGCAAAACGACATCGTCGGTGCTGGCCGCGTTGCTCTCATCAATGGGCACCTTTAACGTGGGCGGCACTCCCTTCCCTTCCAGGAAAATGCTACCATCCGGTAGGGTGAAGCGTCCGGTGGGCACAGTTAGCTCAAAGCCTTCGGGCAAAATGAACTTGCCGCGCGCCGTCTCGGCCTCCACGCCAGCCGTGGGGTATTGTCCCACCACCACCATGCCCGGCACCTGACTGAAACCATATGCTTCCAATTCGCAGGCGCTGAAACAAGCCGGCCCAACCAAAAGCACCATCTTGTCGAAGCGATATTGATGCTGATTGGGCAAGACCTTCTCGCGTGGCCCTTCTGGCTCAAACTTGCCGGTCACTTCGCTGTAATACTCCAGCTGCCCCAGCGGAATTTCCTGATCGGTTAAAAAGCCAGCCAGCCCTAAATTAGCACCGCCATCGTTGTAACGCATGTCAATGATGATCCCGGCCACCTTGCGCGCCTGAAATTGCTGCAACGCCCGCTCAAACAAGCGGATGACCAGGTTCAAATCATCGTAATTGCTGTTGATGCGAATGTATCCCACCTCGCCCTTCGGATCAGAAATCAGGCGAGATTCAACCGGCAAAAGTGGGTTGGTATCCACCCCGTAATAGAGCGAGGTACGTTGGAAGCTACTCTGCTCAGCTACTGCCGTCAGGGTCACCGTTTGGGGCGCCTCGCCAGGGTTGGCAAACGTAACCTGCGCCTGCTCGCCAGGTTTGGCGCGCAACAGATAACGCGCCTTCTGGTAACGAATCGCGAAATCGGAAGACTGCAAGGCATAAGAATGGGCCGCATCTATCGCCTGGAGAATGGACTGCCCATTGAAGGCCGTCACTTCAGCGCCCACCTTCATGCCGGCTTTGGCGGCCGGACCATCTTCCAACACATAAATCACCAGCACCCGGCCATCATCCAGCTGACGAATGGCAAAACCATAACCACCCGCCACCGCATTTTGAAAATCCTGAAGGCTGTAATCTCCGGCGTTTAGCCCCACATGCCCATCGCGGAACGCCCAGGTAAAATCGCGCAAGGCCAGATAAAACGCGTTCGGGTCTTTGTCTTTTTCGGCCTGCTCCAGGCGCGGCTTCAGTTCGGCGTACAGCGCATCCCAATCGGGCGCCTTGCCCTTGATGTCGGCAAAAGCATATTCCTTGCGCACTATGGCAAACATCCGCTCGAATGCCTGGGTATATGAGAGGCCCGAAAAATCTTTGACGGCCACATCCGGCGGCTCATAAAGAGCCAGTTCCGCCGCGGGCGTTTTGCTCACCGCGAACGGCTGCCGATCCAGGTCAATGATGGAATAGCCAGCGGGCAAATCTAGCAGCGGATCATCTGCCGTGAACAGCAAACCATCTGCCCCAAAACCGGCGGGGAACTGCTGCTGCGCATCTGGCGCCCAGACGATCAGCTTACCTCCCACCACTTCATCGTGATTCTCCGGGTTGGTTTTAACCGAAGCCAGATAAGTCGGCCAGCCGCGTGAGCGATCATCCCCCTCGGCAAAAGGCCCGCCATATAAATTGGGCGCATAGCCCACGGCAAAAATTTGCACCCCCCGATCCTGCTGCCCATCGTGATCCACATCGTTGAACTCGCCGCGCGGCAGGGCCGGGAGGCTCAGCTCATACGTCCCTTCTAACGTCTTTTCATCAAAGGTCATAAATCCCAACACCTGCGAATCAACCGGCAATTCCCACTCCTGATCGCGCAAGACAAAACCATGCATATCCAGTAAAGCCACCGCATTTTCTACATAGTAAGTTGTCAGCACAAAGGCGTTCGTGACCTTGAAATGCCCTTTGATTAAATAAGGCTCCCCGCTTGCGGCCGGTGTGAGGGCAAGCGGGGCTGCAGGAGGAACCGTGCCTGCCGAAAACAGCCCACAGGCCAGCGTGCTCACCGCCAGAATCACCAAAATAAAGAAAAATCGCATTCTCATCTCTGCCTCCTCAGGTTTTGAGAATTATAATGCACGGCTATGGAAGCATGGAAAACCGAAATTCTCGCCGAATTAGCCCGTGCCGAGCAGGCCCGCGCCCGCGGCAATGAGGGGCAGGCGCGGGTCTGCGCTCGACGCGCCGCCGGAATCGCCGCTCGCCAATACTTTACCCGCCAAGGGCGCCCCATCCGCACCCCCAGCGCCTACGACTTGCTGAATCGTCTCGCTGAAGAACCGCATCTCCCCCCCGATCTACGCCAGGCCGCCATTTACCTGACTTTGCGCGTCACCGAAGAATTTAAATTGCCTGTGGAGGTAGATTTAATCGCCGAAGCGCGCAAACTATGCGACGGCCTGCTCGCCCACTCGCTCAAATGAATCAGGGCACCGTCAAATCTGCCGTGGGCAAAAACTGCGGCGGACGACGCACCCGCGTGGCCTGCTCGAAGGCATAAGCCAGTTTAATCAGCGTTGGTTCCTGCCATGCCCGCCCGAAAAACGAAATTCCCACCGGCAGGCCAAAAATATATCCCGCCGGCACGGTAATATGCGGATACCCCGCCACGGCCGGGAACGAGGTGCTCTCCATATCCCACGTCGGACCATCTCCATTCACCAGGTCAATCAACCACGCCGGCCCACCAGAGGGACAAACCAGGGCGTCGAGACGATGCTTCTTCATAACGGAATCAATCCCCTCGTCACGCGTGAGGCGGTGGTTTTTCGCC
This sequence comes from Anaerolineales bacterium, assembly GCA_034433385.1. Lineage (GTDB taxonomy): Bacteria > Chloroflexota > Anaerolineae > Anaerolineales > Villigracilaceae > DAOUAN01. Next base: position 28,987 of record DAOUAN010000150.1, on the reverse strand, counting down.
AAAGCAGCAAGATAACGCTTGCTGGTCAGGGGCCCCTTCTTTTGGGCGTCCAGCATCCGATCCTGCCCAAAATAAGGCATGACCCGCTCTTTGTTTTCCTCGTTGAAGCGAATCACATCGGCCAGCGAATGCACGGGCACCTCCGCCCCTACCCCTGCCAGGTAAGCGTTCAAATCGGCCTTGAACTCATAGAGCAACACCTCCAGCTCCGAATGACTAAATTTGCCGCTGGTCGGCAGATCCACCGGGTCGATCAGAACGGCCCCGGCCTGACGCATCACGTCCAGAGCGCCTTCCATAATTTTGGCTATACGCAAATCGCTGCCGAAGAGATTGCGCGCCACGCCGAGGCGCGCCCCCTCTAGCCCCCTCGCATCGAGAAAGCCGGTGGAATCACTCAGCGCCCGCTTCTTTGCCGACCGAGTAGCCGGGTCCCGTTCATCGAAGCCGGTCATCGCCCCAAGCAGAATCGCCACATCGGCCACCGTGCGCCCCATCGGGCCAGCCGTATCCTGGCTATGAGCAATAGGGATGATCCCACTACGACTGATCAGGCCCAGCGTCGGCTTCAACCCGACGATACCATTGGTCTGCGCCGGGCAAATAATCGAGCCATCCGTCTCGGTGCCAACGGCGGCCGCGCACAAATTGGCGGCCACAGCCACAGCAGAGCCAGAAGACGAACCGCAAGCCGTCCGATCCAGGGCATAGGGGTTGCGGGTAAGACCGCCCCGGCTGGACCAGCCACTGGTGGAATGGCGGGCGCGGAAGTTGGCCCATTCGCTCAGGTTAGCCTTACCCAAAATCAGAGCGCCTGCCTGGCGTAAACGCTCCACCAGAAAGGCATCACGGGCGGCAAAATGTCCTTGCAACGCCAGCGAACCGGCAGTCGTTTGCAGGCGGTCGTGGGTATCAATGTTATCTTTGAGCAAGATGGGGATACCATGCAACGCGCCACGAACCCGCCCGGCTTTGCGCTCGGCATCCAATTGGTCGGCGATCTCCAGCGCATCGGGGTTGAGCTCAATGACCGAATTCAAGCGCGGCCCGCTCTGGTCTATGGCAGCGATGCGCTCCAGATAGAGTTCGACGAGTCGACGGGCGGTCAACTCGCCGGCAGCCATTTTGGATTGTAATTCGGCGATGCTCCACTCTTCCAACATCAACGCCCCCCTCCGGTGATGTAACGTTCCAATTGCGAAATCATGAATTGCTGAACATCCACCACTTCTTTCAGCACATCACGCACCGAGATCAAGCCGAGCAATTTCCCGCCATCATAGACGGGCAGGTGGCGGATGTTTTTGTCAATCATGAGAGCCATGCACTCTTCCAAAGGCTGGCTGGCTTCGACGTAAACTACCCGGCTGGTCATAATTTCGCTGACTTTTGTCTGACGAGCCGTGCGGCCTTCGAGATCCAGGCGACGGACACAGTCGCGCTCCGAAAGGATGCCTTCTACCGTATCGCCACGCATAACGAGCAGGGCGCCGGTGTTGTATTCAGCCATCTTCTGGAGCGCTTCGAAAACGGTAGCATCCGGTGAGATGGAAAAAATTTGCGAGCCTTTTTTACGGATCATATCGCGCACAGTGGCCATAGATGCTCTCCTCATATTGGCGAATTTCAGCAAATCACGAATTTGGCGTCATTGCAAGGCCGCGCATTTCTGCCGAAGCCCTGGCCTGATGCCAGGACAGGCAATCTCCTGGCAAAATTGGCCAGAGAAGGCCTGAAAACAGGAGATTGCTTGCCAAAGGCAGGCTGCACGGTGGCTTCTCTTGCAATGACACATGCAACTTGTGATTTTGAAAGTATAGACTCAATTTCAGCGAGTGACAAGTTTTTACCAGAGACAGCCTTATGGCGCCCAGAGCAAACTGGCATCATCGAACCAGACCGTGCCGCTGGCCGCCTGAAATTCGATTTTCACAATGATTTTGGTGTAATCCGCCATAGCGGTAAAGGGTAGTTTGCCCTGCACAAAAGCATGGGTCCCTTTGGCGAAATTGAATAGTTTGCTGCCTACCAGGGTAGTACCATTATAAAGTTCCAGGCGAATGCGATAATACTTCGCCGTTGCAGGAACGCTGGAAGCCTTACTCCATACCGTGAAGAGAAAATCATCGCCGGCCACACCACTTTTGAAAAGGACATATTGCAGGGCCTTCAATCCATTGGTGCCCACAAAGCGTACCGAGCAGCTGCCAGTGCGCTTGATGGTGCAATTGCGTCCGTCGCTCACCGTCCAGGTGCTGGCTTTCCTCCAGCCATCGGGGACTCTATCGCGGTTGGCGTCTTTCTCAAAGGACAGGTTGGTCAGCAATTGCGTACCCGGCAGGCCAACCCCGTGTACGGGCAGCGTGGTGATGTAATTGCTCCCATTCACCGGAATTTTCACTTCGCCGTCATACACCAAATCCGCAAGGGGCTTAAATTGCACACCAAACGAACATTGGGCGCCATTGGCAAGAGTCCGACCATTGCAAGTATTGTTCACCAGGAGAAAGCCCGTATTGACCGTAAGCGTGCCGATGGTGACAGAGGCGCCGCTGACGTTGGTCACCTGAACCATCTGCGTTGGGCTGGTAGAAAGGATCAAACGGTCATCAAAAGTCAAGGTGTCGGGCAAGAGTTTGAAAAGCACCACGCGAAAATCAATACGGGCGGAATTGTTGCTGTCATCCAGGTCGCGGCTGAGCAGGTTGACCAGGAAAACATTGACGCTCCCGGCTGCATCAGCATCAGCCATGATGTCAAGAGCGAGATTAGCAGTGCTGTTGCCATCCAGGGTGCCAACCAGCCAGGCGCCCGTAGCGGCATCATACGTTCCCTGGCTAAGTTGATGACTCGAGTAGACAAGATTAGGAGGTAGGGCAACATTGACTCTCACTGCACTGGCCGGGGTGCTGCCATGATTTTGAACCGTGATGGTAATGGTCGCAGATTCTCCGGGCTGAAGGCTGGCTCTGGTGGTGTCAGCGGTCACAGAGAGATCGGTATCATTACGATAGAGAGCATAGAGATACGCAGCGCCCTGTCGAATGTCTGCGTCCACAGCGGTCATGCGTGCTCCTATGCCCACATCGCCACCAAAGAGAGCCACCGCATTTCCGAACTGATCCCCTGCTGCGCCAGTGGCTGAAGTGATTTTTTGTTCACCCTGCCACAGGCCACTATCATTCATGAAGTAAAGGTAAGCAGCGCCGGCATCGGCGTTACCAGCAATGTCGGCAAAGCGGGCACCAACCGCCAGCAGGCTGCCATTCACGACCAGAGCAATGCCAAATTTATCGCCGGCAGCGCCATCGGATGCGGTTATTTTCTGTGGCGGCCCCCACGAGGAACCAGAGCCGGTAAAGAGATACACAGCACCCTGGTCTACCTGAGCAGCAATATCTGCATTCGGAGCGCCGATAAAAGCCAGGTTACCGGAAAGAGCAACAGCCGTGCCAAATTCATCCCCAGCAACACCATCTAAAGCCGTTAGCTTTTTTTGCTGGTCCCATTGTGTAGTTCGCACAAAGATATACGCTGATCCCTGATCGGGATTTGCGTCAATATCATCCGTCGGAGCACCGATCAGGAGGGTTTCGTTCCACAAGGCAATAGAGCTACCAAAATAATCTTCCAGATCGCCATCGTAGGCCACTAATTTTTGTTGAAGTGTCCAGTTCGTGCCAGAAAAAGCATAAACATATACAGCGCCTACATCTTTTTTACCGCCATCCGCGGTAGGGGCGCCAATGGCCAGGATGCCATCCTGGAGCGCCAGGGAATAGCCAAATTGATCGTTATTTTGCCCATCAAAAGCAATGATTTTCTGCTTTTGCACCCAGCTACCATTTTCGTGGGTGAAGACATAGGCAGCACCACGTTTTGTCATAAAGTTAACCGTCGCCCAAAACGCCCCCACAACAATTTGATTTTCCCAAATGGCTACCGAAAAGCCAAAACGGTCCCCTGGTTGGCCGTCAGAGGCAACCAGTTTTTGTTGCAGGGTCCAACCGGTGTCGGAATGCGTGAAAACATAGGCTGCCCCCTGGTCAGCGCCGGCCGGGCCATCAGCCAGGCGCGCTCCAACCACGGCTGTATCCCCCCAAATCGCCATTGAGACGCCAAATTCATCGTCGGCATTGCCTTCCGCTACCGTCAGCTTATTTTCCACATAAATGAGCGGATCAATGGTGATCGGGTATTTCGCGCCCTGATCCTGAACGTGGATGGTTATCTGGTGAGGGGCATATTCCAGCCAGGTGTTCAATTCGTGACCAACAGCATCATAGGCGCGCAAGCCAGTGTAGTGCAACACTTGTCCATCAGGTAAGGTGAAGCGCAACGAACGCCGATCGGCGGAGGGTGAAGCCGCTAAATTCGTCGTAAACGCCAATCGTAGCAGGAGATCCCCCTCCCCATCCGGCGGCGAGGCGAGGGTGAAGCCTTGCTCAAGGCCTAGGGAAGTGTTGCGGTGCCACTCGGTAAGTCCGCCGTAGTGGTAACTGATCTGACGCGGTTGAGCCTGGAAGCGCGGTACAGACAGTGCGATGGGTTGATCGGCGCGGCCGTAGGCCATCAGCCGTAAATTCCAGTGCCAGGTGGTTTGCTGCTGGTTGCTGGCAAACGCCGATAGACCACGATCGCCCCAAACAAAGCGCAGGCCATGATCGTTCAACGTGTAGTGACGACCGGCTTGCTTAAAGGGCAACGCTTCCTCCGCAACGGTTTGCCAGAAGGTGGGCATTAAATCCACCGAGGGTTTCGGGGAGACGGCCAGGGAGGGCACTGGCATCGGGATTGCAGCAAGTAGCAAGAAAATTGTCAACAGAAGGCGGGTGATTTTCGTATGCATGGTTTCTCTTTTCCCAAATTAAAAACTGGAAGGCCGTGATTCGCGCGGCGTTTTCTGGGATGGGCGCGGGAGCAAAAATCGGAAGGTGACTCCAATGTAGCATAAAGTGAACAGAAGGGCAATTCTTTTTGGCGGAGCGGGCTTAACAATTTCTTTTCAGCTTGAATATCCAATCGGTGAAACAATTGCCCTAATGCTGCATTGGGACATATACCCCATTTTGGTTGAATTTTTGGGCGGCAGGTGTCATAACCGAATCTGACATTCATCCAAAATATGGCATGATTTTTTTGACTTTAATTTTTGTGAAAAAAGTCACAAAATGAATGGTGGAAGAATTTCTTCCTGGCATCAGCATTTTGAGCAATTTGTCAAGGCAATTGCCAGAAGGATTGAGAGCTTGTCCAGATGTCTTTGGGAAGTACAGGTCTTCGTCTGAAGACGAAGATCGGTTCACATTCCCCAGGAAAGAGGATGCTATGGATATTGCTATAGAAAAATCCCCTCCCGCCCCGGTTCCAAAGCAGATCGAAGATTTAACCCTGCTGGATGAAGTGGTGCAACGCACAGCAGGCGTTTCGCGGCTGGAAATGTGCATTCAATGCGGCACGTGCGGCGGATCCTGTCCCTCGGCAGCCGACATGGATCATACCCCGCGAATGCTGTTTGCAATGGTACGCGCCGGCATGAGGCAGGCAGTACTGATGAGCAACACGCCATGGATTTGCGTTTCTTGCTATCACTGCGTAGTGCGCTGTCCGCAGAATGTACATATTGCCGACGTGATGTATGCTCTCAAGGGCATGGCCATCGAGGCCAAACTCTACCGGGATTCGACTGCGCCTGACTTTTCTCAGACCTTTGTAGATATGGTCGAAGAGTATGGGCGCAGTTTTGAATTTGGCCTGGCCACCCGACACTACCTGAAGCATTTTCCGCTACGCCTGCCCGGTATGGCCCCGATGGCTTTCGGGATGTTGAGCAAAGATCGCATGGCCATCAAGCCGCGACGGATTAAGAACATCACTCAGCTGAAAGCCATTCTCCAGCGAGCCAAAGAATTGGAGCATCTCGAATATGGCTAAATATATTTTTTACCCTGGTTGTTCGATGGAGTCGAGCGCGAAAGCGTATTACGACTCGTTGCTGAAGATTGCGCCGGTTCTCGGTATTGAATTGCAAGAGATCGAGGACTGGAACTGTTGCGGCGCAACCGAATATCTGGGCATCAGCCTGACACCGGCCTATTCGCTGATTTCGCGCAACCTGGCCCTGGCAGCACGGCAGGCCAATGGCACTCATACCGTCGTAGCGCCCTGCTCAGCTTGCTATCTCAACCTGGCCAAAGCCGATTATTACATGCAGGAACAACCCAAATTGGGGCGAATGGTGAACGAGGCCCTGGCCGCGGGGGGACTTTCTTATAAACCCGGCTCGTTAGCGATCCGCCACCTGCTGGATGTGATTGTTTATGACATTGGGTTGGAGCGGGTAGCCGAAAAAGTGACGCGACCTCTCACCGGCTTGCGTGTGGCGCCCTACCTGGGCTGCATGGTGCCACGCCCCGATTACGCGAAGCGCTGGTCAGATCATGAACATCCTGTTGAGCTGGACCTGTTGCTGAAGGCGCTGGGAGCGGAGGTGATTGACTTTCCGCTCAAGACGCACTGCTGCGGCGGGCACATGACCCAAATTGGGCCAGAAACTGCCTTCGAGCTGATTCGGCGGCTGATTTCTTCTGCCGATCAATACAAAGCCGACCTGATGGCCACGCTCTGCCCGATGTGCCAGATGAACATTGACGCCTATCAGGGCGAGATGAACCGTTTCTTCGGCACACACTACCAGATGCCGATTGTCTTCTTCACCCAGCTGATGGGCCTCGCCTTTGGTATGGAGGCAAAAGAGCTCGGCTTTGGCATGGAACTGGTCAGTGCCAGGGACGCGCTCGCCAAGATCGGCGTAAAAGCACCGGAGCCAACTCCCGCAGAACCGGCCAGGCCTCGAAAAAAGGAAGAAGGGCTACCCATGCCCCAACCGCTGCCCACGAAAGCAAGTAAGGTGGCAGAGAAAGCGAAGGTGAAACATGACCAGCGGTAACGGAAACCATCCTCCCGAAGAGCGAATCGGCGTGTACGTCTGCCATTGCGGGTCGAACATCGCCGGCATGGTGGACGTGCAGCAAGTGGCCGAGTGGGCGGCCAACCGCCTCAAACATCGCGGGGTGGTGATCGGCCGCGATTACAAGTTTATGTGCTCCAGCCTGGGTCAAGAGTTGATCGAGAAAGACATCAAAGAGCTGGGGTTGACGCGCGTCGTGGTGGCGGCTTGTTCACCGCACCTGCATGAGAAGACCTTCCGCACCGCCTGTGAGCGCGCCGGGCTTAATCCTTTCCTGTGTGAGCTGGTTTCGATCCGCGAGCAGGTCTCCTGGGTGCATACCGACAAAGTCGCAGCAACGGCAAAGGCCAAAGCGGTAGTGGCGGGCGGCGTGGAGCGGGTGATCCGCAATCAGCCGCTTATGCCGATTCAGGTGTCGATTCACCCGGCGACCCTGGTCGTCGGCGGGGGCATCGCGGGAATCCAGGCTGCGCTTGAGATCGCCAACACCGGTTACCCGGTCTATCTGGTGGAGCGCGAACCATCCATCGGCGGGCACATGGCCCAATTCGATAAGACCTTCCCCACTCTGGATTGCGCTGCCTGTATTCTGACGCCGCGCATGGTGGAAGCTGGAACGCACCCCAACATCACCTTGCTAACGTGGAGCGAAGTACAAAAGGTGGAAGGGTTTGTGGGGAACTTCACCGTTACCGTGCGCAAGAAGGCGCGCAAAGTCAACACCGATCTGTGCACCGGCTGCGGGATTTGCCAGGAGAAGTGCCCGAAGAAAGTCATTGACGAAGTCTATGAGGCCGGGCTGGGGTATCGCAAAGCGATTTATACGCCGTTCGCCCAGGCTGTGCCGAAATATCCCGTGATTGACGTGGAAAATTGCATCTATTTTGAAAAGGGAACGTGTAAAGCGTGCGAGAAATTCTGCCCCACCAATGCGATTGACTTTAATCAGCAAGATGAAATCCTGACGCTACAGGTCGGCAACATCATCCTGGCTACCGGTTACGATCTCTTCGATGCGCGCAAGGTGAGCAATTACGGCTATGGCCGGCTGGCCAACGTCTTCACTTCACTGGAGATTGAACGCCTGACGAACGCCGCCGGGCCGACCAACGGTCAGATCGTGCTGCGCGATGGGAAGACCGTGCCGAAAGCGGTGGGGATTGTCCACTGTGTTGGTTCGCGCGACCGCAACTTCAACAACTATTGTTCGGTCATCTGCTGTATGCAAAGCCTGAAGTTTGCCCACCTGGTTCACGAACGGACCGGGGCCGTGGTGTACAACTTCTACATTGACATGCGCACGCCGTTCAAGGATTACGATGAGTTCTACCAGCGGGTGCTGGAGGAGGGTACGCTCTTTGTGCGCGGCAAGGTGGCCGAGATCACCGACGCGGCGCGGCTGCCGGGCGAGGAGGGCAAGCTCATCATCCAGGTGGAAGATACGCTGGCCGGGAAACAGCGGCGTATTCCGGTGGATATGGTCATTCTCTCGGTGGGATTGGAGCCACGCAAAGACGCCAGAGAAGTGGCCAGGATGTTCGGCATTTCCTGCTCGGCCAATGGCTGGTTCACCGAGCGACATCCCAAGCTGGACCCGGTAGCTACTATGACCGAAGGGATTTACATCGCCGGCTGCGCCCAGGGGCCAAAGGATATTCCCGCCAGCGTAGCGCAGGGAGCCGCGGCGGCAGCGCGGGTGATCAGCAAGATCGAGCAAAAAGAGATCGAGCTGGAGCCGATTCGCGCCAGCATTGATGAAGCGAAATGCTCTGGCTGCCGCATTTGCAACGGCCTGTGCCCATTCAACGCCATTGTCTTTCACGAAGACCGCATGGTCAGTGAGATCAATCCTGCCTTGTGCCAGGGCTGCGGTACCTGCGTGGCCGCCTGTCCAGCAGGCGCCATCACCGGCACGGGCTTCAGCAATGAGCAGATTCTGGCGCAGATTGACGGCCTGCTGTTGTTGAATGTTGGAGAGGAGGTTCCTGGGTGAGTGGTAAATGGTAATTGGTAACTCTCCTCGCCCGTCATTGTGAGCGGAGCGAAGCAATCCCCGTCATGACCAGGAGATGGCTTCGTCGGGAAGAACACCCTCCTCGCAATGACGAAGGAACAGAGAAACACAATTACAAATTACTCATTACCACCAGGAGATTAACTCTATGAACCACGATACTTTCGAGCCTATCATCATCGGCTTTACCTGCAACTGGTGCAGTTACCGCGCTGCCGACCTGGCAGGGACCTCGCGCCTGAAGTATCCGCCCAATATCCGCCTGATCCGCCTGATGTGCAGCGGACGGCTCGATCCCACCTTTGTCTTCAAAGCCCTGGCCAGCGGAGCCGACGGCGTGATGATCACCGGTTGTCATCCGGGTGAATGCCATTACCTGGAGCAAAACTACAAGGCGTTGCGCCGCTTCCATTTGATGCGACGCACGCTTCAGGGTCTGGGCATCGAACCGAATCGGGTCAAGCTCGTCTGGGCTTCGGCAGCGGAGGGGGCAAAATTCGCTGCGGAAGCCACCGCTTTTGTCGAGGAGATCCGCGCCCTGGGGCCGTTGCAGTGGGGCAAGAGCAATGGACAGTTATCCGTTCAGGTTGAGCAATCGGCGGAAGCGGTAAAAGAGGAGGCAACAGCATGAGCGCCAAACCGAAATTCGCCATGTACTGGGCGGCCGCCTGCGGCGGCTGCGAGATCGCCGTGCTCAACATCCACGAGAAAATCCTGGATGTGGACGCCAACTTCGAGGTTGTTTTCTGGCCGGTGGCCATGGACGCCAAGTACAAAGACGTGGAGGCCATGGAAGACGGCTCGATCCTGCTCACCCTCTTCAACGGCGGAATCCGCAACAGTGAAAACGAGGAGATGGCGCACTTGCTGCGCAAAAAATCGAAAATCCTGGTCGCCTTTGGCTCGTGCGCCTGCGAAGGGTGTATTCCTGGGCTGGCCAATCTCAGCCCGGCCGGGGAAATCGTGGCCACCGCTTTCAACACCATCAGCACCGATAACCCCTATCAGATTTACCCGATGACCTCGTATGACGTGCCCGAGGGCGAGATTCACATCCCCAAAATCCTGCCCACGCTGCGCACCCTCGACCAGGTGGTGGAGGTGGATTACTACATGCCCGGCTGCCCGCCCGAAAGCCATCAGATCGCCGCGGTGATTGACCTGGTGATCAAAGTCCTGCACGGCGAAGCACAGCTCCCGCCAAAGGGATCGGTCATCGGCGCGGGTAACTCTACCGTCTGTGATGAATGCCCGCGAACACGCAACGTCAAATCCATCAAGGCCTTCCGGCGCATCCAGGAGGCCGAACCCCTCGACCCGACCCTGTGTCTGCTGGAACAGGGCATCCCCTGCAACGGTCCGGCCACCCGCAGCGGCTGCAACGCGCGCTGCCCGCAGGCAGGAGCACAATGTATCGGTTGTTACGGCCCGGCGGAGGGCGTGCTCGATTACGGGGCGCGGCTGATCTCGGCTTTTGCCTCGGTGATTGACAGCAACGACCCCGAAGAGATCGAACGCATCCTGGATGGCATCCCCGACCCGGTGGGGCAGTTCTATCGCTTCAACCTGGCTGGGTCGCTGCTGAAGGCAGGCAAACCCGCGTGGGAAAAGGCGTAGCGCAAAATTCATTTTGTGCTACAGGAGACCCCTATGACACAACGCATTACGATTGACCCCATTACCCGTCTCGAAGGCCACGGCAAGATCGAAATCTTCCTGGATGAAGAGGGCAATGTCGCCAACACTTACTTCCAGATTCCCGAACTGCGCGGCTTCGAGCGCTTCTGCGTGGGCCGGCCCGTGGAAGAAATGCCCTTACTGACCAACCGCATTTGCGGCGTCTGTCCCGAAGCGCACCACATGGCCGCGGCCAAAGCCGCCGATGCCGTCTATCATGTGGACCCACCCCGCACCGCCAAAATGCTGCGCGAACTGCTCTACTCGGCGTTCTACGTCACCGATCACACCACCCACTTCTACGCCCTGGGCGGCCCCGATTTCGTCATGGGCCCCGATGCGCCTGTGGCAGAGCGCAACATCCTCGGCGTCATCCACAAGGTCGGGCTAGAGATCGGCGGCAAAGTCATCCAGGCGCGCAAATACGGCCATACCGTCGTCGAGATGATCGGCGGGCGCAAAGTGCATCCCTGCACCTCCATCCCCGGCGGCCTGACCAAGGGCATCAGCGAAGAGCAGCGCAAAGAGATTCTCGAAATGGGCAGGTGGGCAGTGGAGTTTGCCCAGTTCTCGCTCAAGCTATTCAATGACATCGTACTGGGCAACAAGCAATACGTGGACCTGATCCTCGGCGACATTTACACCCACCGCACCTACTACATCGGCACGGTAGATGAGAACAACCGGGTGAACTTCTACGATGGCAAGGTCAGCGTGGTGGACCCGGAAGGAAAGCGCATCGGCAAATACGCCCCGAACGAGTACACCGAGTGGATCGCCGAACACGTCGAGCCGTGGACCTATCTCAAATTCCCTTATCTCAAGAAGATCGGCTGGAAAGGCTTTGTGGATGGAATAGATTCGGGAGTGTATTGTGCCACGCCGCTCTCGCGATTGAACGCCGCCGACGGGATGTCCACCCCCCGCGCCCAGGAAGAATACGAGCGCTTCTATGCGACCCTGGGCGGGAAACCTGTCCATCAGCGTTTGGCTACCCATTGGGCACGCCTGATCGAGCTGCTCTACGCCGCCGAGCGCTGGGTGGAGCTGGCCTCCGACGCCGAGATCACCTCGCCGAACGTGCATACCCCGCCCACGGAGAAACCCACCGAGGGCGTGGGCATCGTGGAAGCCCCGCGCGGCACCCTCACGCATCACTACTGGACCGATGAGCGCGGCGTGCTGACCAAAGTGAATCTCATCGTCGGTACGACCAACAACTACGCCCCGATCAGCATGTCCATCAACAAGGCAGCGCGCAGCCTGATTCAAAAAGGCACAGTCATCACCGAAGGGCTGCTCAACATGGTGGAAATGGCCTTCCGCGCCTACGATCCCTGCTTTGGGTGTGCCACGCATTCGCTACCCGGCCAAATGCCGCTGGAGATCACCATTCGGAATTCGGATGGCGAAGTGATAGATGTCTTGAAGCGCTAGTCCATTTAGAGTCTAATCGTCTGACAGTCGCACAGCGGACATATCAGACTGAGACCATCAAACCATGAAAACCCTTCTCGTTGGCCTGGGCAACCCCATTCTCGGCGACGACGGCGTCGGCTGGAAAGTCATTGAGCAAGTGCAGGCGAATCTCGAAAATCGGGCGTTGAACGTTGATCTGGACTGTCTCTCGCTGGGTGGGCTGAGCCTCATGGAGCGGATGATCGGCTATGAGCGGGTGATCCTCGTGGACGCGCTGGCGACCGGCCAAAATCCGGCAGGGAGCGTGCGGGTAATTCCGCTCGAAGCGTTGCCGAATCCCTCGGTAGGGCATTCCGCCTCGGCACACGATGTATCGCTTCTCACAGCCCTGCAAACCGCAAAATCAATGGGGTTGCCTGTGCCTCAAAACGTGGAAGTTGTGGCTATCGAGACAGACAGGGTTTACGATTTTTCCGAAGAGCTCTCGCCCGCGGTTGCCGCTGCAGTTCCACTCGCCTGCCAGTTCGTCCTGGATTTGCTTGAAAAGGAGAAAATATGATTTCCCCCGAATTGCTCCGTCGCTTTCCGTTCTTTGGCTTCATGGATGACGCCCAGCTGAAAGCCGTCGCGATGATTGCCGAAGAGGTAACCTACGCGAAAGACACGGTGATTGTGGAAGCCGGAAAACCCGCCGATTATTTCTTCTTTCTCATCGAAGGGGATGTGGCTTATTACCTGGTAGCCACTTCCGAACATGATCCCTACTACAAAAAAGAGCACTTTGTTGCCGAAATCAACCCCGGCGAGATTTTCGGCATTTCGGCGTTGATCGAGCCTTATATTTACACAGCCACGCTAAAAGCAGATAAGCCCTCGCGTGTCATTCAGATTCGGGCTTCCTCCCTGCGCGCCCTGTGCGAAGTGGACATCAAACTTTCCTGTGGCCTGCACAAAGCCGTGGCGCGCGCCGCCATGGAGCGCTTGCAGCATACACGCGTCCAATTGGTAGCGGCCAAAGGCTAGCTTTCTTTTTCAGCGAGGGACATTGTGCGCCCCACAAGGGCGCTTTTTTGATTCATCGTCCTTGAAGGAGAGAGATACGATATAATCTTTTTTGATGTTCACCAATCGTAATCTGGCCATTCTCTTTTTCAACCTGGTCGTTTCCATGCTGGGCTTTGGTATCATCATCCCCCTTTTGCCCTTCTACGTTGAGAAATTCGGGGGTGGGGGATTGGAGATGGGCCTGCTCATGGCGATCTTCTCCACCATGCAGTTTATCTTCTCCCCCATCTGGGGCAGCCTTTCGGATCGCATCGGACGGAAACCGGTGTTGATCCTGGGAGCGTTAGGTAATGCCCTCAGCCTGGGGTTGATGGGGTTTGCCACGAATTACTGGATCCTCTTTGCGGCGCGAGGACTTTCGGGTGTGCTTTCTTCGGCCACCATGCCAACCGCCATGGCCTTCATCAGCGACAATACCGATGAAGCCCGGCGCGGCGGGGGAATGGGTTTGGTCGGTGCAGCGTTTGGGGTGGGCATGGTGCTGGGGCCAGGCATCGGCGGGTTAATGAGCAGCATTTCCTTGCGGGCGCCGTTTTTCTTTGCGGCAGGGAGCTCGGTCCTGGCAATGATCTTAATCGGCTGGCTGCTCCCTGAATCGTTGCCCAACGAAAAGCGCCTGAGTGCAGGTTCTCACCTGAGCGGGGTCAACTTGCAGCTGATGTGGCGTTCGCTTTTCGGGCCGATAGGCTTTTTGCTTCTGCTGGCGTTTCTGCATAACTTTGCCCTGACCAACTTCGAGGGGATTTATGCCTACTACGCCCAAAAGCGCTACAATTTCGATCCACCCACGGTTGGCCTGCTGATGACCACCGTCGGGTTGGTATCGGCTATTGTGCAGGGCACCCTCACCGGTCCGGCCACGCAGCGCTTTGGCGATGCCGCCGTGATCAAAGCCTCGCTGTTCGCCAGCATCTTTGGCTTCCTCTCCATGCTGTTGGCGCCGAATCTGATCTGGGCACTGCTCACCAGCGCTTTCTTTGTTTTTAGCAATGCCATGCTCAGGCCAGGGGTAGCTTCCCTTACTTCCAAGCGCGCCAATATAGGCCAGGGTGCGGCGATGGGCTTGAGCAATGCGTTCATGAGCCTGGGGCGCATCGTTGGGCCCTTGTGGGCCGGCAACGCCCTGGACGTGAATTTGAATTTCCCCTTCCTGACCGGCGCGTTGATTATGCTGATTGGCTTTATCGCCAGTTTGGTTTATCTGCCTAAAGAGCCAGACGCGGAGAAATCGGCAGCCTTGCGCCCGCAAAACGTGGAGTGAATTACTCTTCGCTGGTCATAATGAACAGAGGCTTCAATTCAAAGGACTCAAAGCGGGGACGATAGCGTTCGGTGTGATAAAACTTCTCCACGTCCACCACTTTTTTGGAACTGGTGACCACTTCAAGGGGGACGTTATCGTAGCGACCATTCTTCAGCACGACCAGCCGTCCGTGAATGTGCTTCAAGATCAGGTCAAGGGCCAGGTTGCCAAAGGCCATGGGGACGATGGAATCGATGGCATCGGGATCGCCGCCGCGCACCATGTAGCCCAGTTTCTGATTCACCACTTCGATCACTTTGCCGTTGTTGTATTTCGGCGAAAGTTCTTTCAATTTTGCCGAGACCAGATCACCGATGCCGCCCAATTTGGGGTGACCATAGGCATCGGTAGAATGATCTTCCAACACCATCTCCCCCCCTTCAAACATGGCGCCTTCCGAAACCAGGACAATGGCATAGCGGCTGGGGTTGCGGTTGCGGTCATAGGTTAATAGTTCGGTAAGGCGCTCAATGTTGAAGCGGAACTCAGGGATCACGCAACGATGGGCCGCGCCGGCCATGGTGGGCAACATGGCGGTAAAGCCGGCATAGCGACCGAAGACTTCCAACACCAGGAAGCGTTCGTGGGAGCCGGCGATGGTACGCAGGCTATTGGTCAGCGAGATGGTGCGGGTCACACACGTGCTGAAACCGATGCAGTAATCGGTGCCGGGGACATCGTTATCCATCGTTTTGGGAATCGCCACAATTTTGACGCCTTCCTGAAAGAGTCGAACGGCGTAGCTCAAGGTATCATCCCCGCCAATAGGAATGAGATAATCCACGCCGAGGAAATCCAGGTTTTTGAGCACTTCTTCGGTCAGGTCATTGCGCTCGGCGGTGTAGCGATCTTGCAAATGAGGGGGCACATCCGCTTTTTTGACTCTGGCAGGATTGGTGCGGGAAGTGTGCAAGAAGGTCCCGCCCGTGCGCCCGGCTCGATTGACGATCTCCTCGGTCAGGACTTGAAAATGATCGCTGTTATCGGCTTCCTTGTCGCGCACCATGTCCACCAGGCCGGCCCAACCGCGGCGAATGCCAATGACTTTATATCCCTCCCGCAGCGCCCGGATCGTCACGGCGCGAATGGCCGGATTCAACCCTGGGACATCACCGCCGCCGGTCAAAATCGCAATAACCCCTGGGTTTTTGCGGTTCATAACACATCTCCTCCACAAAAATTATAGTCCCCCATCCCGGCAGTTTCATTAAAAAAACGACCTCCGAGGTCGCTGTGACCCCGGAGGCCGGAGGGAAGCAAGTTATCCTTCGCCCAATTCTGGCACTGGCTGCACCACGAAACGGTGATAGACAAAATTTTCCACCCAAAAGATCACCAGCGCCAGCCAGACAATGCTGAAACCGATCAAATGGGCATGATCAAAAGGCTCTTTGTACACAAAGACGCCAAGCAAAAATTGCAGCGTGGGCGCAATGTACTGCAAAATTCCCACCATGGTGAGCGGAATCGAGCGCGCGGCCGAAGCGAACATTAACAAGGGGATCGTCGTGACCACGCCCGCCCCGACCATCAACGCATCGGAAAGCAAGCCGGTGTGGAGAAAGGCGCCCTGCCCGTTTCGCTCGACAAAAACCAAATAGACCAGCGCCGGCAAAAAGAGAATGCCCGTCTCCAGCGTCAGGCCATAGAGCGAACCCAGCGGCGCCAGTTTCTTGACCAGCCCATACAGGCCAAAGGTGAAGGCCAGTGCCAGAGCAATCCACGGCAGGCGGCCATAGACAAACGTGAGATAAATCACCCCGGCGGCAGCCAGCCCCACCGGCAGCCATTGCGCCGCCCGCAAACGTTCACGCAGAAAAATCACCCCCATCAAAACACTCAACAGGGGATTAATGAAATAGCCCAGACTGGTTTCCACAATATAGCCCGCGTTGACCGCCCACACATACGTCAACCAGTTCAGGCCAATCAACACCGCCGCGAGGGAATAAATCCAAAACGTGCGCCTGTTGAGCGCGGCGCGCAACTCTGGCCACTGCCCGCTGAGCCAGATCACCGCTGCCAGCAACAAAAACGACCAGCCAATGCGGTGCCCCAGCAATTGCAAAGCGGGCACATGATGCAATAGCTTCCAATAAATAGGAAAAAAGCCCCACAGCACATACGCGCCAATGCCATACAGAATTCCTTTTTTCACTTCTCTCTCCTGAAATTAGAATTGCTCAATTGGTTGGCGGCCAGCAAACCCCGCCTCCGGCTCGTGCCAGAACTGGATCTGCTCCTCCCCATACTTCCAACACAAATAGACCTCGCGGCCCTCCCTCAAGGCCGGAAAATCCACCAGCCCAATGCTGATATCCTTCACAATGGCCCCCGTCTCCTGAATACGATGAACCAGCTCATCCAACCGGTTGAAATCAAAAAACACCTTGCTGATGGCAGCATTCCCGCCGTTTCCCACCGCCCGCTCGATCGCCGGCCAGATTTCGGGCTGGCGCGCCATCACCTCGTCCCGAATGCGAATCGCCTCCTCAATCCACGGCCGAATCAACGTCAACGTAGCATTGGCTTCAGCAAGGGAGAAATATCTGGTCATAGCCACTGAGTATACCGCAAACAAAAAGGGCAGTTCAAAGACTGCCCTCACGTAGCGGAAGCATTTTCAATCAATCTTCGCCTTGCGCAAGCGCAGACTGTTGCTCACCACGAACACACTGCTAAAAGCCATCGCTCCTGCCGCCAACATCGGGTTCAAAAAGCCCAGCGCGGCAGCAGGGATGAGAATCACATTATAGAAGAACGCCCAAAAGAGATTCTGCCTGATCGTCGCCAGCGTCTTGCGCGAAAGGCGAATGGCACGCGCCACGCCGCGCAAATCGCCGCTCATCAACGTGACCGGCGCGGCGGCCATGGCCACATCTGTGCCCGTGCCAATGGCAATACCCACATCCGCCTGGGCCAATGCCGGGGCATCATTCACCCCATCGCCCACCATGGCAACCACATTGACCGTTGCTCGTTGACCGCTGACCGCGCTTTGCCGCCCATCGCCCGCCGTTTGCAGTTTTTTCACTTCCGCCGCTTTCCCTTCGGGCAACACCTCGGCAAGCACATCATCAATCCCCACCTGGCGCGCAATCGCCTCGGCCGTTTTTTGATTGTCCCCGGTGATCATGGCTACCCGCAATCCCAGACGATGCAGTTCCTCAATCGCTTCCTTTGAACCTTCTTTGATGGTATCAGCCACGGCGATGATCCCCACCGCCTGACCATCCACCGCGACCAACATGGCTGTTTTCGCTTCAGATTGCAGACGTTCGACCTGCGCAGCGAGATCGCCCAGCGAGATGCCGCGGCTCTCGAACATTTTGGCGTTGCCCACCATTACGCTTCGCCCCTCGACCTCAGCCTGGACTCCGTGCCCAGGCGTGGCCACAAACCCGGCCGCTTCCGCTAAAGACAGGCCACGGCTTGTGGCCTCAGCCCAGATGGCCTCACCCAGGGGGTGTTCTGAGCCTTTTTCGACGCTGGCTGCAAGACGGAGCAACTGCTCGCTACTCAGGGAGGCCCGATCCCGCAGGAGGATATCCGTCACCGCCGGTTGTCCTTTCGTAATCGTACCGGTCTTATCCAGTACAACCACATTAACGCGCCCGGCGCGTTCCAGGGCTTCACTGGTGCGGAAGAGAATACCCATCTCGGCACCTTTGCCCGTCCCCACCATCACCGCAGTCGGCGTGGCCAGCCCCATGGCGCACGGACAGGCAATGACCAGCACGGCCACCATGTTAATCAGCGCCCGTGTGAAATCTCCCGGCGCGCCGAAGAAGTACCAGCCTGCAAAGGTGAGCAAAGCAATCGCAATCACCGCGGGCACAAACACCGCCGAGACCTGATCAGCCAGTTTCTGAATCGGCGCCTTGCTGCCCTGCGCTTCTTCCACCAGGCGGATGATCTGAGCCAGGGCAGTTTCTTTGCCCACTTTGGTCGCTTCGAACTTCAATACGCCCAATTTGTTGAGCGTCGCGCCGATCACCGCATCGCCGGGCTTCTTCTCCACAGGCAGCGACTCGCCCGTCAGCATGGATTCATCCACCGTGCTGCGGCCTTCGATCACCACGCCATCTACGGGAATTTTCTCACCGGGGCGAACGAGGACCACGTCACCGACGCGCACCTCGTCTACGGGCACCTCCACCTCCACCCCGTCGCGCACGATGCGGGCCGTTTTGGCGCGCAGACTCATCAGTTTTTTGATCGCCTCGGAGGTGCGTCCTTTGGCGCGAGCCTCGAGATATTTCCCCAGGCGGATCAAGGTGATGATAACTGCCGCCGTCTCAAAATAGACGTGTCCACTCAGCAGGCCGAGGGTGATCACCACCGAATACAGGTAGGCCACCGAAGACCCCATGGCGATCAACACATCCATGTTGGCCGAGCCATTGCGCAGGGCCTTATACGCGCCGACGTAATACTGCCAACCCACATAAAACTGAACGGGTGTGGCAACCGCCCACATAGCATAATGCACCCAGGAAGCATGCGCCCACATCCCCAACAGGCCGAAATCGCGCGCCATGGAGAAAAGGAAAAGGGGCACGGTAAAGAACAAACCGGTCAGCAACAGGCGGCGCTGTTCATCAATTTCATGCTGACGGGCCTTGGCCTCAGCATCCTCAGCTTCGCCGCCCAGTTCGAGGGCCTCAAAGCCGGCTGCCGCCACGGCGCGGCGAATCTCAGCCTGACTGATGATGGTAGGGATATATTTGACCCGCGCCTTTTCGTTGGCAAAACTGACTTGCACTTCCAGCACGCCATCCAGGCGAGCCAGCGCCTTTTCCAGACGGCGGGCGTCGTTATCATCGGCCAGACGCTTGATGATGAGATCGGCCTCACCGGTCGCCACACCATAACCGGCGCGCTCCACACGGGCAATCATATCGCGCACGCTGAGTTTGGAGGCATCGAACTCCACGGTGGCGCGCTCGGAGGAGAGATTGACGACCGCCAATTGGACGCCATCCAGTTTTTTGAGATTGCGCTCCACGGTGGCGACGCAATTGGCACAGGTCATGCCTGTGATAGGAAGGGTGACTTGTTTGGTTTCGCTCATAATTACAGCGTAATCATCCCCGCGACGGGGTAATTAATCTCCGCCAGCAGGGATTTGATCTTCTCTTCGGTGGCAGGATCGTCGAAAGCAATTTGGACCTGTTTGGTATTCAAATCTGCTTTGACCGATTGCACGCCCGGCAACTCACTCAATTCCGTTTCGATGGTGTGCGTGCAATGCATGCAATGAATCGCGGGGACAGAGTAAGTAACAGTTTTCATGAGGAACTCCTTTAGGAAGATAAATTTTGGGTGACTTTCTCACCACAGAGGAAAGAGATGAAAACAAGCCGTTTCATCTCTTTGCTCCGGGGTGTCTTTCATCCCTGGGTCTTTTTGGCCAACGCGCGCACATTGCCCAGGCAACAGCTCCCTTGCGGGTTGCGAATATCGCAGGCACATTGTCCGTTTTTGACGCCGGCATTGACCTCTTCCACCACGGCCATGCCCCTCTCCCGCACCTCCCCCACCGTGTGCCGAAAACAATAACAGATGAGCACATCTGCCTCGTTGGGATGCTTCTGGTAAACTCGTTCGCGCAGATCGGCCTCGGTAAAAATTTGTAGGCCATCTTCGCTGTAATACACCGTGGGGCACTCTGGGTCAGGGCAAAAGCGATAACGGGTGTTGCGGACCTCGGTAAGCGGTCGGTTAAGCATGGCCTTAAGGGTGAGCGTATCCACCGGTTTGCCGGGGCGACCATTGGTCGGGCAAACCGCTTCGGTTAGCGGTTGAATCTCGTGCAACGAAATCCTGGCGGACATCTTTTCACCTACACTTTCGCCGACATATCAAAAACTTCGGTAATTTCTTTCAGCACGCGCTCTCGTTCAGCAGGATCGTTGCCCTGAATCGCAGTGATCACGCAAGAGTTGAGGTGATTTTCCAGGATTTGGGCGCTCACCTTGTTCAAAGCCGCCTCCACAGCCTGGATCTGGCGGATGATGTCAATGCAATAAGCATCTTCCTCAACCATACGGATGATGCCGCGCAGGTGGCCTTCAATCGTTTTCAATCGGCGGAGGACATTTTCATTTTCCATAGGGCCTCGCAAATCTACCCCCCCCAGGGGGGTGGGGTATGAAGATGATACTGCTCATGTGGCAAAATGTCAAGCATGAGTCCACCGCAAAAACGAAGCAACCGCAGAGAAAAACTGAAAGTACACTTCAAAAATTCAAGATTTGCGGTGGAATTTACAAAATCTGAAAACAAACTTCAAAAATCTCAGCATTCTCTGCGAACTCCGCGGTGCATCGGACCTTTTTGCAGGAGAGTCAAGCATAATTTTGGAGCACATAGGACTTTTGGGCTATTGAAGCAAGAAAGGGAAGGAGATAAATTTTTATTAAATCCCTTCGGGAAAAGAAAAGGGTAAAATCCAATCACATCTACAAAGGGGTACCAATGAAAACGATTGTGCACCTGATTACTTTAATCAGTTTGGTTGTGGGCAATGTCTCATCCTTTCCTGTTCAATTAGCACAAATTATACATTCGCAAGACGTAACTGTTTCCCCTACCCCAACACCTATCAATGAAACTTTGCCAACCCCAACGCTGCCACCCATTGAAACACCCACCGCAGTAGCTGCAGATGGGCCAACGGCAACCCCATTCGAAACCTTGACGCCCACGCCTGTAGAAAGCACAGAGACACCAACAGATACGCCGACCCCATTTCCCACCGATTCTTCCCCCTCAACCCAAATTGTTCTTTCACTAAGTGTAGACAGTTCGATCTTATCGCCATCCGGTCAATTTAACCTGAACTGGGAAATTCAGGGCATTACACTAGAACAACAATCTTTCGTTTTGCAAGTTTCCTTGCCTCAACAAATCCTACCAAAAGACAAAAAGAATGGCACATTTGATCTAAGAACGCGCACCCTTGTTTTGCCAGTGCAAACATTAAGCGGTAAAGTTTCCTTGCAGGCTCGCAATGTAGAAGAAGACATAGTCCTTACGGCATCTCTATTGGAAAGAGATAAAGTATTAGCTACCTCATCTATCACGCTCCCATTGCACGAACAGTTTCCTGTCTCAAAGCAAAAAGGGCTCATTATCGCTAAAAAGGGAAAAATAAAGATCCACATTCCTGACAATGCCTTTACGGAAGATGCACTCCTGGAGATTGGCACACCTTTCGGTTCAGCCAGGCCCCCTTACTCTCTAAGCGGTCACCCTTTCGAAATAAAAGCAAAAAGTTTGATCAGCAAACAAAATTTAACTCATTTTGATCAGGAAATCGGGATTGAAGTCAGTTATGCAGACTTGAACGTACCTGCAGAAAATGAAATCGATCTTCGTGTTTACTGGTACAACCCTGATATTGGGGGATGGGAAATCTTGCCCACAATTGTCGACAAAGATTCCCAAACACTTTATGCAACAACCAATCACTTCAGCGTTTTCGACATTGATATTAACAACTGGCAGGCATCCCATTTGCCTACAGTAGATGCATTTCAGGTGTCAACCTTTACTGGTGCAGCCACTTATTCTTATCCTATTGAAGTACCGGCAGGGCCTGGAGGATTAAAACCCGATATTACGCTCAGCTATAACAGCCAAGTCGTAGATCAATCTACTTTAAACACCCAAGCCTCATGGGTCGGAATGGGATGGTCACTCGAAAGCGGCGCCATCGAACGTGATATCCATAGTACCAGCGATTGGAAAGGAGATGATACCTTTCTTCTAAATGTAGCTGGTATCAGTACTCGTATTGTCAAAGATCCAAGCGGAAATTTCCATACCAGTGATGAAAATTTCTGGAAGATCAATTATGACTCAGCCAGTCAAACCTGGACAATCTGGGATAAGCAAGGAACAATATATTACTTTGGAGAAGGGAAAGAGGTGAAATATCCCATAGAAGATCCCATTTGTGGGCATAGTTGGGAGACCTATCGCTGGCCCCTTAGCCGAATAACCAACATATTTGGGAAAAGCATCACGTATACCTATACGAATCAAACCAAAACTATCAGACTTTCCACCTTCAGATCGGCCACCCAAACATGCGAAAAAGACAACTATACTGCAGTAACTGCTACTTATCTCCAAAAAATTACTTATGGGCCTTATCAGATAAAGTTTATGCTCAGCAATCGGCAGGATTACCCTCTAGAATGGGATACTGACTACGGTTATCATGCTTTTGAAAAATCTAAATTAACCACTATCCTCGTAGAAGAAGATTTTGACAACGATGGTACTTTTAACCTCATTCGAAAATACGTCCTTTCCTATGCAGATAACAACACGCCAGATGTTATCTTCCCCGGCTATGTTTGGACAGCTGGCGGGAAAACAACTACCTTGAAGAAAATTCAACAATTTGGACAAGATGGTACTTCTGCACTTCCAGCTACCACCTTCAACTATGCTGACAACCTTCACCTTACTCAAGCTGAAAACGGTTATGGAGGCAAAATAGTTTTCGAGTACGAACTATGGTACTACACAGCAAATAGCCGGGATTCATACACCATTGAACTGCAATTTGGAAAAAATGGCAATCCATGTTATAGGGACAGTTACGATCCCTGGTATGCCCGTACTAATTCAGAGGTTAGTTGTGGTGATGGCAATAGTGACCCGTTAAATGTACATGGCATCGCTACCGCTTATAGTATAATGAATCCCAAAGGGTCCAAATATGGCTTAAATTCTACGCGCGACCTGGTTCGCCCAGGGGGCGTCTATAAATTAACGGCAAGCCGTCAGGTCCCTGCAGGCATGATTTTCAACCTTGGTATTTACGATGGTAAGCGCGACAACTATGCTGCCAGTGGAGGTATTCTTATCCTACCCAAGGACGCCAAGACCATCCAACCCTTGATCAATGCCAGTGGAAACGGATTCGCGCTCGTATATACCTATAAGTTTCAGCTCTTACCCTCTGTTTACCGGGTAAAAGCGAAACATATCTACCCCACTTCAGATGCCTCTGCCTATACTTTCCAATACACTTATGTTGGCGCCGCTGTCAACGATGCTGCCCACTCCTCCATTTGTCCCGCCAATGCTAATACAAATGACTGTCAGGAATACTTTGAACCCTACTCTGAGTTTCGGGGACACTCTCAGGTAACTGAAATTGACCCCTATGGCCGCAGAGTAATTACCACCTATGCGCAGGATGATGATCAAAAAGGTCGCCCTCTCTCTACTTCTATTCAGGACACACAAGGCAAAAAGTACAATGAAACTCTGTACACTTACCAAGTAACCCCCCTACCAATTGCTGCATATTCTTGGGGAAATGTTACACCGCCATTTATCGATTTAAAGCGCTCTTGGGTGTATACAACTACTGAAGAAAAACGCACTTATGAGAACAACAATACCTGGCAATCTATCCAATCCATCTACTACTACAATTCGACCTATGGTAACTTAATAAAAACTGTAGAAAAAATCGGAGAAAATTGTTCGCCTTTATCTTGTACTCTGTTGCCGTATCGAACTACACTTACAGATTATTTCCCTCAAAACACTACTAACATTTACCTGGTCAGCCTACCTGCACGTCAGGTAGTCAAGACCAAAGACGGCGATATTAGCTCCACAGACCTGAGCGAAACCCTCTATATTTATGATTCAAATACTACCTTTGACGCTGCCCCAACTCAAGGCAAACTAAGCGCTGTGCGTACCTGGGTTTACACCGATTCAGAAGGAAAACGTCAATATAGCGAAACTCGTTACACCTATGATAGCTGGGGAAATCAAACCAGTGTTACAACCTACAGTAAATATGGTTTAGCAAATGCTTCTCCGAGTGGAGATGCTTACACAACCTATACTTTCTACGAAAATGATAGATATCCTGTTTACCCAAAACAGATCAAAAAGCCATTGAATCAAACCACTGACATCAGCTACATTTTAACCTTAGGCGTACCTAGCTCTGAAAAGGACCCTAACGGTGCCACGACCTTTGCTACCTACGATGTCTTTGGTCGTATCACCAGCTTGCAGCGCCCCGGTGACTCATCCCCCACCCTGACCATTTCATACCAAAACTCACCTTTCGTGGTAACCCTCTCACAGCAGATTGACGACACACACACCTATACTGTGACACGTCATTACGACGGCATGGGACGCCAGATACTGGTGAACACTAACGGAATCCTGGTCACCTCCACCTTCAATGCTTATGGTAAGCAACTGACTCAATCCACGCCACACAATAACGGCGAGAACTATTACAACACCACCACAACTTACGACGTTATAGGCCGCCCCTTAACCATCACTGCGCCGGACGGGACAAAAACCACCTACACCTATAACGGTCTGACCACCACCGTCACTGACGCCAACGGACACAGCACCACAACCGAGATGGACGTATGGGGACGCACAAAGACCGTTACTCCCCCTACTGGGCCCACTGTGACCTTTACCTACGACCCACTCGGCAACATGCTCACCGCATCACGCGACGGAGCAACAACCACCCTCACCTACGACCACGGCGGACGCAAAACCTCCATGTCCGACCCCGACATGGGCTTCTGGCAGTACAGTTACGACGCCCTCGGCAACCTGATCTCCCAAACCGACGCGCGTGGCTGCACCCTCACCATGACCTACGACCTCCTCAACCGCCTGACCTCCAAAGCCTCCTCCGGCGCGGCGTGCGGCACGCAAGTCAAAACAACCTACACCTACGACGCAGGCGTCAACGGCATCGGCCGCCGCACCTCCATGGCCGACGCCAGCGGTTCCACCTCCTGGACCTACGACGCCCGCGGCCGCCTCATCACCGAAGTCAAACAAATCACCGGCGTCGGGCAGTTTGTCACCGAATGGACCTACAACGCCGCCGACCTGCCCGTCACCATGAAATACCCCGGTGGCGAGGTCGTCACCACCACCTACGACAACCGCATGCTGCCCGTCGGCGTGAGCGGCGCGGACACCTACGTTTCCTCCATGACCTACGACTCCGCCTCCCGCCTCACCGCCCGCACCCTCGGCAACGGCCTGACCCAGACCTTCACCTACTACCCCTGGACCAGCCAGGGCGGACGGCTGCAGACGCTGGCGACGGGAAGCCTCCAGAATCTGACCTACGCCTACGACGCCAACGGCAACATTCTCTCCATCGCCGACACGGTCAACAGCGAGACTCAAACCTACGCCTACGACGCCCTCGACCGCCTCACCTCCTGGACCTTGAACGGCAGCCCGCAAGAGACCTACGACTACGACCCCGCCAGCGGCAATCTCATCCTCAAGGGCGATCGGACGCTGACATATACGGACACCAACCACGTCCATGCCGTGACGAGCGCCAGCAATTCATCGTCCGCACTCACCTATCAATATGACGCCAACGGCAACCAGACCACGCGCGTCATTGGCTCCGACACCTTCACCCTGCTCTACGATGCCGAAAACCGCCTCGTCGAAGTGAAAAAGAACGGCGCAAGCATTGCCCAATTCGTTTACGACGGCGATGGCAAGCGGGTAAAATCCGTCATAAACGGCGAGATCACCTACTTCATCGGCAACTACTACGAGCAGCGCGGCAGCACTATCACCAAGTACTACTTCGCTGGCGCGTCAAGGATTGCCATGCGAAAATACACCATCCCGCAAAGCATGACGGTAGAATACCTCCTCGGCGATCATTTGGGAAGCACGAGCATCACCACCGACGCGGACGGAGCGAAGGTCTCTGAAATCAGGTATAAACCCTGGGGAGAGATTCGCTACGCCTGGACATCGCATCCCTCCACCGCGCCTGCGTACACCCTTCCCACCTACACCTTCACGGGACAGTACTCCTACCTGGACGATCCGTCCACCAGCGGCGTGACGGAGGGCTTCGGGTTGATGTTCTATAACGCCCGCTGGTACGACCCCACCCTCGGCCGCTTTGCCCAGGCGGATACCCTCGTTCCTGGCGGGGTGCAAGGACTGGATCGGTATGCGTATGTCAACAACGCACCAATCAATTACGTTGATCCAACAGGACACTTCACATCGAAGGCAATTTGGAGTTACTTGCTTGAAGAATGTGACGGAAATCGCCAGTGTGCTGGTAAGTTGATGAATTCATGGAAGAACGATCCTGCTTGGTGGGATATGATAACTGAAGCACAGGCTGGAGACGTTCTCTTTGGTACCGTTTCATCGCCAGGCTGGAAACCTGAAGGTTTTGCGCTTACTTTTTCAGGAACCGGTGATTCTGTGTTGACAGGAATTGAGGGGGATCACACAACGAATCCTGTAACGTTAGTTGATATCCAAAAAGGACATCAAGAAGGCTGCTATGCTGGTGGTTACCCTTGTTTTTGGCGTGATTATAATTGGATTGGAATTGCTAGGTTTAGAGGTCAAGGTAAACCAACTTTTCCATATCTCAAGCCTGGATATGAGATAGAGGATTTAGGCGCACCTGGTAAAAATGGCGCAACGCAAGGTGGGATAATTGTAGCATCGGCTGCGGTAGGCTACTTTGCATGCCAACCGTTTGGTGGGCCGCCAGCTGGTATTGCGTGCGGCATAGTAACTGGAATTGGAGGGAACCTTGTAGTTGACGGCTTGGATATAGAAGTGACAGATCATGCCTATCAAGTTGGTCCGATATATTTCAACTTTCAAACAGATGCCGAATCGTACACAGTTACGTTAGAGCATATAAAATATCAACCTTGATAATATAGCTTACGTTTTGAATGGTCTTTTAGAATAAATTAAGGATGCTGTATGAAGCCTAAACAAATTTTCGTTAAGCTTATATTAGCCACGGCCACATTTTTGGCAGCATGGTGGATTGTCGTTTCTGTTTCAACGAAGTGTCCAGTTGGAAGTTGGTTTTCCATTATGATCGGAGTATTGAGTGCTGCATTTCTGGTAGAGGCTATAAAATCAGCTGATGGTCAAAAAGTTTTCTGGGCTACGCTTTCTACGCGTGACAAGCTTATAGTCTTTGTTGATTTTCTAGCGATCTTGTTATTTGGGCTCTATCCATTGAAGATGGGTTTGCCACTAGGATTTGCTGTAATCTTTGTTATTTTCGGATATGGTGTAGCGTGGTTCATCACGAAGGTATTTGGAAGTAATAATCTAAGACGAATCTTTTGGTTGCATCGAAAGCGCTCGCAGGATTCATAATTTAACCTGCAGGCTTGAAGCCAAAGCGGGTATGACCCTTTCCTATAACGATGTGGCGCACGCCCATGCAGTGACGCACCACAGTCCACCGTCAACAGCGTGACGACCGTGTTCGTCGGCGCTCACTTTGAATTGACAGGTTCCACGGTCACCAAGTATTATTTCGCAGGAGCGACTCGCATTGCCATGCGCAAGTACACCATCCCGCAAAGCATGACGGTAGAATACCTCCTCGGCGATCATTTGGGAAGCACAAACATCACCACCGACGCCAACGGCGCGAAAAATCAGGTATAAACCCTGGGGAGAGATTCGTTACGCCTGGACATCCAATCCCTCCACGACGCCTGCCTACACCCTTCCCACCTACACCTATACGGGGCAGTACTCCTACCTGGACGATCCGTCCACCAGCGGCGTGACGGAGGGCTTCGGGTTGATGTTCTATAACGCCCGCTGGTATGACCCCGCGCTGGGCCGCTTTGCCCAGGCGGATACCCTCATCCCCCAGCAGAGCCAGGGTGTGCAGGCGTGGGATCGCTATGCCTACGTCAACAACAATCCGCTCAGGTATAACGATCCCAGTGGGCATTGTGTTGACGGAATAACTACCTTCTTGTGTGCCGCAGCCTTTGGCGCATTAATTGGCGGTGCTGTAAATGCATATTTCCAATACAGAGATACTGGTTCGGTCAAATTAAGTGAAGTTGCCGGCGCTACTACGGCAGGCGCGGTGTCGGCAGTCGTATTAACTGCTTTAGCTCCAGCGTCCCTTGCGGGTGCATTTGTTGCGGGCGGTGTGGCAAATGTGGTTGGAAACCAGGCAGGCGCATTAGTAGAAGGTGCGTTAAATACCGACGGAGGAGAGAGTTACTGGGATAATTATGCAGATGCAGGCGGTGTATATGATGGTAAAGGTGTGACAAATTTGGACGGTATTGCCGTTGATTTCGTTGTTGGTGGAGTCGTTAATGCTGGAGTGTCCTCGATTCAACATGGAATTTCAAAAATCTACCCTATCTCCGATCCTTTTGCAAAACCCCAAGGAAATTACAACCCCATTGAATTTAGATACCAAGGCAATGGACAATGGAGAGTTTATCAGGAGCCGCTTTTAGGCTCAAGTGTTCAAACTGGAGGTAAAGCCGCGATTATGGATCAAGCATCGAATTATTTCTTTGATGTAGTAAGAACCTATCCGAAAAATAATTGAAAGCGGAGACGAAACCTGATAGAAAAGGGTTTGCGAAAATCCAATCTAAAAGGTAACGTCTCCATGACAAAGGATAGCACAAAATCGAACAATCATTACACCATTCCTGGC
>DAOUAN010000149.1:0-10686 GCA_034433385.1 Anaerolineales bacterium | reverse complement strand
CAATTACCAACCTACCAACTTACCAACTACCAACTTACCAACTACCAACTTACCAACTACCAACCTACCAACTTACCAACTACCAACCTACCCCACTCTATGGAGCCCTTATGAGCAAACTCGCTGTAATTGCTATCGGTGGTAACTCGCTTATCAAAGATGACGCACACAAAACGGTTGAAGACCAATACCAGGCCGCCAAAGAAACCTGCTATCACATCGCCGACATGATCGAAGCCGGTTGGGATGTGGCCATTGGTCACGGCAATGGCCCGCAGGTCGGCTTTATTTTGCGCCGTTCCGAAATCGCCGCCAAAGTAGAAGGCATGCACGAAGTCCCGTTGGACGTCTGCGGCGCGGATAGCCAGGGCGCTATCGGCTATGCCCTGCAACAAAACCTGCAAAACGAACTGCGCCGCCGCGGCATTCGCAAGCCAGTGGCCACCGTTGTGACCCAGGTGGAAGTAGATCGTAGCGACCCGGCCTTCAAGAACCCCACCAAGCCGATCGGCTCTTTTATGGACGAAGCCGAAGCCATGCGCCGCAAAAACGAAATGGGCTGGGATGTCGTCGAAGATGCCGGGCGCGGCTGGCGGCGCGTCGTCGCTTCCCCCCTCCCCAAAGAAGTGGTCGAACTCGATGTGGTCAAGACCTTGCTTGAGGCCGGCGTCATCGTCGTCACCGTGGGCGGCGGCGGCATCCCCGTCATCCGCGATGAGAACGGTGACCTGAAAGGCGTGGCTGCCGTCATTGACAAAGACTATGCCTCCAGCCTGCTGGCGCGCGAGATCAAAGCCGATCTCTTCGTCATCTCCACCGCCGTCGAAAAAGTGGCGCTCAACTTCGGCAAGCCCGATCAAAAATGGGTGGATCAGATGACGGTGGCCGAGGCCAAACAATACCTGGCCGAAGGCATTCACTTTGCCAAAGGCTCCATGGCCCCCAAAATTCAGGCCATCATCTGGTTCCTGGAAGCCAACCCGAACGGCCGGGCGCTCATCACCAACCCCGAAAATATCGGCCGGGCGCTGCGCGGTGAGACCGGCACCTGGATTGTGCCTTAGTGATAAAATCTGGCGAAAATCTCCCCGATTTTCGCCAGATTTTTACATCTCATGCTTTGTCCCATCGAATTTCACCATGCCGGTAACTACCCGCAACATGTTGCTGTGAGCTGAGAAAATCGTTCCCGAGCGGCTTTCCCCGGTCGGCGAAGGCCGACCTGGTGCGCTAGCCCGAAACTTCAGTTTCGGGGGCAGTTGCCACTCACTGCTCTTTCCCGCTCAACCGGCCCAAGTGCTATGAAGAAATTTTTGCCCTCCCTTCCCCTTCTCATCCTGGCTTTTCTGGCCATCCTGGCCTGTGGCCTGCTTTTGCCTTCCCAGGGCTTTTACTGGGATGATCTGCCCATGTCCTGGATCCGTTACCAGCTGGGGCCAGAGGCCATGACGCGTTACTTCGCCAACAACCGGCCGGTTTGGGGGCTACTCTACCAGATCACCACCCGCATTTTTCCGCACGTGCCCATTTACTGGCAGGTCTTTGCCCTCTTCTGGCGCTGGCTGGGTGCCGGGCTGGTGTGGGCCATCGTCCGTCAACTGTGGCCGGAACGTAAGACCTTTGCCCTCGGGGTGAGCGCCCTCTTTTTGCTCTACACCGGTTTCAACCAGCAATGGGTGGCCTACCTCTACAGCCATTTTTTCATCGTGTTGGCTTTTTTCCTGTTTTCATTTCTTTGCATGTTGTGGGCCTTCCAACGCAAGTCAGTGTTCCTTACTGCCCTGGCGCTGTTCTTCTCTGCCCTCAATTTGTGGATGATGGAATATTTCTTCGTCCTCGAGCTGGCGCGCCCGGCGGTGATCTGGCTGGCCCTGAGGCGGGATTTTCCCACCCCGCGGCAGCGCCTCCGTGCCGGACTGCGGGTCTGGTTGCCATACTTGAGCGTTTTCTTGCTGGCGGTGCTTTCCCGCGTGTTTATTTTCAACAATCAAGTCTATGGCTTTGGGTTGTTCTCCAAATTGAAGGCCGAACCGCTCGCTACCTCCCTCTCGTTGTTGCAAAACATCGCCCTCAGCCTGTGGACAGTCGTTCCGGCGGCCTGGGCGCAGGTTTTTCAACTTCCGCAAAGCGCCGTCCATGGCTGGCGGACTTTCCTGGGCTACGGCGCGGTGGTGCTGAGCGCCTTCGGCCTGCTGATCCTCTTCTTTGGGCGGGAGCAGGCCTCGGGTCCAGAAAGAGGCGCTGGCGAAACCGCCTGGCAGGCGATCGGCCTGGGGTTGTGGATGCTTCCCCTCGCCTGTGCGCCGTTCTGGTTAATCGATCTACCGGTAACGTTGGGCTTTCCGGCCAATCGCTTTACTCTG
Organism: Anaerolineales bacterium; assembly: GCA_034433385.1. Classification (GTDB taxonomy): domain Bacteria; phylum Chloroflexota; class Anaerolineae; order Anaerolineales; family Villigracilaceae; genus DAOUAN01. Next base: position 8,323 of record DAOUAN010000149.1, on the reverse strand, counting down.
CCGGCTATGCTGGCGGCCAGCTTGATCCTGGCCGGCCTGCTGGAGGGACTGCCTGCTCGCTGGCGTTCTGGGCTACTGGCTGCCCTGGTGGCCCTGGCGGTGGGGCGGCAATTTTTGTGGGCCACCGATTTCCGCCGCGATTGGGAGGCGCAAAAGAACCTCTTCTGGCAGATGACCTGGCGCGCTCCCGGCCTGGCCCCACAGACGACCGTGCTCCTGAACGAACGCCTGGCGTTTTACGCCGATAATTCCCTGGGGGCGGCGCTAAACTGGATTTATGCCCCGCAGAATCATACTGATCGCATCTCCTATTTGCTTTTTTACCCCACCAATCGGCTCGGCGCTTCGCTGCCGGACCTTCAGCCGGGGTTGCCAATCCATTACGACTACCTGGCCGGACGCTTCGAGGGGAATACCTCGCAAGCGGTGGCTTTTTATTACGCCCCTCCCGCCTGTTTGCGTTTGCTGGAGGCCGATTTTGACCCGATCAATCGCCTCATCCCAGACGATAGCCTGATGCGTGAGGCAGCAACGCTCTCCTCCCCTCGGCCCATTCTGAACGAGCCGCTGGCGCGGATGCCGGCTATTTATGGGCCAGAGCCGCCTCATGGTTGGTGTTATTATTTCGAGAAGGCTGACCTGGCCCGGCAACAGGGGGATTGGCAGCAAGTGGTTGCCCTGGGCGAGGTGGCTTTTTCGCTAAACGATTATCCTAATGATCCGGTGGAACGGTTTGTGTTCATTGAGGGATATGCCCATGTGGGGGAGTGGCAACGGGCATTTGAGTTGTCGCAGGTTTCGTATCGGGTTTCGAAGGAGGTGGTGGGGCCGTTGCTTTGTCGTTTGTGGCAGCGCCTGGAGGCCGAAACACCCTCCAGCGCCGGGCGTGAGATGATTTTGCAGCAAGTCAGGACAAAATTCGCTTGTGAAACAGGAAAGTAATTCCTTGTCGGGCAGGTGCTCTCAATCTAAAATAGATTGTAAGACTTGCCTGCCCCAACATTTGGTTGTGGTAAAATACGGCGTTTGTATAGACAAGTTGTCGGAAAGGAGGTGGCCGAGAATCAAATCATCGTTTTTCCCTGCCCGCTGTTTCAGTCATTCAAATATTTGATAGGAGGAGTAGCCAATGCGTAAGACACTATTGCGTGTGGCCGTGATGCTGGCGGTATTTGCGCTGGTCCTTTCCGCCTGTGGGCCAAAGCCCGAGCAAGTGGGCGGCTTTCAGATCCCGGAGATCGAGAAAGGCAAGTTCAACGTCGCCATGGTGTTGATTGGCCCGCACGATGATGGCGGTTGGTCGCAAGCGCACTACGAAGGGCTGGTCTATGTGCAGCAGAACGTCCCGAACGTTCACACCGCCTACATCGAGAACGTCCCGGAAGGCGCCGATTCTGAACAGGTCTTCCGTGCCCTTTCCCGCAAGGGTTTCAACCTGATCTTCGGCACTTCGTTCGGCTTCATGGATCCGATGGCAACCGTGGCCGAGGAATTCCCCGATATTACTTACATTCACATCAGTGGTTACAAGTCCAACGGCAAGAACTTCGGCAACCTGTTTGGCGCGATGGAAGATATGAAGTATCTGGCCGGCATGATTGCTGGTGCCCGCGCCAAGGCCGATGGCAACCCGAAGTTGGGCTACATGGCCACCTTCCCCATCCCGGAGGAGATTCGCCTGGGCAATGCCATTGCGCTGGGGATGAAGAAGACCTGCCCCGAATGCACCATGGATGTGCGCTGGATCAACACCTGGCATGACCCGGTGGTCGAAAAAGAAGCGGCCGCTTCGCTCTTCGATGCCGGGGCGCAGGTGGTTTTCACGGGTGCGGATACACCGGCTGTGGCCGATGTGGCTCAGGAAAAGGGCAAATGGGGCATCACCTATGACTGGGTCGGCTCCTGCAAGGTGGAGCGCTGTCTGACTGCGCCCTATTGGAACTGGGGCCCCGTCTATGCCAAGATCACCCAGGGCGTGATCGATGGTACCTACAAACCCGGCTGGGATTACTTCGATGCCGATAGCGGTGGCCTGGGCCTGTATGGCTTCATGGAAGGCCAACAGCTGACTGCTGGGATGAAGGACCTCGATCCGGCGGTGATTCAGATGGTGCGCGACACGCTGGCGCAGATGCTGGCGGGCAAATTCACCCGCTTCGATGTCTTCTCGGGTCCGATCAAGGACAACAAGGGGAACATCGTTGTGCCGGAGGGTGAGAAATTCCAGCAATCTGACCTGGATCAGTTCCCGCCCGGAGCGCCTGGCCTGGAGTGCAAGTACTGCATGTACTGGTGGGCCGATGGCATTACGGCTGAATTGCCGAGCCTGGGGCAATAACCTGCCATGAACGTTGGGGGCCGGGCTCGCAAGGGTTCGGCCCCTTCGTAAAGAAGCGCTGTGTTCAGGAGTATTTCATGACCCAACCTGTTCCCGCCGTCCCCTTGCCTGTTTCGCCTGCTGAGGTACAGCCGGTGATCGAAATGCGCGGCATTGTCAAGCGTTTCCCTGGGGTGCTGGCCAATGATCACGTAGATTTTGACCTGCGCCCGGGCGAAATCCATGCCTTGCTGGGGGAAAACGGTGCTGGCAAGAGCACTTTGATGAACATTCTGGCTGGCCTGTATCGGCAAGATAGCGGCATCATCAAAGTCAGGGGAATGCCCGTACATTTTTCGTCGCCGCGCGATGCCATCAAGGTCGGTATCGGCATGGTGCATCAGCATTTCATGCTGGTTCCTTCTCAAACGGTCACCGAAAATGTTCTGCTCGGCCTGGATGAGCCGCGTTTTCTTTTGCGCTTGCCGGAATACGATGCTAGGATTGCGGAGGTGGGAGAACGGTTTGGCCTGAAGGTGGATCCGCGCGCCAAAATCTGGCAATTGTCCGTGGGGGAGCAGCAACGTGTAGAAATTCTTAAAATGCTTTATCGCGGCGCCGAGGTCCTGATTTTGGATGAGCCAACCGCGGTACTCGCCCCGCAAGAGATCGAAGGCCTGTTCAAAACCTTGCGTTCGATGGTCGCTCAAGGAAAATCAGTCATTTTCATCAGCCATAAATTGCAAGAAGTGACCGCCATTGCTGACCGCATCACGGTGTTGCGCCGCGGCAAGGTGACCGCCGCCGGCTTGCCCGCCAACAATGTCACCCTGCCCGAACTGGCGCGGTTGATGGTGGGGCGCGAGGTCATTTTTCATCTGGAGAAAAAACCGGTGCAACCTGGCAAGGTGGTACTGGAAGTTAAAGATGTCCATGCCGAGAATGACAAAGGCCTGCCGGCTCTGCGCGGCGTTTCGCTCACGGTGCGCGCCGGGGAGATCGTCGGCCTGGCGGGAGTGGCTGGCAATGGTCAGCGCGAACTATCGCAGGTCATCAGTGGTTTGAGAAAGTGCAAGCAGGGACAGGTGTTGCTCAACGGTGAGCCGATCAGCAATCGCCCCACCTTGTTGAGCATCCAGCGCGGCATGGCGTATGTGCCGGAAGATCGTACCCTGGTCGGTACCGCCCCCAATCTCAGCGTGACCGATAATGTGATCATGAAAAAATACCGCCAGCCGCCCATCTCTCACAATGGCTTGCTGGATATGGCCGCTGCCACCCGATTCGCCAACGACCTGAAGCAGGCTTATGAGATCATCGTCCCCAGCGTTTCGACTCCGGTGCGGATGCTTTCGGGCGGCAACCTGCAACGCGTCATCCTGGCCCGCGAAATCTCCGGACAGCCCTCCTTCCTGGTGGCTGTCCAACCAACGCGTGGCCTGGATGTGGGCGCTATCGAGGGCGTTCATCGCCTGCTGCTGGCTCAACGTGAAGCGGGCGCAGGAATCTTGCTGATCTCTGAAGAGTTAGAAGAACTGCTCGCCCTGAGCGATCGCGTCTATGTCATTTACGAAGGCAAAATCATGGGGGAGGTCAAACTGGATGGACGGGAAACCGATCCGAACCTGATTGAGACGATCGGCCTGATGATGACCGGTTCGACCCTGGAACAAATCGAAGGAGCTGCCAGCAAATGAGCGAAGCATCCATCCCCAAAGCGAAACGCGGTTTCCCCTACCGCTTGCAAATTGAACCGCGCCTGAGCGAACCACCTGCCTGGTTTCCGGCGCTGGTGGCTTTTCTGGCCATTGTCATTGCCTTGCTGTTGGGGGGAGTGGTGATTGCCCTGGCCGGCGGTGACCCAATCCGTTCTTACATTCACATCGCTGGCGCCTCCTTTGGCAACATTGGCGTGCTCTCCGATACCATCGTCAAGGCTACCCCCATTCTGCTCACTGGCCTGGCCTGTTCCCTTGCCTTTCGCATGAAACTGTGGAACATTGGCGCTGAGGGCCAGTTTATCATGGGTGCCTATGGGGCCAGCGCAGTGGTGCTGGCCGGCCTGTTCCCCCCACAAACCAGCCGCTGGCTGTTCATCCCTGCCATGATGCTGGCCGGTATGACTGCCGGCGCGGCCTGGGGCCTGATCCCTGGCTTTCTCAAGGCCAAATTTGACGTAAACGAAATCATCAGTACCCTCATGCTCAACTACATCGCCGTGGCCTGGGTCAACTTTTGGATCTTTGCCGTCTGGACGGAAGGCGGCTTCCAGATGAGCCCCAAATTCCCTGAGACCGCCTGGCTGCCGCGCTTGCTGGATTACGCCAACGCCATTCCAGCCTTCCGCGGGCTGACTACCCATCTGGGGTTGCTCTTGGGCATTCTGGCCGCCATCATCTTGTGGGTGGTGGTGTACCGCAGTCGGTGGGGGTATGAAATTCGCCTGATCGGTGACAATCCCCACGCTGCTCGCTACGCCGGAATCAACATCAGCCGCAATACCATCCTGGTCATGATGCTCTCCGGGGCGCTGGCCGGTCTCGGCGGCATGTCCGAAGTCAGCGGTGTGGTGCATCGCTTGCAGACCTCGCCCATCGCGGCGGGTTACGGCTTTACCGGCATCATCGTTGCCTGGCTGGCGAAGTTGAATCCGCTGGTCATCATCTTTGTCTCGGTTTTATTCGGCGCATTGCTGCTCGCCGGCCGCGAGATCCAGCCCTCCGGCGTACCCAAAATGATTCAGGGCATTATCCTGGTCAGCCTGATCGCCAGCGACTATTTCCTGCGCTACCGCATTCGCATCGTGCGCACAGACGTGGAGAATTGAACATGGACCTGCTCATCGTCCTCCAGGCCGGCGTGGCCACCGGAACCGTGCTTTTGTTTGCCACATTGGGCGAATTGTTCGCCGAACGTTCAGGCGTGCTGAACCTCGGCGTCGAAGGGATGATGCTCCTCGGCGCTATGTCGGCCTTCAGCACCACCATCGCCACCGGCAACCCCTGGCTGGGCTTACTGGTGGCCATGATTGTCGCTGGCCTGCTCAGCCAGATTCACGCTTTTATCGTCATCGCCCTACAAGCCGACCAGGTCGTCAGTGGCCTGGCGCTCACCTTCCTCGGCACGGGCATCAGCCTGGTATTAGGTGAAGGCTTGAGCAAAGCCGGCACAGTGCCCCTTTTGCCTAGCTTCTCCATTCCCCTCCTCTCCCAAATTCCTGTGTTGGGGCGCATCTTCTTCACCAGCCAGAATGTGTTGGTCTATATCGGCTATTTACTCATCCCCCTTTCGTGGTATTACATCAACGCCACCCGCCCTGGTCTGCACCTGCGCGCCGTCGGCGAACACCCCGCCGCTGCCGATGCCCTGGGCATTAACGTGTACCGCCTGCGCTACCTATATGTTTTCGTCGGCGGCACCCTGGCCGGGCTGGCCGGCGGCACCATTAGCCTGGCGGTAGCCCCCGGCTGGTTTAGCGAGTTGACCACCGCTGGTCAGGGTTGGATCGCCGTGGGGCTGGTCATCTTTGCCCAATGGGATCCCCTGCGCGCCGCCCTCGGCTCCTACACCTTCGGCGCCCTGCGGCGGCTCATCCTGGATATTCAGGGCCCAACCACCCTCTTCGGCTTCAACAACCCCTTCTACTACAACCCTTACTGGGGTTTCTTCCTGCAAATGCTGCCCTACGCCTTTACCGTCATCGTGCTGGTGATTGGCTCACGTGAATCCATTCGCAAACGGCTGGGCGCCCCGGCTGCCCTGGGCACCCCCTACATTCGTGGCGAACGAGGACTGTAATTTATGGCGCACTGGCAACACTTTTTGCGCCCCACTCACCTGGCGGAAGCCTTGCACATGCTTTCCACAGCACCGCGGCCTGTGGCTCCCCTCGCGGGCGGCACCGACTTGCTGCTGGACCTGGAACAAGGCCGCCACCCACCGTTGCAAACCCTGCTGGATGTGACCGGAATCCGCGAACTACAAGCCCTCGAAGTGCGCGGCGACCGCCTCTTCATCGGCGCTGCGGTGCCCCTCAACCGCATCACGCGGGACCCGCAGGTGGGCGCGCACGCCCAGGCGCTGATCGAGGCCGGAAATCTGATCGCCGGCCCGCAGGTACGCAATGTGGCCACCCTCGGCGGCAATGTGGCGCATGCTCTCCCCGCCGCCGATGGCACCATTGCCCTCCTGGCCCTGGGCGCCGAAGCCGAAGTCGCCAGCCTGAGCGCAAGTCGCCGCTTGCCCCTGAGCGAACTCTTCCAGGGGCCGGGCAAATCGTCCCTGCGGCAAGGGGAAGAATTGCTGGTTGGTTTTTACCTTCCTTTGCGAAAAGAGGGGCAAGCCTCCTGCTTCAAACGCATCATGCGCCCTCAAGGCGTGGCCCTGCCCATCCTCAATTGCGCCATCTGGTTGGCCCGCCGGGGAGAACGGGTGGACGAAATCCGCATTGCGGTTGGCCCTGGTGCAGCGATTCCTTTCCGCGCCCGCCACGCCGAAGCCACCCTGTGTGGACACCCCTTGACCGAAGAGACCTTTGCTCGCAGCCTACAAGCCCTGCTTGCCGAAGTACACTTCCGCAGTAGCCCCCAGCGTGCCAGTGCCGAATACCGTCAGCACCTGATCCGCCCGCTTTACCGCGATGTGCTTTTTACCGCCTGGCAGAGGGCAATTTCAGGTGCCGAGGCCTCCCTGGCCTCGGATGTCTAAAAACCGCAATAAAAGCGGGTTGACCTCTTGTGGCCGTTCATAATGCGGAATGTGCCCACAGGCCTCAATCAGGTGAAATTCGGCATGGGGCACGGCTGCCAGCAGGTCGCGGCTGTGATCGAGCGGCACGGTCGTATCGTTTTTCCCCCAAATCAACAGCGTGGGTTTCCCCAGATTCCCCACCTCTCGATACACTTCCATAAATGACCCCAACATCCCGCTGCGCACCGTGGAAAGGATGGCCGCGCGGAAGCCCTTGAACTGCATCTGCACGCGGTAGCGTTCCTGGAATTCGGCCACCAGCGCCGGATCGAAGAAATCGGAAGCAATCCCCTTCACCAGGCTCTCACGGCCGAAGAGCGCCAGCGCCAGTTCGCCGATGCCAGGCAGGGTGGCCACTTTCAGCAGCCGCGAAAGGCCAATGGGCCGCGCCCCGGCCGGATCAATCCATACCACGCGGCGCACCCGTTGCGGATACCTTTGGATGAATCCCGCGGTGATTGGCCCTCCCATCGAAAGCCCGATCAAATCCACCGGCTCATCAATTTCCAGCGCCTCCAGCAGATCGTGCAACTGGCGCACGAAGAGATCAAGATCATATTTCACCCGGGGCCGGTCGGAATATCCGCGCCCGAAGAGATCATAGCGTAGCACGCGCAGACCGGCCTCGCTCAGCGCACGAAAAGTGGGGTCCCAGATGTAATATGGCACCGAAAAACCATGTACCAGCACAACCGTTGGCGCTTTTTCCGGGCCGCCCAGCTCGTAATGGGTTACTCCCAGGGGCAGGCGGATGAACGCGCCGGGGATGCCGGCGCGTGTCGCCTCGTTCAATTCCTGGTTTTCGCCAGAGCAGAAAAACACGCTCACCTCCGTTTACTGCCTGTCCGAAAATTTCAATCTACTGCCCAAACCCTTTCCAGCGATGACTCCTGCTGTCATTGCGAGCGAAGCGCCTGCCTTGCGAAGTCCCCGAGGCGCAATCTCCAAGATAGGCTTTGAGGGATGGCTTCGGGCGCTTCGCGCCCTCGCAAAGACTCCTGCAGAGAAAACTGTCAGATAGCCAGGTTCGGAATAAGGGCTGAATTCAGAGCTATTCGCACAAAGCTGTCTGAAGACGGCTCAACCCCAGCCATTCCGTCCGCTTTTGCAGTTTTCTAAATTAACCTGAGTTCGGGATAAGTCATTATCTGCAATAAGGCTCAATTCTCTTTTGCATCGAATTTTCACGAATGTCCCGAAGAAAATTTGCCGTATTCGTGTCATTCGATGCGGAGTTGCGAAGTCCCCAAAGGGGGA
>DAOUAN010000148.1:0-20789 GCA_034433385.1 Anaerolineales bacterium | reverse complement strand
GGGGGCAGATCCCCACAACCCGGCAACGCAATGGCCTGTATCGCTTACTCTGGGGGCTGGGAAGACTTTGGTTGGCCTTTTCTACCCTGCGCCTGATCACCTACCACTCTTTGCCACCTTTTGGGTAATCACCAGTGTCAAGTGGATAACCCCGAAGGGTGTGCTAAAAAGTTGTTAGTCAGGTGTGGGCGGTGGATGGATGCTCATTTCGCCAGTGCCTTGAGAGATGACGCTGTGGGCGAAAAACGCCATTTTGTGTCATTGCGAGCCGCCAAAGGCGGCGACCTGTGCCCCGCAGGGGTAAGCAATCCCCTGGTCGTCAAGGAATGGATGGATTGCTTCCGGGCTGACGCCCCTCGCAATGACACTAGCCGTTTCCCTGTTCTCCATCTTACCCACAACCTTTTAGTGCTCCCACCCCGAAAGGCGCATTAGTCCTCCATTTCCGTGGGTAATCGCGAGCGAAGCGAGGCAGAAAGAGGATATCGAAGAGACAGACGCACCCTCAAGCGAAATCCACCAGCGCGCTGGCCTCTGCGCGGGTAAAGTACGCCCGATAAGCGGCCGTCTCTCGCAGCGCCCCCCGAATGGCAACAAACAATTCGCGGCGCAAATACGGGTTATCCAGGCCATCCCCGCTCTTCAGGCGCAGCTGTCCATTTTGATCATCCATCTCAAACCTCAGGTGACCGCCGGCGACTAACCAATCCAGACCAAGCAACACCGTACTTTCTCGCTGGGCGGTCGCTGCTGCCAGCTCAACCAAAGTGGCTTGCCCGCCGCGCCGCTGAATAGCAAACTTACATAACCCGGCCAGACGGCTTAAAAACGCTTCTGGCTTCTCCTCGCCCGGCCATGCACCCAATAGATAGATTTTCTTCGGTCGCACGATTCCCAAAGCCTCTCGCAACTCCGTCGGCGAGGGTGGAATGGTGTAAATGGCCAATTCATCTGCCGGCTGCAGCTCAAAGCGTGCCTTCCCCTTTGAGCGTTCAGGTCCCTCAGCCCAAATCAATACCTCTGCCGAGAGCTCCTGCCAGCGCGCCTGCTCCAGGCGCCAATCCACCACCTGCGGCGCCTGCGGGCGGATTTCGATTGCCTTTTCGGCGACCAGCCGGAGCTCCACAAATTGCAAAGTAACCTGTCGCTGTCCCCGGTAAGAGCTGGCGCGTAGCGAAAAAGCCACATCCACTTTGCTGCCTGGTTCGGGCAATTCCTCGCCCACCCCGTTCCACCAGAGCAGACTTTGCGAATTGCCTCGTTCATCTTCAATATGCAGCCGCAAATGCTCTCTTGTTTTCCCAATCTCCGCAGCCGATTTCAACGAGACCCCCCGCGCCGCCAGGACCAACTCCGGGTTTCCTGCGCCAAAAGGAGCCAGCCTTTCCAGCGCGTCTGCCAATTCGAGATTGATTTCCTCTAACCCCACCCAGGCGTCGATCTGCAAAGTCGGTTCTTCCCAGACCGTTGAGCCGAGTTGCCCCTCCACGGCTTTTCCCAGTCCCCGGCGGAACGCCGCCAGATTCTCTTTGCGTAAAGAAAGGCCAGCGGCCATAGGATGCCCGCCAAAACCCAGCAAAATATCCTTTTGGGTGGCAATTGCCTCCGTAATGTGCAATCCCTCGATAGAGCGCGCTGAGCCGCGCAAAATTCCGTCCTCATTTTCACTCAGTAAAATAGCTGGCTTGTGATAACGCTCCACCAGCTTGTTGGCCACGATGCCCACCACACCCCCCGGCCAATCGGGATGCACAAGGACAATGGCCGGTTCGGTGAGCAAATGGGGGTTGTTTCGCAATTGGGCCTCAGTTGCCTCATATACCTGGCGAGTCAGCAGCCGCCGTTGTGCGTTCAAGCCCTCAATTTGTGTGGCCAGCACCTGGGCGCGTGATGGCTCGCGGGTGAGTAGCAGCTCGACGGCCGGATTGGCATCGCTCAGACGGCCCAGCGCATTCAGGCGGGGTGCAAAGGTGAAGCCAATGGTCTCCTCGGTAATGGTTTCGAGCGAGGCGCCAGCCAGCCTGGCCATCGCTTGCAGGCCAGGACGTTTCGTCTGCCGCAGCTGCTGAATGCCCCGTTTGGCCAGGGCGCGCGTTTCGCCTTTGAGTAGCGCCACATCGGCGATGAGACCGAGCGCAACGAGATCAAGCAGGTCTTCGGGGGGAATGGGTGATTGGGAATGGGTAAGCAGTGCTTCGGCGAGTTTATACGCCACGCCTACCCCTGCCAGGTTGGCAAGCAGATGATCCCCATTCAGCATTTTCGGGTTGAGGATGGCTTTGGCATTGGGGAGCGTTTCGCCGAGGTCGTGATGGTCGGTGACGATTACATCTACACCGCGCGCGTGGGCGTAGTCTATCGCCTCATAGGCGGTGATGCCCGTATCGCACGTGACGATGAGCCGGATACCGCCATCGAGGAGGGGCTTGAGCGACTCGATGTGAACACCGTGACTCTCTTTGCCGCGGATCGGAATGTAGTAGGTCACATCTGCGCCGAGGGCTTGAAGCGTTTGCACCAGCAGGGTGGTGGAGGTCTGCCCGTCCACGTCGAAATCGCCCCACACGCAAATGCGCTCCTTTTTGCGTACAGCCTCAAGGATGGGTTCGACGGCTTTTTCGATGCCGGGAAAAGGTGCGGAGGGGATTTTCTCGGGATGGAGAAACGCCTCGGCGTCTTCGGGGCGACTGATCCCGCGCCGGAGGAGAGTCTGCGCCAGGAGCGGAGGCAGGTTCAGGCTGGAGAACGATGCGGGAATCTCAAGGGGAAGCGGATCAAGCCAGCGCGTGGTCATGGGAGTAGTTTACATGTCCCGGGCGCGACTGTCAATTAAATCACCAAAAGTACTCGTAATCCTAAGAGGAACGGATTTCCGGCCTCTTGGCGGCCGCCGCAGGCCGCGAAGCCAATCTCCTTGCAAATGATGCGGGTCTTTGGGGCCACCTCGCAGTGACACAGCAGCGTGTTTGCAACAGAGCAACGAATATCCATTCTACCCATGGCACCCTGTGGACTGAGCAACCCATCCCGGCTTCATTTCTCTGGTCGGCGAAGGCCGACCTGGTGGGCAGTAGCCCGAAACTTTAGTTTCCGGGCGACTCTAGCGCCACTAGCGCCGCTGCTTCACACCAAAAGTACTATTGTATTTTGTTTGATAATTTGCTAAAGTGAATTTACTTTATTGGTAAAGGAGATGCACAATGAAAAAAGTATTTAAGTGGTTTGGAATTGTTTTGGGTTCGTTGATCGGGTTGATTTTGCTGAGCGGGGGCATTTTGGTGATGATTGCCAATAGTCGTCTCAATAAAACCTATGATTTTCCTGCTTCCAACATTGTCATTCCAACAGACGAGGCCAGCCTGGCTTTTGGGAAACATCGGGCCGAGTCGTTGTGTGAGGGTTGCCACGGCAAGGATTTGAGTGGCGTTGTAAACTGGTTTAACGCTGCACCGCTGGGTACGATCGATTCGGCCAATCTGACTTCGGGGGAGGGGGGCATTGGGCGGGAATTTTCGGATGAAGATTTTGTCCGCGCCATCCGGCACGGCATTGACCCACAGGGAAAGCCACTCTTTATGGTGGCTGTGGTTTCTACCGCGAATTTGAGCGATGAGGATTTGGGCGCGATCATTGCTTATATCAAGTCGGTTCCGCCGGTGGATCATCAGACGCGCGAGAAGCATTTTACGCCTTTGGGGAAAATATTATTTGTGTTGGGAGTGCTTCCTCGCCTGCCGGTGGAGGTTGTGAGCCATAATACCCATGTGAGCGCGCCGGCGCCAGCTGCTACGGTTGAGTATGGTGAATATATGGTAAATACAAACGATTGCCGTATTTGCCACGGTGCTAATTTGAACGGTGGACCTTTCCCTGACCCAACCAAAACAAAAATTTCCCCGAATTTAACTCCCGGCGGAGAGGTCGCTTTTTGGACGGAGGAAGAATTCATCAATACCATTCGTACGGGTGTCACTCCGTCTGGACATGAATTGGATCCTGAGTTTATGCCGTGGAAAGAATATCGTAATTTCTATGACAATGAGCTGATGGCAATCTACCGGTATTTGCAATCGCTGCCAAAGCTAGCGCAATATACACAATAATAGCATCTTTTTCGAAGCAAGGCGCTCAGACGTCCTGGGCGTAGAGCCTGGTAATGCCTATTTTGAACAAGCCCGAACTGCTTCGAGGCTTGTTTGGAGAAGGCCGTTTCTGTAAAAATTGTATAAGTACCCTGCCACGAAATTAGAGGGATACAATAAAATGCGCTTGGACAGGTGGCTTATATTTGATTCCCGGCCTACACCGGCTCGAACCGCGCCGTGAAGTGCCGCAAGAGTTCGGGGGCATAGGTGAAGCGGTAGCCGCGTACTCCCTCAGCACGGGCTTTGATTTTCGCCACGCAGTCGGCAACGTAATCCAGGTGGCTTTGGGTGTAGGTGCGGCGGGGAAGCGCCAGGCGGACGAGTTCTAGCTTGGGGTATACCATCTCGCCGGTATCGGGATCGGGGTGGGCAAACATCACCGAGCCGATTTCCACGCCGCGAATGCCACCCTCGCGGTAGAGTTCCACCGTCAGCGCCTGGCCGGGGAATTCGCGCTGGGGAATGTGCGGCAAGACGGCGCGGGCGTCAATATAAACAGCGTGCCCGCCGGCGGGTTGGATGGTGGGGATGCCGGCCTCGTTCAGGCGCGAGGCCAGGTAGGCCGTCTGGGCCAGGCGGTAACCGAGGTAGGACTCGTCCAGGCCCTCGTAGAGGCCAACCGCTATGGCATCCAGGTCGCGCCCGGCCAGCCCGCCGTAGGTGGGGAAACCCTCGCGCAAGATGAGTTCGTTCTTCACATTCTGGAAGAGCGCCTCGTCGTTCATGCACAGCAGCCCGCCGATGTTGACGATGGCATCTTTCTTGGCCGACATGGTCATGCCATCGGCCAGGCTGAACATTTCGCGGGCGATTTCCAGCACCGATTTGTTCTCGTAGCCCGGCTCGCGCAATTTGATGAAGTAGCAGTTCTCAGCGTAGCGGGCGGCGTCAATGAAGAAGGGGATGCCGTAGGTGTGATACGTCTCCGCAACTGCGCGTAAATTGGCCATCGAGACCGGCTGCCCGCCCCCGGCGTTGTTGGTGACGGTCATCATCCCGAAGGGAATTTTCTCCACCCCGACTTTCTCAATGAAGGCTTTGAGCTTGGCGATATCCATATTGCCTTTAAAGGGGTGGGGGTTAGCCGGGTCGAAGGCCTCGTCAATGACCAGGTTGGTCGGGCGGCCACCGCGGGCGCGGATGTTGGCATCGGTGGTATCGAAGTGCATGTTGGAAGGGACGTACTGACCCGGTTTGACCAGACAGGCGGCCAGGATGTTCTCGGCGGCGCGGCCCTGGTGTGTCGGGACAAAAAAGCGGAAGCCGAAGATGTCTTCGACGGCCTCCGCCAGGCGAAAGTAGGAGCGCGCCCCGGCGTATGATTCGTCGCCGCGCATGAGGGCGGCCCACTGGTCGTGGCTCATCGCACCGGTGCCGGAGTCGGTCAGCAGGTCAATGAAGATGTCTTCGGCTCGTACGGCGAACAGGTTGTAGCCGGCCTCTTTCAGCGCGGCTTCGCGCTCCTCGGGTGAAATCAGGCGGATGGGTTCGACAACTTTGATGCGGAAGGGTTCGGGAGGATAGTTCATGAGGTCTCCGATTTTCGGTGTTCAGGGGTCGGTGCAGATATTTTCAGTTTATTCTACATCGGGGCGGTGAATTTGTCAGCGAGGGGGATCGGCGCGATGCTGGTAGAAGCCGTAGCGCGGCAGGTTCGCAGGGGCGACGGGGTGCAGGCGTTCGCTGCGCGGGCTGACCAGGTAGGTGCCTCCGTTGCGATGCAGCAGGGGGAAGCGACGTTTTTGGCCGGCAAAGTGTGCCCGCAGGCGCTCGGAGTGGGCGGCGTAGCTCTCAAAGACGTCATCGAAGGTGGCCAGTAGGAAGTCGAACGTGCGCAAAAATTGTTGCCGATAGGCCAGGCTGACCACGCCCAGGTTGCTGATCACCCAGCAGACGGGGGCAAATTCCCATTCGATGGTCAAGCCGAGGAAGCGGTAATCGCTGGTGATGTAGGGGAAGAAGGGGAAGGCGCGGCAGCTGAGCAGGCGGTTCGGGCGCTGACAGCGCGTCGCTCCGAGACAGGCGAGCGGGACCATGCCCGAGGGAAGATTCAGCTCCGGGACGGCGCGCCCGGCTTCGGCGTCTGGTGGCGAGGCGCATTCTTCGGGGCGGTAGGGATGCCATAGATCGGTCGTCTTCTGCAGGTAGTCCCATTCGCTGCGGTAGGCCGCCGGGATGGCGTGGCAGATGTCGCAGCAAAAGGGTTGACCCGTGGGGTTGTAGGGGGCGCATTTCTGGCCGCAATCCCATTCGGAGATGGGGGCGGCAAAGCCATCGTAGAGGTTGCGCCAGTCGGCAGCGGTGAGATCGGCGGGGGTGCGGAGGAGACGCGGCATAAGGTTCAGGCTTGGGGTTGGTGGTTGAGGTAGGAGAGGACGAGGTGCCGGCGGGCGAAATCACCCAGGGTGAGCCATTCGATGACCATCGGGCGGCCACACAGGGCGCGGACGATGGCCTGGAGTTCCCAGCCCTGGCGGTGCAGTTGGAGCACGCGCTCGCCCAGTTCTTCCAGGTAGGCGATTTTGGCTTGCAGCTCGGGCTGGGGGTTGGGGCGCAGACGGGCGCTGCCGGGGAACATGACCCGTATCGGCAGGGCGGCGATGCGTTTGAGCGAGGCGATGATTTGCCAGATGTCGGCGCCGGCGCGCAGGGCGCGTTCTTGCCCCCCGACGAACAGGTCGCCGGTGAAGAGCCAGCCCTGTTGGGGTTCGTAGAGGCAAAGGTGGTCGGGGCTGTGACCGGGGGTGTAGAGCACTTGCAAGCGGTGGCGTTCGCTTTCGATCCACTCGCCATCACCAATCGGCTGGCCCTGGGAAGGTTCAGGCCAGCCCCAAAACAGGCGGCGGTAGGGGTGGAGCGGTTGGCGGCGGCGCGGGTCGGCCAGGATGGGCAGGGCGAGAGGGTGGGCGAGGATTTTGAGCGTCGGGCGTTGACGTTGCAAGAGGCCGTTGGCGCCGATGTGGTCTTCGTGGGAGTGGGTGTTGACCAGCTGGCTGAGCGGGGTGGAGGCCAGGGCGGCGATTAGTTCGGGGGCGGTGTGGGCGCAGCCGCTGTCGATCAGCAAGTCGTCCAGTCGGTAGGCGGTTGTCCAGTAGCGGCCGCGCCCGGCCAGCGTACGGGCAAGATCAAAACGGGTGACGGTTTCGTAATGGGTGATCTTCAACATCGTAGAGCAGTTTTAGGAGGGATGGTTTTCTTGCCACCATCCAATCAGTTCGGCCAGGGCCAGAGCGGGGATGGCCTCACCTCGCCGACCGGTGTTCCAGGTGACGATCAGCTCGCGTTTTGCGCGGGTGATGGCGACGTAGAGCAGGCGCAGGCGTTCTTTGACGTAATCCAGGCGGGCGCGCTGGGTGGCCTGGCCTTCAATGTATTCGCGATATTCGTCGTTGGAGAGCAGGATGTTTAATTGCTCCAGGGCTTCGGCTTCCAGGTTTAAACCGTTGCGAATGTACCATTTTTCAGCGATGAAGTAATCCCCTGGCTGGTTCGCCGGGAAGTCGTAGTTGTTGACCGACATCAGGTAGACGCGGTCCCATTCCAGCCCTTTGGCTTTGTGCATGGTGGTGACCACCACCTGACCGCGGTGGTTTTCCGGGTCAAAGCCAGTGTCATCGCTGGAGAAGCCGATGAAGCGCCGTTCGTTTTTGGCGATGACGACCAGCTCGTCTTTTAATTCCTTCAGCCGCCAGTCGGGATGATCTTCAGCCGCCTGACGCAATACCAGGGCCAGTTTGTGCGCCAGCGCCAGCTCGGAGGGACGGGTGAAGATATCTTGCGCCAGGGTGAGAATCAACTGGTCAATGGGCAGGGTGACGGCTTCCAACCAACGCTGGACGTTTTCGCGGAATTGATCCAATTCTTGTAGGAGCGGCTGCGGGTCGTCGCCGATGTCTGACCATTCGGTAGCGAAGATGGGAGCAGTCCCTCGCCCGCTGGGGGAGGGAGCGAAGGCCGGGCTGATAAAGTCTTCCACCTTTTCGATCTTGGTCAAGAGCGTGGTCACCTGCCTGAGCAAATCGTGCTTTTCAGGGTCGTCGCGCCAGTCGCGCCGCCAGACTTCGTAGGCTTTGGCCAGTTTGCTTGGCGAGGTAGGTTGGGCCAGGTAAGCCAGCACGTGGCTGAGTGAACCGGCGGCGGCGCGCGTCTCGGAAGTGCTGGAGACCAGTTCAATCGGTTCGATGCCGCGTTTGCGCAAGGCATCAATGACTTCGATGCCGCGCTGGTTGCGAGGAACCAGGATGGCGATCGTGGGTCTCTCGTTCTCTGGCAAGTCGGCTATCGAATCGAGATACCCTTTTACCGATTTGACCACCGCTTCGAGTTCTTCCTCCGGGGTGAATTTTTTGCCGATCAGGCGAATCGCGGCGGGATCGTTGGGCGGATTCTGCTGCGGATCGCCGGCGGGCACCGGCTCGATATATGGCGGAGAGAGCGCCAGGCGCGCTGCCTGGCTGGGATGGTCGCGTGTCGCCCAGGCGATCAGGTGATTGGCCAGGGCGATGATGGCCGGCTGGGAGCGCCCCGATTCGGGCATATCTACAGAACGATGGCTGGCGATGAACTCGCGCAACAATTCCGGGTTGGCGGTGGTAAACGTCTCGAAAATGGCCTGATTGGGGTCCCCTACCCGCACCCAATTGCCCCCCTCGCCCGCCAGCAGGCCTAAAATTCTTTGCTGCGTCTCGCTGGAATCCTGGGCTTCGTCTTCCAGGATGTAAGGATAGCGATAGCGCAAGCGCTCCAGGTATTCTGCGTCGTTCTCCAGCAGGGTGAGGGCATAGCGGATCAGGTCGTCGAAGTCCACCGCGCCGCGGTAGGCGAGGGCGCGCTGATAATCGGCGTAAATGCTCCAGCCAAGTTCGGCCAGGGGCAGGGGGATGGGGAACGCGTCTAAGCGGGTGCGCAACTCTTCGGGAGTCAGGAGGCGGTCTTTCGCCGAGCGGATGAAGGCCAGAGCCAGCGAATCCACCAGATCGGGCAGGTCGTTGCGGCGGATCTGATCCAGGCGGGAGTCGTTGACCTCGCTATTGAGATAGGATTCCAGCGCATAAGGGTTGGCTGCCAGCCAGGCACTGACCGCATCGCGGCGGATGAAGCCCGCCTCGCGCTCATCAATGATGGTAAATCGCTCCTCCAATCCCAGGCGCGCTGGCTTTTCGCGCACGATGTCGTGCGCCAGTCCGTGCAGAGTACGCACGCGGTAGCGGTACAGGGCTTGCAAGGGATTGATAAAAAATTTTTTGATGCGAGCCTCGAAGTTGTCCACCGCCGAATTCACCAGGGTGACGATGAGGACTTCCTGGCCTTCTTGCAGGCGGCCCTCCTGGATGATTTTAGCCGCCAGAGCAGAGAGAATATGCGTCTTGCCCGCGCCCGGCACAGCAGCAATGCCGAGGCGGCCGCCTTCGTAGGCCAATATTTTTTGCTGAGAAGGACGGGGAGTAAAGTTGTTCATGAGGCTGGCTTTTACCACCTTTCCCAATGGACGACTTCATCCAATGCTTTGCGCCCACCTTTGCGCGGCGGAGCGGCAAGGACGCTCTCTTCTGCCGGATAACCGAACGAGATGGCGATACGCAAATGCCACTCAGGCGGAAAGCCCAAAATCTGGCGCGCCCGCTCAAATTCATAAATCGAAGCGGGGCATGAGCCAACCCCCAATTCCCAGGCAGCCAGTTGCATAAACGCAGCTGCTTGCCCGGCGTCGAACATCGTCTGAAATTTCTCTGTAGGGTCGGGAGTCAAAATGGCTACGCCCAGCGCCGCGCCCGCCAGGTGCCCGGCCCATTGTCCACACTCGGAGAGCGCTTTCAGGGTGGCCTTCTCGCGAATGGCGATGAATTGCCAGGCCTGCGTGTTTTTGGAAGATTGTGACCGCCTGCCGGCATTGAGGATAGCCAGCACGATCTCTTCGGGCAGAGGGCGATCGGCAAATTTACGCACAGCGCGTTTGGTACGAATGGCATCTGAGACATTCATAGGGCATCCTTTCTCACTGCGAGTATAATTCATTCTACCCTATGGAACGCCAATCTACGTTTCGCACTTTCTTTCTTCCGGCCTTGTTGATGGCCGGGCTGGGTTGGGGTGGACTGGCCGCCATCATCTTTTTTACCCTGCCTACCGTCTGGCCGCGCTGGGGTTTCTTTGCCCTGACGATCCTCGCCCTCACCGGCACCGCCCTGCCGATTTTGTATTTCCTCCATCGGCGTTTCCCTTCTCAACCCGCAGCCGGCCCGCAGGTGATTTTGCGTCAGGCCATTTGGGTAGGAGTGTATGGCGCTATCCTGGCCTGGCTGCAATTGGGTCGGCTGGTCACCTTTTGGGTCATTTTGGGCCTGGCGGCTGGCCTGATGACCATCGAATATCTCCTTCGCCTGCGCGAAAAAGCGCGCTGGACGCCTCCCCTGCCCGATGACCACACTTCGCAGCCTCCCCTCGGTTGAGCAATGTTTACAAACGCCGACAGCGACGGATTGGATCGCTGTCTATGGCCGCCCGCTGGTGGTGGATGCTTTACGCCAGGCCCTGGCCGATCTGCGCGCTCGCTTCAAAGCCGGACATCTGGCGGAGCTGCCGCCGATGGAGGGAATCCTGGCTCAGGCCGAATCTCACCTGCGCGCCTGGACGATGCCGACGCTCTTTCCCGTGATCAATGCCACGGGCGTTCTGCTGCACACCAATTTGGGGCGCGCTCCGCTCAGCGAGGCTACGGTGCAGGCCATGCAAGCGGTTGGACGGGGCTACTCCAACCTGGAATTTGACCTGGAAAGCGGCAGGCGCGGTTCGCGGTTGATTCATGCCGAGGCGTTGCTCAAGCGTCTCACCGGCACAGAAGCCGCGTTGGTGGTGAATAACAATGCCGCGGCTGTGTTGCTTGTCCTTTCGGCGCTGGCCAAAGGCAAGCAGGTGGCCATTGCCCGTTCACAATTGGTAGAAATCGGTGGTTCGTTCCGCGTGCCCGATGTGATGCGCCAATCGGGCGCCCGCTTGCTCGAAATTGGCACGACAAACAAGGTTCACCTGAGCGATTACGAGGAAGCCCTGGCTGCCGGTGCGACTCTGGTGTTGCACGCCCATCATTCCAATTTCAAAATGATTGGTTTCACCGAAGAACCGGCATTGAAAGAAATTGTGAACCTGGCGCACCGCACTGGCGTCCCCGTTGTGGCTGATTTGGGCTCGGGGGCGCTTCTGGATACTGCTCGTTACGGCCTGGCGCACGAGCCAACCGTGCAGGAGACTCTCGCCGCAGGCGTGGATGTGGTCTGCTTTTCGGGAGATAAATTGCTGGGTGGGCCGCAGGCTGGCATCATTTTGGGGCGCGCTGAGTTGCTGGCAAAGGTCAAAAAACATCCGCTGGCGCGGGCGGTGCGCGCTGATAAGACCTGCCTGGCCGGGCTGAGTGCTACCTTGTTGCACTATCTCAAAGATGAGGCGGAGCGAGAAATCCCGATCTGGAGGATGATGTCTCTTTCGGCGCACCAGGTCAAAGGTCGGGCCGAAGCGTGGCGCCGCGAATTGGGGGCAGGGCAGGTGATCGAGGCCGAATCCACCATCGGGGGCGGGAGCCTGCCAGGGGAGTCCTTCCCCACCTGGGTACTGGCACTCGAAGTCGCCTCGCCGGATACCTTTTTACAGAAATTGCGCCGCCAGAATCCGCCTATTGTGGCCCGCACCGAGAACAAACGTGTTTTGCTCGATCCGCGTACCGTCTTGCCAGAGCAGGAAGACGCTTTGCTGGCCGGTTTGAAAAATGCTTTACAATCTCATCCCGCACAGGAGAAAAAATGAAATCGGACCTGGATTCCCTTATGCAAGTCAATCGCCTGGACGCGCTGCTGGTGTTGGGGAGCGCTGAACACAACCCGCCAATGTATTACCTGACGGGCGGTGGCCATATTTCTGGCGCGACGCTGATCAAAAAGCGCGGCGAGGCGGCTGTTCTTTTTTGCAATGACATGGAGCGTGATGAAGCGGCCAAAACTGGCCTGAGCGTCCGTTCCTACAATACCTATCCGTGGAAGGACTTGCTGCAAGAGGCCAATGGCGATGAGGTGCTGGCCACGGCTTTACGCTTGCAGCGCATTTTCGAGGATTTGGGCGTAAAGGGACGGGTGGGCGTGTATGGCCGTACCGAGATCAGTGGTGTGTTTGCCATGCTTACTCATCTTCAGCGCCTGGCTCCGCAGGTGGAGCTGGTAGGCGAATCGCCGATGGATTCGGTGTTTATCCGCGCCATGGAGACGAAGGACGAGGCCGAGGTAGCACGCATCCGCCGCATGGGGCAGATTACCACCGAGGTCGTGCGCCTGACGGCGGAGTATCTCACCTCGCGAGCAGTGGCTGAGAACGAGGTGTTGTTGCGCGAGGATGGTCAGCCGCTGACCATTGGGGATGTCAGGCAAAAGATCAACCTGTGGCTGGCTGAACGGGGCGCTGTACCGGCAGAGGGGTTTATCTTTGCTATGGGGCGCGATGCCGGTGTGCCGCATTCGACAGGCGATCCGCAGGATGTGATTCGCCTGGGGCGTACCATTGTGTTCGATATCTATCCGGCAGAACAGGGCGGCGGCTATTTCTACGATTTCACCCGCACCTGGAGCCTGGGTTATGCCACGCCCGAAGCGCAAGAACTTTACGATCAGGTCTTGCAGGCATTTCAAACTGTGCTGGAAAATCTGGATTTGAATGTGCCCTTCCGTAACTATCAGAAGATGGTGTGCGAGTTTTTTGAGGCCAAAGGGCACAAGTCGCAATTGAACACTACCGCGCCCCTGGAAGGTTATGTCCATAGCTTGGGGCATGGGGTGGGGTTGAACATCCACGAGCGGCCGTTCAGCGGGCTGCAAACCGGTGACGATCAGCGTCTGCGGCCGGGGGTGGTGATCACCATTGAGCCGGGGTTGTACTATCCCGAAAAGGGGATGGGCGTGCGCATCGAGGATACGCTTTGGGTGCGCCCCGATGGAAAGATTGAAATCCTGGCTGAATATCCCTATGATTTTGTCTTGCCGATGAAAAACTGGAAGAAGAGATGAGTGATTTGAAGCCTGCTCGTATTCTTGCCATTGAAACTTCCTGCGACGAAACCGCCTGTGCTATTGTGGAAAACGGGCGTGCTTTGCTCTCTTCGGTGGTGGCCTCGCAAATGGAGATTCACGCTCGCTTTGGGGGCGTTTTCCCCGAAGTCGCCTCGCGTCAGCACGTGCTGGCGATTGTGCCGGTTGTGGAGCAGGCGCTGGCACAGGCGCATCTGACCCTGAAAGGGATTGATGCCATTGCCGTGACGCGTGGCCCGGGGCTGGCCGGTTCTTTGGTGGTAGGGATGAACATGGCCAAAGGACTGGCCCTGGGGGCTGGCCTGCCGCTGATCGGTGTCAACCACCTCGAGGGTCACATTTACGCTTCGTGGGTGTACAATGCCGGGGATCCGCCGCCTGCTGAGCCGCAATTTCCGCTGCTGGCTCTGCTTGTTTCCGGTGGTCATACCGAATTGAACCTGATGACGGATCATTTGCAGTACCAGCGCCTGGGCGCTACGCTGGATGATGCCGCGGGTGAGGCTTTCGATAAGGTCGCTCGCATCCTGGGGCTGGGTTATCCCGGCGGGCCGGCTATTCAAAAGGCGGCAGAGGGCGGCGACCCGAGGCGCTTCAAATTTCCTCGCGCCTGGCTGGATATGAGCTGGGACTTTTCGTTCAGCGGCCTGAAGACGGCCGTGCTCAATCAGGTGCGCCAGCTGGAAGCGCATAGCAGCAGCTTGCCGGTGGAAGACCTGGCGGCTTCTTTCCAGGCGGCGGTGGTAGATGTACTCTTTGCCAAGACCATGAACGCGGCGCGTGAATTCGGCGTAAAGGAGATTCTGGTAGCAGGGGGAGTTTCGGCCAACCGCGCTCTACGCCAGGCGTTCCAATCGCAACAGGAGTTTCCGGTTCACATCCCCCCGCTTTCGCTGTGTACCGATAATGCCGCCATGATTGCCGCGGCCGGTTACTATCGCTTTGCCCTGGGACACACCTCCGCTCTGGATATGGATGTGCAGCCTACCTGGCCCCTCTCTCGCGCGCTTGCCGATTAAAACGCAAACCCCGTTCTGGACTGGCCCAGGGTCCATACGGGGTTTGTAGAGGAGAATGCACTTCTCATTATACGGACGTGCTTAAGAAAAAAGTGAAATAATCCTGAAAGTAAAATAAGAGTTTTCCGGCCGCGTTTTAAGCGGCCTTTTATTTTTAGGCTAGCCTGCCGGGAGATTGCTTCGACGGAAGAACGCCGTCTTGCCATGACAACCCAATTCGGGCGAATTTTCAGATAGGTTCTTATCCCGAATTGACGTTAGTGAACAGTGCAAACAACATAGTGATTTTTACAGCAGGTTGGTGAGCTGAATCTCCACCAGGCGGTCATGACCGGCCAGGTCTTTGTGCAGGTGGATTTCGGCCTCGGAAAAGGCATCGTAAGCCAGGGAGAGAACCCGGTTGCCCTGAGATGCTTCAATTTCAAGCATGATCCGGCCGCCGGGTTTGAGCCATGATGGGGCAATGGTCAACAAGCGCCGAATAAGATCGAGACCGTCCTCGCCGCCGTTGAGGGCGAGGGTGGGTTCGCGGCCGTAAATGGGCAGACAGCGCAGCGTGTGGGTGGGAATGTAGGGCAAATTGGCGCAAATCAGGTCAAAATGCAAAGCGGTGGGCAGGCCGCGGGGCAGTGCGGGGAGCAGATCGCATTGAAGGAAATCAATACGGCGATTCAGGCCGGTGTTGCGAGCGTTTTGGCGAGCGATGCGCAGAGCAGGATAGGAAATATCGGTAGCGAGCAGGCGCGCCGCGGGCAGATGGCTGGCGATGGCAATGGCAATGCAACCACAGCCGGTGCCCACATCCGCCACGCGTGGATGGGGACGCTCGCCAGCGTTGGCTTGCAACCAGCCGATGGCGCGCTCTACCAACAATTCTGTTTCGGGCCGGGGGATGAGCACATCTGGGGTAACCACAAAATCAATGCCGAAAAATTCCCAATGGCCGAGCACATAAGGGAAAGGCACCCCGGCTTCTAGCCGCGAAAGAGCCTGATGCAGGTTTTCGAGTTGGGGAGCGGAAAGAGACGCTTCAGGGTGCGCCAGCAACCAGCTGCGCGACTGTTGGGTGATATGGGCCAACAAGACCTGAGCATCCAGGTAGGGAGTATCGCTTTTCAGGCGAGAGGCAGTAAATTCCAGCAGCTCACGGATGGTGGGCGGTTTTTCGTTAATCATCGTCCACGGTCGCGGCAGCCAGGCGTTCGGCCTGATCGCGGGTGGCCAGCTCTTCGATGAATTCATCCAGGGCGCCATCCATCACGGCAGGCAGGTTATAGGACGAAAGCCCAATGCGATGATCCGTCACCCGGTTTTGCGGGTAATTGTAGGTGCGAATTTTTTCTGAGCGTTCGCCGCTTCCCACTTGCGAACGGCGGGTTTGTTCCAGCTCGGCGCGCCGTTTGGCCTCTTCCATTTCATACAGGCGGGCGCGCAAGATGCTCATGGCGCGCATCTTGTTTTGCAGCTGCGAACGTTCATCCTGGCAGGTGACGACCATGCCGGTCGGCTTGTGGTACAGGCGCACCGCGGTCGAGTTTTTCTGCACGTTTTGTCCGCCCGCCCCAGAGGAACGATAGACTTCGATCTCGATGTCGCTTTCGGGGATGTTGATTTCCACTTCATCCACCTCGGCCAGCACAGCCACCGTGGCCGTAGAAGTGTGAATGCGCCCCTGCGCTTCGGTGGTTGGCACGCGTTGGACGCGATGCACGCCCGATTCGTATTTGAGCTTCGAGTAAGCCCCCTTACCGCGAATCTCAAAAATGACTTCTTTATACCCACCAATGCCAATCGAGCTTTCAGAAAGGATTTCCGTCTTCCAGCCCTGATTCTCGGCGTAGCGGGTGTACATGCGGAACAAATCCGCGGCAAACAGGGCGGCCTCGTCGCCGCCGGTGCCCGCCCGAATTTCCATGATGACGTTTTTCTCGTCGCGCGGGTCGCGCGGCAGTAACAAGGATTTGATCTCTTTTTCCAACGCCTCGATCTTCGGCTCCAGGCTTTCGATCTCCGCCTCGGCCAGGGCGCGCAGCTCCGCTTCATTCTCGGAATGCAGGATGTGGCGCGCTTCCTCCAGGCTTTTCAACGCCTGACGGTATTCGCGCGCCTTCTCGACGATTGGCTCCAGCTCAACACGCTCTTTGTTGATCTCAGCCGCCCGCTGATAATCATTGCCGACCTCAAGCAGTTCTTGCCCAAGCTGTTCGTAACGGTTTTCAATCCCTTGCAGTTTTTCTAACATACCAGACCTTTTCCGTGAATCGCTTCCTTCACGGCATTCTTCATTTTGGATAAGTGTTTTGGCAATTGAGCCGCACAATTATATCAGAGGCCGTTGCTACTGGCGGAATTTCACGGCTGAAACCTCCGAGAATAGGAAACCCTCGGAGGTTGAACGCCCTGGACAAAAAATCGGCAATGTCTAAAATCTGCTGAGCATCGACAGCACCATGGACAGGATCAGCAGCAACGAAAATACCGCAAAGATCACCTGTGTTGTTCGGCGCTGACGCGCCTCCCGATTTAATTTGTTTTTTGTCTCTTTTCTACTCATTGGATACACCTTCATGAAATGATTTCTCAAACACCTGTCGAACCACACGCTCCAATTCTTCAAGGGTGACTGGCTTGGTCACATAACCGTTGGCGCCCAATTGCAGGGCGCGATCCACGGTGACATCAGCTGCCTCGGTGGAGAGCATAAAAATGGGGAGCGTCTTCCATTCTTTCCGTCGCCGCAAAAATTCCAGCAAATCCAGCCCGCTCACTTCAGGCATGTTAATATCCAGAATCATCATATCCGGGCGTTTGCCTGCCAGCAAAGCCTGGGCCGCTGACCGTGCATTGAAAAACGAGGTGACCTCGCAATCGAGTAGCTTGAGCATCAAGCTGACCGCGCGAGTCATTTCTTCGTCGTCATCCACAATCCAGATCTGTCTCATCCCAGATTCGCCTTCAGGTTTTCGGCGGCGCTGCGGGTCATGCCCGGAACAGCGGCCAGTTCTTCCACGCTGGCGGCTTTAATCTTATCAATCGAGCCAAAATGTTTCAAGAGGGCCTTGCGTCGTGCCGGGCCAATGCCGCGGATCGTTTCCAGCTGAGAGGCCAGCCCCAGTTTGCTGCGTCGGTTGCGATGCGCCGTGATTCCAAAGCGATGGGCCTCGTCGCGAATTCGTTGTAGCAGGTACAGTCCCTGTGAGTGTCGCGGCAGCAAGAGCGGGGTAGGCTGCTCAGGCAGGTAGAGCTCCTCGTGTTGTTTGGCCAGCCCGGCTACTGGCACCTTCCCTCTCAACCCAAATTTCTCCAGGACTCGCACCGCGCGCCCTAATTGACCTTTGCCCCCGTCAATGATGATCAAATCTGGCAGAAACGCAAATGCCGCATCGGGGCGGGACCCAGGCTGATCCGCCGTTTCCTGAGCCGCCTGCCAGCGACGGAAGCGTCGCGTCAGCATCTCCTCCATCGAAGCGAAGTCATCCGGGGCGCCGCTCACGCTTTCAATGTTGAACCGCCGATACAGTTTCTTATCGGGCACGCCCTGGCTGAAGACCACCATCGCTCCCACGATAGCCGTGCCTTGTGTGTTGGAGATGTCATAGCATTCGATACGGTTAGGCGGCGCTGGCAGGTTGAGGGCACTTTGTAACTCGGCCAGGGCCTGTTCCTGTTTGTGGGTGTCGGCCTGCCATTGCGCCCGCAAGGCTTGCAGGGTCTCGGTGGCGTTTTCGGCAGCCATTTGCACCAGATCATGCGGTTGCCCCTCTTTCGGCACCAGGATCTCCACCTTTTGTCCGCCTCGCCGCGAACGCAACCATTGGCCGATGATTTTGGCTTCTTCGATTTCCTGGGGCAGCATTAATTGCTGGGGAACGGTGGCTGCTTCGGTGTAAAACTGTTTGACAAATTGCGCCATGATCTCGGCATCGGCAGCATCCTCTGTGCCCTCCAGCACGAAGTATTCTCGCCCAATCAACTTCCCGCCGCGAATGAAGAAGACCTGGACGCAAGCCTCCCCATCGGAGCGCGCCATCGCCAGCACATCCGAATCGGTGTAATTATTGGCAAAGACCACTTTTTGTCGTTCGATAACAGCCTGGATGGCGCGAATCTGGTCGCGTAGCGCGGCGGCCTTTTCAAAGCGAAGTTCCTCGGCAGCCTGCTCCATTTCCCGTTGCAGGCGCGTCAGCACCTCCTCGCTGTGTCCTTCCAGGAAGCCCATCAGGTCGGAGATCATTTGGCGGTATCCGGCCTGGGTGATGGCGCCAATACAGGGCGCGCTACACAGCTTGATGTCGTAGTAGAGACACGCTCGTTTGTCCTGGCCGGTGATCTCACGATCGCAGGTCAGGTAGGGGAAGATTTTGCGCA
Organism: Anaerolineales bacterium; assembly: GCA_034433385.1. Taxonomy (GTDB): domain Bacteria; phylum Chloroflexota; class Anaerolineae; order Anaerolineales; family Villigracilaceae; genus DAOUAN01. Next base: position 2,192 of record DAOUAN010000148.1, on the reverse strand, counting down.
GCACATCCAGCGTCTGATACACGGCCCAGGCCGACGTGTAGGGCCCAAAGTAACGTGAACCGTCGTTGACCATTTGCCGGGTGACGGTCACCTTGGGGAATGGATCGCCCCAGTGGACTTTGATGTAAGGATAACGCTTGTCGTCCTTAAGGCGCACGTTGTATTTGGGGCGATGCTTTTTGATCAGGTTCATCTCAAGGATGAGCGCCTCGAGCTCCGAACCGACCACAATCCATTCGATATCGGCAATTTCGCCCACCAGGCGCCGCGTCTTGGCATCGTGCCTGGAATCGGCGTGAAAGTACGAGCGGACGCGATTCTTCAAACTGATGGCCTTGCCGACGTAGATGATCTTCCCCTCGGCGTTTTTCATCAGGTAGCAACCGGGTTTGGCCGGTAGTGTTGCCAGAATGCGTTGCAGATTTTCGGAGATTTCCATCGTGTTGATTTTAATCCAGCGCTGAAAGGGATGAAAGGGACACGGGAGCACTAAAAGGTTGTGGGTAAGATGGAGAACAAGGAAACGGCTAGTGTCATTGCGAGGGGCGTCAGCCCCGAAGCAATCCATCTATTCCTTGCCGACCAGGAGATTGCTTCGCCGCCTTTGGCGGCTCGCAATGACACAAAACGGCGTTTTTCGCCCACAGCATCATCTCTCAAGGCACTGGCGAAATGAGCATCCATCCACCGCTCACACCTGACTAACAACTTTTTAGCGCACCCAGGGACACAGATGCGCTGCTTTTTGCCCCGGTTGAAGTTATAATCGGCCGGTGTCTATGAACCTTTTAGAAGAACAACTGGGTGAATTATTGCGTAGCCGTGGGCTGACCCTGGCTACCGCTGAATCGTGCACTGGCGGCCTGATTGCCGACCGAATCACCAATGTGCCTGGCTCCTCCGCTTATTTTTTGGGCGGTGTGGTGGCCTATGCCTATGAAGCCAAGGTTGCCCTGTTGGGCGTCTCATGGGAGACGCTCAAGGCGCATGGGGCAGTCAGCCGCGAGACGGTGCTGGAGATGGCACGCGGGGCGCGGCGTACTCTTGGGGCTGATCTCGCCGTAAGCGTGAGCGGAATCGCCGGGCCGGGGGGCGGCCTGCCCGATAAACCCGTCGGCACCACCTGGATCGGGTTGTGCACGCCGGAGGGGGAATGGGCGCGCAAATTCATCTGGCAGAGCGATCGCCGGGGCAACAAACAACTTTCTGCCGATGCTGCCCTGCAAATGCTCATTGATTACCTGACCGACCAGCAGATATGAAACCCATTGTACTCATTTCAGCCGATGCCGAATGGCAGGCCGTGCGTCAACTTTTGCCTGGCCTGAAACTACACCCCTCGCCTTTTGGAGAAAGCGGCTTTCTCTCCCTGGGCGAGCAGCAGGTTCTCTTTTTTCACGGCGGTTGGGGGAAAATTTCCGCCGCAGCCACGACGCAATATGTCATTGACCATTTTCAGCCAGACCTTTTGATCAACCTGGGCACCTGCGGCGGATTCGAAGGACGCATCGAACGGGGCGAGATCCTCCTTGTTGAGCAAACGGTGGTGTACGACATCCTGGAACAGATGGGGGATGCCGCTCAGGCGATTCTCCACTACGCTTCTTCCCTGGATTTAGGCTGGATTCCCGCCCCTGAGCCTTATCCTGTCCGCCGCGGAATCCTGGTCTCAGCCGACCGGGACATCGTCGCTGCCGAGATTCCCCTGCTCATTGAAAAATACGATGCGGTAGCCGCCGATTGGGAGTCAGGAGCCATTGCCTGGGTAGCCCAAAAGAACAAAGTGCCCTGCCTCATCTTACGCGCCGTCAGTGACCTGGTGGGGGCCGGTGGGGGAGAGGCCTATGGCAAGTATGAGTTATTTCTGGCGCGCACCCGTGACGTTATGGCGAGGTTGTTGGATCAATTGCCTGCCTGGCTCAACCTCGCTGAACAGACGGATTTCACAGACTTCTGAAGTCTTTAGCCTGACTTTTGTGCCACTGGCGGACAAAGCGCGAAAAACGACCTCAGGGACGAGATTTTGCACGCACCAACTTCCCTGCCTGCCCCCACCCCTGCCCCTCCCCCGCAAAAGGCATGTGCCGTAAGCCTTGCCAGTCTACGGAGAAGGGGGCTAGGCAACCTTTTGAGCGTGTAATCTCTGCCGCTCTTCCTCAATGACCTTTTCTTCCAGCTTCTTGAACAACGGC
>DAOUAN010000147.1:0-13554 GCA_034433385.1 Anaerolineales bacterium | reverse complement strand
TCCATTGGGCGCCCAGGCGGGGGAGTGATCGGCGGCCGGGGCTTGGGTGAGGAAGATCGGCTGCGAGGTGGGGTCTTTGAGGGCAAGCAGGGCAATTTCTAAATTGTCGTTGATGTACGTCTCATAGGCCAGCCAGGCACCATCGGGTGACCAGGTGGGGGCGGCGTCGTAGGCGGGGGTGTGGGTGAGTTGGGTGATCTGGCCGGTTGGCCAATCCAGCAGGTAGAGGTCCCAAAAGCCGCTGCGGTTGGAGGCGAAGGCGATTTTTTGCCCATCGGGACTGAGGGCGGGGGAGATGTCGTTCCATTCGCCGCTGGTCAGGCGGGTGAGGGGCAGTCTGCCCGGCAGGTAGGCGAAGAGATGGGCATAACCGGCTTCTTCCAGTGAAAGCAGGAGCAGTTCTTCGCTGCCTTGCGTGGGGAGCGTCGGGGGTGGGGTCAGCGAAGGGATGGAGGTGGAGTCGGTTTGCGTTGAGGCGGCCGGGCGCGGCGCGCAGGCTGGCAGGAGGAGCAGCCAGAGGCCGAGGAGCAGCCAGGCGAGGGGCTTTTGCCAGGAGTGGCCGCTTGTGTTAGTGGGAAGGCGCTTCAGCGGGAGCATCTTCGCCAGGGGCGGGATGAATATCGAAGGAAAGGTTATACGGGGCGGCGCTGGGGCCTTCGGGGTAGAAGAGGCGAGCTTCCAGGTTGTGCGGGTTGAGCAGGTCGCCGCGCAGGTGCAAGGTGAGTTCGAGTTTCCACGACATCGGCTCGACGATGCTGACGTTGGCCAGCTCTGCGCCGCTGGCGTTGGTGATGGTCAACTCCAGGTGAGGGCGCTTTTCGAAGGGAGTCATTTCGATGTTGACGTGCACGCGCCGACCGTCGGGATAGGGTTCGGCGGTGAGGGCGGTGATGTGCACCTCCTCAGGGGCGAGGCGGTTGAGGTCTTCGGGGAAAAAGAATTGCATGGTTCAGTCCTTGAGCGGGTTTATTCATCGAAGAGGAAGGTGGCTTCGGCGTAGTAGCGGATGCCTTTTTTCTTGATGCGTTCTTGAATCCAATGTTGCAGGTAGGCTTCTTTGTACTCGATGGGTTTTCCGCTGGAAAGTTCGTGCAGCGGATAATTCAGGTGCAGGCCGCGCGGGGAGACGGTGAAACGGGTGATGCCGGTGGGCAATACCAATCCCTGGCTGACCAGGCTCAGCACGGTTTTGATCTCGAAGCGCGGGAAAATCACCAAAGCAGTCAGGTCGGGGTAGATGGTTTTGAAGGTTTCGATCAACGTCTGGCTGGTGCGGTCGAGCGAGGCGGAATCTTTGTAGCAGTTGACGATGCCGTGCAGGGCAGTGATCTCTTCGAGCAGAGCCGCTGGCAAGCATAGCAAGTACGTTTCTCCAGTGGCAAGACGGACCTGCATGGCGGGACAGCCTGGCGGCTCGATGGAGCGTTGGGTGTCGATGGGCTGAATTTGCACCTGGGGTACCTGGTACATTTTTTCGAGCAGTTGCTGAGGATCCATGCCCCAAACGACGTGATTCCAGGTTTGCAGGGTCACGTGGGGGTCATTGGCTTCAACGACTTGCGCCACGATGTGGGGAAACTCCATTTCTTGCAGCGAGGTCACCCGGTTGGCGCCATCCAGCACCATGTAGCGCTGCGAACCATCCTGCAACGGCATGACGATGGGTGGGTTGCGCAAAATACCCTGGGCGCGCAGCTTTTCCACCAGTGGCAACGTGCGCTGCCGATCGTGATCTTCGTGCAAAATCAAAGAGTCAAGAGGGAGGATACGAAAAGTGGGTAAGTTTGGAATCATAACGGCCTGAGCATACCATGAAATTTATGTTTGGAGATTTGCCAGAAGGTTGATGGCATTTTCAAAATCGTTGGGATAGGGAGCGGTGAAGGTGCGCGCCGGCTCATCGAGCGGAAAGCAAAAGGTGAGGGAATAGGCATGGAGGGCGGGACGCCCGATCAGGTCGGTGGGCGGTGCGCCGTAGAGCAGATCACCGAGTAGCGGATGACCGATCGCCGCGGCGTGGACGCGCACCTGATGCGTGCGACCGGTCAACGGGGCGGCCTCAACCAGCGTCGCCGCGCCGAATCGCTGCCGGACGGTGAAGTGAGTCTCGGCCGACTTGCCAGCGCGCTCATCCACGACGGTGCGATGCCGATGCCCGACGTTGGCGCGCAAGGGGTGGCGGGTAGTCTTCTCTTCCCAATGGGGTGAACCGACCAGCAGGGCATGATACACCTTTTTCGCCTGGCGCTTTTCGAATTGGGCGTTGAGGGCGCGGTGCGCCTCGGCATGGCGCGCAAAGACCATCACCCCACTGGTGACCTTATCTAGCCGATGGACGACCCAAATGCGGCCAAATTCGGCTTCCAGTTGCCTGACCAGATAAGGGGCGTCCGCTTCCCAACCTTCGGGCAAGACGGGCACCCCTGCCGGCTTGTTGATGACGAGCAGATTCTCGTCGCAGTAGAGCAGGTTCACGGCGGTAATTTTACTGCAACTAGACTTCCCAAGCCTGCCAGACTTCGGAAGTCAACGCCCTCCTTGCAGGATTCACCCCTGTTTTGGCGGCACTTTGCTCATGGCATACTCCGCCAGCGCGGCAATCGTCAGGCTAGGGTTGACCCCAGGATTGCCTGGCATCACCGAGCCATCTACGATGTACAGGCCGGGGTAATGGTGAACCTGGAAGTTTTCATCCACCACTCCCTCGTCGGCATGGCGACCAATCGGCGCGCCCCCCAGGATGTGCGCCGTGGTGGGCAGGTTGAGCAAATTTTCGCCTAACGATCCCATTGCGACCCCGTTGGTGCGGCGGGCAAACTCGCGCGTCACATCGTGTCCTACATCCACACGGGCCGAAACGGCCTTATCGAAATCTGGCTCGGCCACCAGCCTGCGCCGAAACAAGGTCAACAGGCTGCGCCCCAGGCGGAATTTCATGCGGTTGTCGGCATGTTGCATGACCAGGAGAATGGTCACATTGTGCGCCCAGCCGGGCAACACCATCGCCCGCAAAAAGTCCAAGGGGTGACGCAGCACCCACCCCAACGACTTGAGCAGACGCACGGGAATGGCGTCGCCCTGCGAAATCAGCGGTGCGGAAACGAAGCGCATCAGCGACGAACCGTTGGGGTAGCGCACCGGCTCAATACGGGTGATCTCATCGGCGTTGAAAATAGACGTGATGGCGATGCCTTGGGAGTAATCCACATCCCCTTTGCGCGCCACCGAGCCGAGCAACGCTTCCGAATTGGTACGAACGTTTTCGCCCAGGCGGGGAGAAAGGTGCGGCAGGGAAGTTTCGCGTAGTCGAAGGAGCAGATTCAGCGTGCCCATCACGCCGGCAGCGAAGATCACGCTTCTGGCCCGGACCCGCCGCGGGGTCCCGGCAAAGAGGCGGGTACTTCGCCGATAGGTGACCTCGTAGCCGGGGCCGTCATCCAGCCGAATCGGGCGGACGTCAGTCACTTCTGCTTCGGGGCGAATCTCCACCCCGTTTTTCTCGGCAAAGTAGAGATAGTTTTTCGGCAGGGTGTTTTTGGCGTTGTAGCGACAGCCCACCAGGCATCCGCCACAATGACGGCAGCCGGCTCGCGCTGGCCCGGCGCCGCCGAAATACGGGTCGGGCACCGTTTCGCCTTCCGGGCCAAAGAACACGCCCACTTCCGTGGGGCGGAAGGTGTGCCCGTAACCGCGTTGGGTGGCCAGATCCGCGAGAATCTCATCGGCTTTCCACAATTTGGGGTTGCGCGCCACGCCCAACATGCGGCGGGCGGTCTCGTAGTGAGGGCGCAACACCTCGCCCCAGGGGAGGGGGTGATTCCAGGGCGGGGTGGCAAAGGTGGCCTGGGTGGGGATCTCCAGCACATTGGCGTAGCCCAGGCTGCCGCCGCCTACCCCGACGCCGTGCAGCACCATGGCGCCTTTGGTGAGCGTGATTTGCAAAATCCCAAAGGAACGTAACCTTGGCGCCCACAGATACTTCCAGAATTGCCAGTTGGTGGTGGCAAAATCCTGGTCGGCATAGCGTCGGCCCTTTTCCAACACGAGCACGGAGTAGCCCTTTTCGCTCAGGCGCATGGCGGAAACCGCGCCCCCAAAGCCAGAACCGATGATGACGTAGTCGTACACCTTTTGCTCCATTTGTGTTCTCCCTGGCGAAGTGGTACGGAGGTATCTTACCAAAGGAATGGTGGGATGCAAAGCCGCAGATTGCTCTGTGGGGTGACTTGTGCGATATAATACAAATTGTCAGACAAATTTCCAAGGAGAGACCTATGGCTACGATTGACCTGACCGTTCAAAAAGAGCGCCGGGAACGCGCCATTCGCCGCGCCCGTGAGCGCAATATTGTGATTCCCACCTTCGCACAAATGAAAGATCCCTCTCGCATTCCAGCGAAGGTTAAAGAGGAACTGAGAAACATCGGTTTGTGGGATTTACATCCCCGGAACTTGTTCCGCATTACCTGGCATAATCAGCCGGTCGCTTCGGGCGGGACTTTTGGTGGAGTCAATTTCATCGAATTTCCCTCGTCGCTGACGGGGGTGCCGGCGCGCATCATCGCTTTGGTGGGGAAGTGGTTTCCCACGGGGGCGCATAAGGTAGGGGCGGCGTTTGGCTGCCTGGTGCCGCGGCTGGTTACCGGTCAATTTGACCCGACCACGCAGAAGGCGGTTTGGCCTTCGACGGGCAATTTCTGCCGCGGCGGGGCGTATGATTCGGCCCTGCTGGGGTGCACTTCCATTGCCATTTTGCCCGAAGGAATGAGCCAGGAGCGCTTTGAGTGGCTTTCCAAAATTGCGGGTGAGGTCATCAAAACGCCGGGGTCTGAATCGAACGTCAAAGAAATTTTTGATAAGTGTTGGGAATTGCGCCGCTCAGGCGAAGACCTGATGATCTTCAATCAGTTCGAAGAGTTTGGCAATTATCTGTGGCACTATGAGATCACCGGCCATGCGATGGAAGAAGTGTTGAAACAGGTGATGGGGCCACGAGATGCGTACCGGGGCATGGTCTCGGCTACGGGTTCGGCTGGCACCATTGCCAGTGGTGATTACATGAAGCAGCTGTTCCCGGCCAGCAAAATCGTGGCCAGCGAGGCCTTGCAATGCCCGACGCTTTTGGAGAACGGCTTTGGTGCGCATCGCATTGAGGGGATTGGCGATAAGCATGTGCCCTGGATTCACAATGTAAAGAATACCGATGTGGTGGTCGCCATTGACGACAACGCGGTGGTCAATGTGGCGCGGTTATTCAATGAACCGGCCGGACGTCGCTACCTGGTCTCGAAGGGCGTGCCGGAAGCGCTTGTGGCTCAGCTGGATTTGCTCGGATTTTCGGGCATTTCGAACGTGTTGAGTGCTATTAAGTTCGCCAAATATTATGAATTGGGCGAAAACGATATTGTGCTCACAATTTTGACCGATTCGATGGAACTGTATCAGAGCCGATTGCAGGAAATGCGCACTGAATTTGGCGAATATACGGAAAAAGACGCGGCCGCCGATTACGCGCGCTGGCTGATGCAGCAAAGCACGGACAATATGCTGGAGTTGCGCTATCCGGATCGGCGCCGCGTGCACAACCTGAAGTACTTTACCTGGGTGGAGCAGCAGGGCAAAACCTATGACGAAATTCTGGCGCAATGGTACGACCCCGATTACTGGACGGGCTTCCAACGTCAGGCCGCTGAAATTGATGCTTTGATCGAGGAATTCAACGCGGAGGTGGGGTTGGTGTAATCCCTGCCTTGACAGTTGAGCGGAAAAATTTTTAAAATTTTCTCGCCTACCCTATTTGAAATGGAGGTGAAGGAATGGGATATAGTGTTCGCCGAAAACACGAACTCCAGCGTCGCCGTCACCGCCAGATGAAGATCCGCAAACTGAAGGCGAAACTGGCGGCAGCCACTTCGAAGGCGGAGCGCGAGAAAATTATTGAGAAGATTCACAAAATCAGTCCTTTTATTGCCATTCCAACGAAGTAATTCTCAACCGGCGGCATCGGTTCAAAGAGCCGCCGGTTGGGTTTTAAAAAGCACACTGGCGAGTATAATTTGTGACATGGAAATTCAAGCGCGTTTGATACTTGGTGATTGTCGTGAAAAGTTAAAAGAACTGCCTGACAACTCTATTGATCTGATTTTTACTTCTCCCCCTTATGCGGATAGTCGGGCACATACTTATGGGGGTATTAAACCAGATGAGTATGTAGAATGGTTTTTGCCTATTTCGGCCGAGCTGTTGCGAGTGCTCAAGCCGACTGGGACTTTCGTTTTGAACATCAAGGAGAAAGTGGTTCATGGGGAGAGACATACTTATGTCATCGAACTAATTTTGGCCATGCGGAAGCAGGGCTGGTTATGGACGGAAGAATTTATTTGGCATAAAAAGAATTCTTATCCGGGAAAATGGCCTAATCGTTTTCGTGATGCTTGGGAAAGGCTCTTGCAATTTAATAAACATCGAAAATTCAATATGTATCAAGAAGAAGTCATGGTGCCTATGGGAGATTGGGCCGAACGTCGTCTTCGGAAGTTGAGTCAGACCGATTTAAGGCGTGATAATTCAAGAGTAGGTAGTGGCTTTGGTAAACGCGTAGCCAATTGGATTGGGCGCGATAAGGTCTATCCGACCAATGTCTTACATCTGGCTACTGAGACTAAGAATCGCAATCATAGTGCGGTTTTTCCTGAAGATTTGCCAGAATGGTTTATTAAACTTTTTACTCGTCCTGGGGACTGGGTATTGGATCCCTTTATGGGGTCAGGAACAACAGTCCGTGTAGCACAAAGAATGGGGAGAAATGCGGTTGGCATTGAAATTTTGCCGGAATATTTTGCTTTGGCAGAACAAAGTATTTGTCCCATGATCGAGATACCTGTGCAACTCTCTTTGTTGGAGGAACAGAGGAAGTATGAGGCCACTAAATCTGAATGATGTTGTTACTTTTGTGGAAGGTAATATTGGTGAATTTCATGCGCGACGAGCTGCGAGCTTACGTGCCCTTAAACTGAAAGATGTACTGAAGAGAAAAAATCCTTATTTGTTCAGGGCCAAAAATATGCAAATGGCTCAGGACCTGGTGAAATCCTTGCTGGATGCCCATCTATCTTCGCAGGAAGAAACTATTTTCGGTGAGTTCCTAGAAAAATTAGCCATTTATGTTTGTTCTGAGGTCTATGGTGGTAAAAAATCTTCTGCTGAGGGGATTGATCTGGAGTTCGAAAATAATGGTATTTATTACTTGGTTTCGGTTAAGTCTGGTCCAAACTGGGGAAATAGCAGCCAGATCAAGCGAATGGTGGATAATTTCAAAAAAGCTCAGCGCATTCTGCGTACCAGCCGAGGCCAGATTGCTATTCAGGCAGTAAATGGCTGTTGTTATGGGCGGGAGCGCCAACCGGATAAGGGGGATTATTTGAAGCTTTGCGGGCAAGATTTTTGGACATTTATTTCTGGTAATGACCGTTTGTATGTCGAAATTATTGAACCATTAGGTCATCAGGCTAAAAAACACAACACGGCTTTTCAAAATGAATATAGTCGCATTGTTAATCTCTTTACTCAGGAATTTATGCAGGATTTTTGTGTAAATGGATTAATTGATTGGGAAAAATTGGTCAAATTTAACTCGGGCAATTCCTGATGCTTTCTCCCTCTTCTCTTATCCTCGTCTGTCTTCTGCCTCAGCCGCGTGATTTGGAGATTGCCCGTTTGCTAGGCTGGTATCGTATTCCGTTGCGTACCGCCCCCAAAGTCATCGCGGTAGACTATCTGGCCTTCTATCAGCCAGCTTCCTTCGGCGAGCACAGCGGACGCATCGAGTACATCGCCGAGGTGCGCGGCCACGAGCTGACCACCCGCGCCGACTTGCTGCGCGATGAACCGCACCATCCCCGTGCTCACGAGGAATATTACAAGATTCAACTCGGCCCCTTGCAACGTCTGCCCCAGCCTATTCTCGCCGGCAAATGGCGGCGCCTGACTTTCCTCTATACCACCGGCGAATACCTGCTTCAGGCGCACACCCTCAACGATCTGGTGGTGCGCAGCGAGGAGCGTGCCCTGCTCTGGCGCTCGTTGCGCGAACGTGCCCAAAACACCGCCCTCTATCACGTCGATCTCCCCGAAGCCGACCTGCCCCCCGACCTGCTCCTGACCTTACTCGGCATTCGCGAAGCCCCTGCCGATTACGACCTCTCCCTCGCCGATTGACATGTCCTTTGCCATGCTCCTCGTCGCCGTCATCATCTTCGTCCCGCTCCTGCTGGTCGTTTTGGATCGCTGGCGCATGGACGTGGCGGCCCTGGCCATTTTGCTCCTTTTGGGGCTGGCGCAGTACGCTGGCTATGGCGTGCTTGGCCCGGAGCATACCCCCTCCCTGGCCTTACGCGCCTTGAGCGGCCTCAGCCAACCGGTCATTTTTACCCTGATCGGCCTGTTCATCTTGACCCAGGCCCTCACCCAAAGCGGGTTTACCGCCTGGCTCGGAGAGAAAATCGCCTCGTTCGGTGCCGCCTCCGAACCCCGCCTGATTCTCCTATTCGCCTCCCTCGCCGCCGCCCTCTCTTTGCTGATGAACAACGTGGTTGTGGGGGCAATTTTGCTCCCCGGCGCCATGGAGGCTGCCCGCCGCGCCCGGCTTTCTCCCAGCAAACTGCTCATTCCTATTGCCTTTGGCACGGCATTGGGCGGCATGGCCACCTACTTCACTACCGCCAACATTGCGATCAGCGATTTGCTCACCGCGGCCAACCCGCCGCAAGCGCCTCTCGGCCTGCTCTCGTTTGCCAGCGTCGGCGGACTGATCACGCTCTGCGGCCTGCTCTACCTGGCGGCTGTGGGACATCGCCTGCTTCCTGATCGCTCCCCGGCCCTGGAACAGGCCCTGGCGCGCCGCAGTGAAGCCGAACTGGAACACTTCTATGCTCTGGGCGAACGCCTGTGGGAAATTCGCATCGAGGAAAAATCCACTCTGGCGGGGAAAACATTGCGCCAAAGCGGCCTGGGGCAGGAATTAGGGCTGGCTGTCATGGCCATCTGGCGCGGGAAACGGGCGATCTTTGCTCCGCCCGCCGAGGAGATCCTGCAAACGGGTGATCTCCTCCTCCTGGCCGGGCGCCCCGATCGCGTCGAGGCCCTGACCCGCCGCGGCTGCCGCGTGGGACGCGAGAATCGCCCGATCGGCGATCTCGGCGTGACCCTTTGTGAAGTCTTGCTTTCCCCTCATGCTTCGTTTGTCGGCAAAACCCTCAAGCAGATCAATTTTCGGCGGCGTTACGGGTTTACCGCTGTGGCCCTGCTGCGCCGCGGCCGCAGCTATCGCACCGATGTAGGCGATTTTCCCCTGGAACCTGGCGACGCCCTGCTGGTGGTCGGCGCCCCGGAACGGCTGAACGACCTGCGCGCCGATGGCGAGTGGATCGTCTTACAGCCGCAGATCAGCCCACCGCGGGGTTTGAACCGCCGCGCCTGGGTCAGCCTGGGCCTGTTTGGGCTGGCCATCGGCCTCTCGCTGGGGGGCATGCCAGTTGCCCTGGCAGTCCTGAGCGCCGCGCTCCTGGCTATCCTCCTGCGTCTCGTCCCCTTGCAGGATATTTACCGCGCCATCGAGTGGCCGGTGCTCTTTTTCATTGCCGGTATGTATGTGGCCAGCCTGGCTATGGTGCAAAGCGGACTGGCGCCCTGGATGGGTCAGGGTGTTCTCTCCCTTTTGGGACACCCTTCCCCTCTCGCCCTGGCGGGGAGCGCCTTTTTGCTCTCGGCATTGCTCACCCAATTCATGGGTAGCCAGGCGACGGCTTTCGTTGTCGGCCCCATTTTCCTCAGCACGGCCATTCATTTGCAGATCAATCCGCAAGCGATCGCGGTGGCCACCGCCATCGGTTGTTCCGCTTCGTTTCTCACGCCAATGTCTCACGCGGTGAACATGATCATGATCGGCCCCGGTAACTACCGCTTTGCTGATTTTCCTCGTGTGGGGGCTGGCCTTTTTGTCGTCACCTTCCTGGCCTTGCTGCTGGGTATGGCTCTCTTCTGGCACCTTGCCTGAATGGTGCTTACGACTGTGCTACAATTTCACCGTCTACCGTCCACTGTCCACTGTCCACCGTCTACTGTCCCCTGTCCACCGTCCACAAAGGAGGCCCTATGGCTCTGCTCATCAAGAATGCTACGCTGATTACCGCCGCCGAAACCTTTGAAGCGGATCTTCTCATCGTGGGCGAAAAGATTGCTGCCATTGGCCAGGACCTTTCCGCCCCTGCCGATGCCGAAGTGTTAGATGCGCGTGGCAAGTTCATCACCCCCGGCGGCGTGGACCCCCATACTCATTTTGACTTGCCCATGTTTGGCACGGTCTCCAGCGATGACCATTACACCGGTCATAAAGCGGCTGCCTTTGGCGGCACGACGACGGTGATTGACTTTGTCTCTTTCGATTTCCCAACCTTTCGCCAATCGGTGGCGGCCTGGCAAAAAAAGGCGGCCAAAGCTGCCATTGACTATTCCTTCCACATGAACCTGACGCGCTGGGATGACTCCATTGCTGCCGAATTGCCCTGGCTGGTGCAGGCGGGAATCCCCTCCGTAAAAGTGTTCACTGCCTACAATGGTCGCCTGCGCCTGGACGATGGCTCGATTTTTCGTGCCATGCAACTGACTGCGCAACTGGGCATTGTTGTCCTGGCGCATTGCGAAAACGGGGATGTGATCGAAACCCTGGTGCAACAGGCACTGGAGGCCGGTTTCAGAACGCCCGAATGGCACGCCCGGACGCGCCCGGCCTGGGGGGCCGTGGAAGCGGGGCTGCGCCTTTCGGGGATGGCTGCCGTCAGTGGAGCGACCCTCTACATTGTTCACATGAACGCGGCGGGTGAAGTGGATATGCTCGATTACGCCCGTCAGCGCGGCGTGCGCGTCTTCGGCGAGACCTGCCCACAATATCTCTTCTTCACCGAAGAGCATTTGCGCCGCCCCGACGGAGCCAAATGGATTTGCTCCCCGCCCATGCGCACCGCTGCCGATAACACCCGTCTGTGGGAGGGTTTGAAGGAAGGCATCCTTGATACCATCGGCACCGATCACTGTCCCTTTTTCTTCGATGGCACAAAGCCCATTCTTTACGAAGGACAACCCGTCGCCATCCCTGGCAAAGAATTGGGGTCGGCCGATTTCACCAAAATCCCCAACGGTCTGCCCGGTGTGCAAGATCGCCTGCCCATTCTGTGGACGTATGGCGTGCGCGCCGGAAAAATCACCCCGAATCAATTCGTTGCTCTCACCAGCACCAACCCCGCCAAAATCTTTGGCCTGTACCCGCGCAAAGGCGCTCTGCTCCCTGGCGCCGATGCCGATCTGGTGATCTGGGATGCGGATCGACGCGTGACGTATGGTGTGGCTCATGCTCACCATCGCACGGACTATAACCTTTACGAAGGCTGGGAGCTCACGGGCTATCCGGAAAAGGTCTTCTTACGTGGGCACCTGATCGTGGATGGGGAGCGTTGGTTGGGCAGGGCCGGGATGGGCGAACAGGTGATGCGCCGACCTTTCCAGGCCACTGCCTGGGAAGCCTGAGCGCCGCCCCGGAAGCTACTCAGCAAACAGGCTTTTGGCCAGCGCCAGGGCACCCAAGACACCGGCGCGTTCCCCCAGCGCAGGCGGGACGATGTAAGTTTCCATGGCGGGCAGGTGGGAAAGATAGCCACCGAGCAGGCGTTCAGTCTCCTGGCGAAGGAGTGGAAAGAAATGTCCCCGGCTGGATACCCCACCCCCCAGGATGATTTTCTGTGGCGCAAGAGTGCAGATGAGATTTTCCAGTGCCAGGGCGAGGTAATGGGCTTCCAATTCCCAGGCAGGATGATCATCGGGCAGGGTTTCTGCTTTTTGCCCCCAGCGTTTCTCGATGGATGGGCCGGAGGCCAGCCCCTCCAGGCAGTCCCCGTGAAAGGGACAGATTCCGGGGAAGGGGTCACGTTGTGGGTCGTGCCGGACGAGGAGGTGGCCCATCTCCGGATGGAGGAATCCGTGCACCAGGGCGCCGTTGACCACCGCTCCGCCGCCGATGCCCGTTCCGACGGTCAGGTAAAGTGCTGAGTCGCAGCCTTGAGCCGCCCCCCAGCGCCATTCCGCCAGCGCCGCGCCGTTGACATCGGTGTCAAAGGCGATGGGGAGATCAAAATTTTCCTGGAAAATGCCAGCGATATTTACATTGGACCAACCCGGCTTGGGCGTAGCCAAAATGTGCCCGAAGGTAGGGGAGCGCCGGTGAGGGTCGAGCGGCCCGAAAGAGGCCACACCGATGGCGACCAGTGGGCCGTAGAGGGTCTGTCCCTGACGTAAAAAATTTACCACCTGCCTCAGGGTCTCGGTGGGGGAGGTGGTTGGGATGCGTACTTGAGCGCGCAGGTCGTTTGGTCCGCTGCCGATGGCGCAGATGAATTTTGTGCCGCCGGCCTCGATGGCCCCGTAAACTGCGTTTGTGGACGGAGTTTTCATTCAGGCAGCGGCAAGCAATTCTTTCAGGCGAGGATGATCGGCATACACGCCGCGATATTTTTCGGGAATCAGGGCGGCGATACGGCACATAATCTCGTCGGTGTATTGCTTGAGGGCGTGGTCGCGATCTTGTTTAGGGAGGGGAGGCAAGGTAAAAGGCGGGCCGGCGCGCACAATCACATGGGAGCGGCGCAAGTGTTTGAGATTGCTCAAGACTACTTTATCTTCAGTGCCAGCCAGGCCAACGGGCAGAATCGGGCGATTCAATTTGGCTGCCAGGTAACTGACCCCGGGTTTGCCTTCGATCATCGAGCCAACACGGCTGCGTGTGCCTTCTGGGGCGATGATCAACAGGTTGCCTTTTTCCATCATGGCAATGATTTTGCGCAGCGCTTTAATATCGGGGTTGAAACGATCGATGAAGATCAGGTTCAGGTATTTGGCTGCCCAGCGTAAAATGCCGATCTTTTCCCATTTTTCGGCTACCGGGATGAGAATATCCCAGCGATCCAGGGCATAAAAGGCCAGGAGTGCATCCAGGAAGCCCAGGTGATTGGTGGCAATGATGAAGGTGCCTTCTTTGGGGACGAATTCCCAGCCGTGAATTTCGACGCGAGCGACCAGGGTAATGAGAACGCGAAGGATAAGACGGAGAACGTTTTTCATGGGCCAATTTTACAAGATTTTACGGCCCTCAGGCAGACTCAATCCCCCAACTACTCTCAGATCTCCGCAGGCGGCGACGTGATCCTCGCCGCGAGGCTGAGGAGGTCTGCATCAACGGACTACGGCTTCTTTATTAGACCTCTTGCAAAAGTCTATGGAACATCACCTGATTTCAGCTCCATGTTGTAGATGGCCGCATGAAGTGCAGATTGAAACGTTTTCGCCGATTGCGCTATCTCTCACTCAAGATGGCGGGGAGCACTAAAAGGTTGTGGGTAAGATGGAGAACAGGGAAACGGCTAGTGTCATTGCGAGGGGCGTCAGCCCCGAAGCAATCCATCCATTCCTTGCCGACCAGGAGATTGCTTACCCCTGCGGGGCACAGGTC
>DAOUAN010000146.1:0-4790 GCA_034433385.1 Anaerolineales bacterium | reverse complement strand
GACCTGTGCCCCGCAGGGGTAAGCAATCTCCTGGTCGGCAAGGAATGGATGGATTGCTTCGGGGCTGACGCCCCTCGCAATGACACTAGCCGTTTCCCTGTTTTCCATCTTACCCACAACCTTTTAGTGCTCCCGTTATCGCTCTGCGCACCCAGAAGACGGTCAAGGCCTCCCTGGCAAAGGCATCTGCTCCGAAAAGAGTGCCTGGCGAAAGCCGCCCTCGGCCCGCTTGAGCCGAGTTGGTGCCCCTGGCACAGGGGATACCACTTTGGCGCGGACAGATTGCCAGCAGGGTTATAATTTCCTCCATTCTCAACTTCAGCAGGAGAAAGTCCACCTATGCACATTTTGGTAACCAATGACGATGGCGTTCAGGCGCCGGGCTTGCTGGCCCTGGCCAGCGAAATGCGCAAGCTGGGGCAGGTGACCGTCCTCGCCCCCGATCGAAACTGGTCGGCCTCCGGCCATGTCAAGACCATGGATCGCCCTTTGCGCGTCAAAGAGACGCGACTGGCCGACGGCACCCCCGCTCTGATGTCTGACGGGGCGCCCTCCGATTGCGTGGCTCTCGCCCTGCTCGGGCTGATCGAGAAAGTGGACCTGGTTGTCTCCGGCATCAACCCCAACGCCAACGTAGGACACGATGTCACCTATTCGGGCACTGTCACAGCCGCCATGGAAGCCGTGATCGCCGGCGTGATGGGCATCGCCGTATCCCTCGATTCCCCCGAAAAACACATCGGTGAACTGGATTATTCCACCGCCGCCAGCGTCGCCCGCCGGGTAGTGGAACGCGTCTTGAGCGATGGTCTGCCGGAAGGCGTGGTGCTCAACGTCAATGTGCCCTATCTCCGCGAGGCAGAGCTCAAAGGATTTATGATCACCCGCCAGGGGTTGCGCGTTTACCGCGACGCCCTCGATGCCCGCATCGATCCGCGCGGCCGCCCCTATTACTGGATCGGCGGCGAAGCGCCAACCGGCATCGTCGAAGAGGGCACCGATTTCGGCGCCCTGGCACAGGGATATGTCTCCATTACCCCTTTGCAGCTGGACCTGACCCACTACAAGGCGATGCAAATCTTGAAAAACTGGACTTTCTAATGTCCTTCCCGCACTTCCCCTCGCGCCCAAAATCCCTGCTGGCCTGGCTCAGCCTGGTGCTCCTGCTTACCCTGGCGCTCTGGCTGGCCGCTGAAATGGTGCTTTCGTTGCGCTGGCGCATCGCCCACGATCAGGCGCCGCTCCTCTACGAAACCTACCTGATGGGCGCCGAAGGCCGTCTGCCCTACCGCGACCTGTTCGACTTCCAGATGCCGGGCACCTACGCCGTTTATTTCCTGCTGGGCTGGGCCAGCCGCTTCGGCGATTTCCGCCTGCGCCTGCTCGATCTTGCGCTACTGCTCGCCCTGCTCGGCATCACCTTTCTGCTCATGCGGCGCTTCGGCGGGAAAAGCGCGCTGCTGGCCTCCCTGCTCTTCGGCCTGAAGTACCTGCAAGGCGGCCCCTCCATGGCGCTGCAACGCGAATACCTGATGCTGCTCTTCCTCGCCTGTGGAATCTGGCTGGCCTTCGCCGAAACCAAAACCCGACTGACCTTCCTGCTCCTCGGCCTTTGTTTTGGGATAGCGACGACCATCAAGCCGCACGCAGCCATTGGGCTGATTCCCCTTCTATTGGCCGAAGTGCTCCCCGCGCCCGGCGGCTCAACACGGACCTCTGGCCTGATCCTGAGCCGCGTCCTGCTGCCTGCCCTGGGCGGATTCCTGCTCCCTCTGGCCGCGGTGACCTTCTGGCTGGCGCGCGGCGGCATGCTCGCCCCCTTCCTGGAGATCGCCCGCAACTACTGGCCGCTCTACGCCCAGATCAACGGCGAGATGGAAGTCCTGCCCGGAGCGGCGCGCTGGCTCTTTACCCTGAGACAAACCGCCCGTCTGGGAGGGAACGCTGTGTGGTTGCTGCCCGCCGGCCTGGGGCTGATTCTGGCAGAATCCGCCTTTCGCCCCTTCCCCCTCCGTCGTCAACAAATCTTCACCCTGGCCGGCCTGACGCTGACCTATGCCCTCTATCCGGCCTTTTCCGGCCAGTTTTTTGACTATCACTGGCTGCCATTTTTATATTTTGCCGGCCTGCTGACCTCGCTTTGCCTGCTGGAAAGCGCCTCCCCGCGTTTGCAGGTGACCGCCGTGCTGGCGCTGCTCCTGGTCATAGCCATCAACGTGCGCCCGCCGGCGGCAGTTTTGCGCCAACTGGCTGGCAAGCCCATCGCCCCCATCGGCGGCCGTGTGGATCGCCTGGCGGACTTCTTGCAAAAGCACCTGCGCCCCGGCGATGCCGTCCAGCCACTGGATTGGACCGGCGGCACCCTCCAGGCGATGCTCATCAGCCGCGCCAGCCTGGCTACTCCATTCGTCTTCGATTTCTATTTTTATCATCACATCTCCCATCCCTACATCCAGGCCCTGCGCGCTCGCTTCCTGCAAGCATTGCAGGAGCACCCGCCGCGCTTTATCCTCGAAATCACCAGCCCCGATAAACCCTGGGTCTCCGGCCTGGATACCAGCCGTGACTTTCCCGCCCTGCGCCAGTTCTTGCAGGAAAACTATCGCCCGGTCCAGCAGAAAGAAGATTACGTAATCTATGAGCATCGCTAAGCGCTTTTCTTCCGCCTGGCTCTTTCGCCTGAGCTGGCTCTACCTCGGCCTGCCCTGGCTGATCTTCGTCTTTGGCTGGCTGCGCCCCTGGCTGGCGCTGACCACGGCTCTGCTCTCCCTCTTCGCCCTGTGGCAAAGCGCAAAAGAGACGCCTGCTCCCTTTAGCCCTCCCCTGAAGCGCGCCTGGAGCGGGGTGCTGCTCCTTGGGCTGTGGGTCTTTCTTTCGGGCATAGGGGGCTACGCTTTCCAGAACTGGGATCATCACTGGCGCAACGCTGTTTTCCACGACCTGATCCGCTACCCCTGGCCAGTGACCTATGCCACCTCTGCGAAGGGGCCGGTGCAGATGCTGGTCTATTACATTGGCTACTGGCTGCCGGCAGCCTGGGTGGGCAAACGCCTGGGGTGGGAGGCGGCCAATGCCGCCCTTTTCCTGTGGACCTGGGCCGGGGTAAGCCTGGTCGGGCTGCTGCTCGCCTCTCGCCTGCGCTGGCCGCTCTGGAAAGCCGCGTTGTTGCTCATCTTCTTTAGCGGGCTGGATGCGCTTGGCGTGCTCCTCCACCCGGCCAGCAATTACCCCACGCTCTGGCCGCCCATCCAGCACCTGGAAAGTTGGGCCGGCGATCTGCAATACTCCTCCTTCACCACCCAGCTCTTCTGGGTCTTCAATCAGGCCATTCCGGCCTGGCTGGCCAGCGTGTTGCTGCTCAACGGCCTGGAACGCCGCCAGATGTTCCTGCTCTGGGCGCTGACCTTTTTCTTCGCCCCGCTGGCGGCGGTTGGTCTGCTGCCCCTGATGCTGGTCGAGTTCTCCCGCCGTTCGTGGCAGGCGCGCCGCGCCGGCGAAGCCCTGCAACAAACGCTCTCGCAACTATTCAGCCTGCCCAACCTGGCCGGCGCCTGGATCGCCCTGCTCGCCCTCTCCTATTTTTCCGCCAACACCGCAGCGCAAAACCGCGCCTGGCAATCGCTTGCCCCGGCGGACTGGTTGATCTTCTTCGGCGTGGAGGTCGGCCTGTTTTGGGCGGCGCTGGCCCCGGGTCACCGCGGCGAGGCGCAGTGGTACGTCGTGGGCGGCCTGCTGCTGCTCTTCCCGTTTATCCAGATCGGCAACGGCCGCGATTTCGTCATGCGCGCCTCTATCCCGGCGCTCTTTTACCTGATGGTGTGGGTCGCCGAAGCGCTCTCCGCTCCCCAAACGGCGCCTCCGCTGCGCCTGGCCTTGCTCATTTTGTTGGGAATCGGGATGCTCACTCCCCTCTACGAGATCAACCGCTCGATCTACCGCACCGCTACCTTTTACGCTTCGCCCCCCGAAGCGCGCCGCCTCGCGCCGGACCCGCAGCCGATCCGCCACCTTCGGCTGGATACCGCCCCCGAAGCGGATCACCCTGGCACGTTGGTCGCCGATCGCATCGGCTCGCTGGCAACCCTGCGCGATCAGCTTTCCAAAAATTTCATCGCCAACGTGCGCAAAACGCTCTTTTACCGTTTTCTGAGCCGGCCCTGAGGCACTTATGGCGTTCACCTCTCCACCCAACCCGCAAGCCTATTACCGCCAGGTGTGGGATCTCGTCCGCCAGATTCCGCCGGGGCGGGTGGCCACCTATGGGCAAATTGCCCTGCTTTTACCACCGCCCGCCGGCGTAGATTTCGAGACCTACCGGGTCCACGCCCCGCGCTGGGTGGGAGCGGCCATGGCCGCCTGCCCGGAGGATGTGCCCTGGCAACGGGTGATCAACGCACAGGGAAAAATCAGCCCGCGGCCAGGCGCTGAGCAGCAACGTCTGATGCTGGAGGCAGAAGGCATCGAATTTGTGAAAGACAAAATCGACCTGAGACGATACGGCTGGTCAGGCCCAAGGGGAGGCGAGCCAGGCAAGGGAGAAGGTAGAATGCAGAAGGCAGAATGCAGAAGGTAGAATGCAGAAGGCAGAAAGAGAAGGTAGGCGGGGGCTAATTCAGCGGTTGGCCCTGCCGGGTGGCTGGCTGAGGCAGATGGGGGTGCGCTAAAAAGTTGTTAGTCAGGTGTGAGCGGTGGATGGATGCTCATTTCGCCAGTGCCTTGAGAGATGACGCTGTGGGCGAAAAACGCCATTTTGTGTCATTGCGAGCCGCCAAAGGCGGCGACCTGTGCCC